>CAYQYP010000123.1:0-32058 GCA_964421755.1 uncultured Acidobacteriota bacterium
GTTGTTGGCGTCAACTACCCGTGGCGCAATTACGGCTCCGACTTCGGCGCGAACGCGTGGGGACACCTTGGACTGTCGCGTCCGGAGAACCGAGCTCACGTGGCGCGCGACTTCGGCTTGATCGCCGGCGCGTTCGGGGCTTTCAGCACCCGGATCGTTCGCTTCTTTCTGTTCGCGGATGGTCGCGCTTCCCCTCTTTTCGACGCGTCAGGAAACGTGGCGGGGCTCGATCCCCTGTTCTTCGAGGACCTCGATGCACTCTTTGCTCTGGCGGAGGATTCTGGCCTGCTCCTGCTCCCGGTACTGCTGGATTTCCATTGGTGCAAACACGGCGGGACGGTCAACGAAGTCCGCCTGGCCGGGCGTTCCAACGTTATTCGCGAGGTGGCCAAAGCGAAGACCTTCCTCGAGCGCGCGGTTGCACCGTTAGTGTCGCGCTATGCAGCCCGCGACTCAGTCTACGCCTGGGAAATCATAAACGAGCCTGAGTGGGTCACGCGCGGGATGACGGGGTTCTGGCGAGGAACAGGAGACAGGGTGCAGGCCTCGCAGATGGTTGATTTCGTAGGTCTGTGCGCGGACAGAATTCACACCTTGGCCGATGATCCGGTGACAGTCGGGAGCGCGGGCATCGGGTATCTGAAGCACTGGGCAGACGTCGGACTCGACCTCTACCAGGCCCACTGGTACCCCGGATGGCGGAATCCCTTCCCGTGGCCTCCGGTTGCCGCACTGCCGGTCGACGGCCCGGTCCTGATCGGCGAAGTGCCCACAAAGAAGACAGCGGTGGCTCCCGGACAATATCTCGAGGCAGCCAGGGAGGGCGGCTACGAAGGCGTGCTCTTCTGGAGCTACGGGGCAACCGACCGCTACTCCGATAGGGCCGCGTTGGAAAACCTGAAGAAGGTCTAGAGGAACGCCAGTCCTCGCCAACCGGGCCGAAAAGCGGCGGTGCTGCACCGCGAATCCGCCTGCGACTCAGAGAAGTTCGAGGGTGGTGGAGTTTCGGGGACACAAAACTTAATTCCTCTGCTATGCCACGGAAACGCAACCGGATTGGGAATTAAGTATTATGTCCCCGAAACTGTCCCCGAAACTGTCAGTTGGTCGTCACGCAGTTCTGGCTGGTCTCGCGAATCGCGTAATACGCGGTATCCCACTCCTTTTTCTTCGGGTCGTTCGCATATCCCTGCAGAGCCGCCTGATTCTCAAACTCAATCACAAACGTCTGGGAGTAGTTGTCCGGCTGAATCTTCACCGATTTCGACCAGAAGTTCTTGACGCCCTGGGTCGCATTCACGATTTCCTTGAGACCGTTCATAACTTTCTGCTTGTCGGCGTCGGTCGCCTCAGCCTTCCACTTGAAGACCACGTGATGAACCACGGTAGACGGGGTCTGGACCTTCGCTTGTCCGGTCACGAAGCCACCGAAAAACGCCGCCGAAATAAACGCAACAGCCAGAAAACAGACAACGATAGTTCGCCTTGACATAGTGTCTCCTCAGCTAGTTTTAAGTGTTTTGTCGTTTCTTGAACAGGATCGAGATGATCAGGGCCAGGCCGACGACGGCCATGGGACCTAAGACGTTATACCATAGCCAGGGAATGGTGGTTAAGAAGTAGAGGGACAACAACAACGCCTGGCCGCCCAGCGCGCCGACAAAAGCGGCCGTGCTCCGCACCCATTTGAAACCGAACGCCAGGATGAAAATGCCGAGCACCGTCCCGTAGAAAAGCGAGCCGTACAGGTTCACGGCCTCGACCAGTGTCCCCAAACGCCCGGCCTGCTGCGACACGAGGACCGCAAAAAGGCACCATCCGGCTGTGGCGACACGCGACAGCAGCAGTTCCCTGCGCTCCCCGGCAGCCCTTCCGAACAACCGCTTATAGATATCGACCATCGTGCACGTGGCCAGGGCGTTCAGTTCCGAAGAAGTCGAAGCCATAGTCGCCCCAAAAACCACCACGATGATCAGTCCCACAAGTCCGGCCGGCAGATATCGCGTGACAAACGTGAGAAAAACATAGTTGTTGTCGTTGGTGTTCGCCTTCGGATCATTCTCGCTGATGAGCCGGATCGCCCGGCTGCGGACCTTTTGTGCCTCGTCTTGAGCTCTGTGAAGAGCGTCGTTCTCTGCACTGACACGATCCGGTTCGCCGGCCCGTTCGGCCTCCAGCCAACGCCTGATCTGCTGCTGCTTCTCCTTTTCCGCGGATGCGTACTCGGCCTGAAGCGAACGGTATTCTGCTGCGCGCTCGCTCGAGAGCAGCTTTGTTTCCTCCAGTTGATTGAAAAACAGCGGAGGCGTGGAGAACTGATAAAACGCAAACACCATGGCCCCGACGAACAGGATGAAGAACTGCATCGGAACTTTGGCCATGCCATTGAACAGGAGACCGAGACGGCTGTGGGACACCGACCGTCCCGTCAGGTAGCGCTGCACCTGCGACTGGTCGGTCCCGAAATAGGCCAGAGCGAGGAACAGGCCGCCGATGATCCCCGTCCAGAAGTTGTAGCGGCTGCTCGGATCGAACGAGAAGTCGACGGCGTTGAGCCGGCCGAACGTGCCGGCCACGGAGACGGCGTCACCGAAGGAGACATCGGACGGGAGGAGCTTGATGGTCGCGATCAAGGCCGCGAGCATTCCGCCCATAATGACGATGAACTGCTGGAAGTCATTCCAGTTGACTGACTTGACACCACCGAAAACCGTGTATGCCAGGATCATGGCCCCCATGACCCAGACGGTGATGCGCTGGTCCCATCCGAGTACCACAGATAGTATGAGTGCGGGCGCGTAAAGGGAAATGCTGGCGCTCACACCCCGCTGGATCAGAAAGACGCAACTGGCCAGTGTCCGGGTTTTCAGGTCAAACCGATGCTCCAGGAATTCGTACGCGGTGTAGACCTGCAGGCGATGGAAGATCGGAATCGCGACGGCGGCCAGGATGACCATGGCAATCGGCAGGCCGAAGTAAACCTGGACAAATCGCATGCCGTCGGCGTACGCCTGCCCGGGCGTCGAAACGAACGTGATTGCGCTCGCCTGGGTCGCCATCACGGACAGCCCAACAGCGTACCAGGGCATCGATTTGTCCGCGAGCATATAGCTCCGGATGTTCTTCGTACCCCGGCCCTTCAGGAAGCCGTAGACCAGCGTGAAGATGAGAAACGCTGCGAGAACAAGCCAGTCCAGTGTGCGCATCGATTCCGTCCGTTGTTGCGGGGTTCGTCAGGATCTGAAATACACCGTGAAAGCGTAAAACAGGCAGATGAGCAGCCCCAGCAGCCCGAGTACCGCCCCGTACCACATCCTCCAGGTTCCGAACGGCGGCGGATTCTCCTGTTCTTCACTCAAAGACGCGAAAACACGCAAAGGCGCACGAGCTGGGTCAGTTGGAAGAGGATCCTGGTTTTGCATTTCTTTTCGCCACAAGATTGAGAAACAAACGATAGGCCCCCGGGACGCCGGCCGGCAGCTGCCGGAAGAAGGCAAGGCCCGTGTAAACGAAGACGCCTTTACCGTAGCGGGCATAGAGCAGACTGCCGGCTTTTGGAGTCTCGCCGGGGTCCGCGCACAGCAGCGGCGCCTGGTACTCCGTGGCCCAACCTTCGCCGAAATAGAGGCCACGCTCCTGGACCCAGCCTGCAAAGTCGCGCTCGGTGATGCGGTTTGGATAAGTGAGGACCGGATGGTCCGGCTGTGCCAGTTGTACCGGGCTGTCCTCAACGGACACGCGATCGCGGGAGATGCGAAAAGGGTAAGGGCCCAGCCGATCGGTGGCCCGCTCCTGCGCTGTGTTGTATTGAACAACCAGGGTACCGCCGCCCTCGACGTACCGAATCAGGCGGCTCTGGGAGGTTCTGAGGGCCGGCCGCGTGTTGTAGGCGCGGATACCAACGACGACGGCATCGTATTCGTCCAGCCGGGGGGACATGATCTGCTCGTCCGAGAGTAAATCAACCCGGTACCCAACCTGGCGCAAGGCGTCGGGCACCTGATCACCCGAGCCGGCTATGTAGCCAATCGTCGTCCCGACACGGGTCATATCCTCCCGCAGCAGAAACCCTTCTGCGTCCCTCAGGACTCGCTGCGGTGCGAAGTGCGGATAGGCGATGACGCCCACAGTCGATCCGAGTTTCTTGCCTCCGATGTCGGCCTGCGCCGCGAACCGGCCGCTTCTCGCCCCATTCGCCGGAAGCACCTGGAATTCGAACGTCGCCGTGTCATCAATGGCTGCGAACTCGAAACGGTGGGTGGGAGGATCGGCCGACCAGCCGACCGGCAGCACAAGGTTCACGCTGCCACGGGCGGCGGCAACAAGACTCCGGACCATCACGGAAATTCTCTTGCCCTCGGCTTTGGGGAAGACAACGGTCGGTTCCCTCAGTTCCACCGATACTTCGGGAACCACGTCAAAAACCCGGTACTTTTCGCCATCGACTGGGTCTACCCAGCGATAAAGGACAGGCACCTCGTAGGGGATCTCCAGATCTCCCATGGCGACGACGAATTCCGCTCGAAACGCGGGCGGGGAGTCTGCTGTCCCGACCATTTCCTGACTCACCTGATGGCGGTGTCCGGTGCGCCGGGTTCGGAGCCAGTACGGCTGTGAGTAGGGTGCGTCAGCCGGGATAACGAGACTGGATTTGCCCGTTAACGGCTCGTTGTTCACCAATTCCTGTTGGACTGCTTCGTCTCCGCCACCCGGCTGAATTCGCACCCGCCTCAGGCCGATTGGGAACTCACTCCGATTGATCGCCGTCCAGGTTACGCTCACTTCCCCACCCTGGGGCGCCGAGGGCGCGGCCGCAATAGCTTCCAGCCACAGACCTGCGCACGCCCGGATGGCTTCTCGCATCTCCGTCCTCTTCTGCTCGACCAGAGGGTTATCCTTGTGCTTTTCGCTCAGTCGATACGCCTTCTGGAGGAGCGGGAGAACCTCTTGTGGTTGCGCCGGTTGAAAGGAAGCGCGGGCCTTGTCGAGGTATTCGGCGATTTCCTCGGCTCCGGGAATCCGTTTCCAGCCCAGTTCGACACCGTCGAAAAGTTCCGAAGACGCCGGTTCTCCAGCCAGATGCCTGAAACCGTTAACTGACCTTCCACGCCCTTCCGGCGCTCCCATCCCCTGGCTCTTGTGCATCGTCCGCGCAATGCCTGCGATCTCGCGGTAACTGAGCCCAAGCAGGGGGTTGTAGTCGCCCAGCTCAACCTTGAGACTCTCGGGTGAAGGCTGTTGCCCGCCGAAGGAAAATTCGTTCCAGACCAGGCGTTTTGCCTGCCACGGCTTGACCCATTTCAGCTGTTCCGGGAAACGATTCGGATCAGCAGCCGCCTTAAATGCCTCCTCGGCGAGAATTGCCGATGCCGTGTGGTTTCCATGCCCCCCCGCAGTGGGGGTGAAACGCGTGATGACGACGTCGGGCCGGAATTTGCGAATCACCCAGACGACGTCGGAAAGCGATTCTTCCCTTCCCCAGAACCGCAGCGTCTCCTCGGAAGTCTTCGAAAAACCAAAATCGACGGCGCGACCGAAGAACTGTTCGGCGCCATCGCGCTCTCGTGCCGCCAGCAACTCCTGTGTTCGAATTACGCCCAGGAAGTCACCCTGCTCAGGGCCGATGAGGTTCTGCCCGCCGTCGCCACGGGTCAATGAGAGGTAGCCCGTCCGAAGCTTCCTGCCGAGCGAGAAGTAAGCAAGCAGGCCGGTGTTTTCGTCATCCGGATGGGCCGCTATGTAAAGCACATTGCCCACGACACCGAGCTTTTGGATGGCAAGCAGTAGCGATGCTGCATTCGGGATGTCCGGCTGGAGCCCGGCCGAGCCAAAACCGGGCAAGAGCAGGACGAGCAACGCAGACAACAGAACCACCACATGCAATCGATTCGGCATAGATCGTCACTCCGAACAACGTTCTTCCTGGAGCACGGACACCCGTCGCGCAATCACGGCCCCATTAACGCCGGGCAGGATGCCCGGCGCGCGGGCAAGATGCCCGCGATCCCAGTGCGGACGAGACGCCCGCGCTCCATGAACGAGACGTCCGCGCTCCCTCACCCAGACGCCCGGCGGCCAGCTTGGAGCACATAAGATTTCTGGCTGATCTCCCCCAGTATTTCGCCCAACTGGGCGCTGTTTGCCACCTCAACCGTGATATTCAGCGTGACCACTCCCCGTTTCGAATCGGGGACGGAAGTCACCTGGACGACGTTTATTTTGGCCTCTGCAAACAGGTTCGTGACGTCACGGGAGACCCCGGCTCGATTTTGAGCGACAACCTGGACCTGGGCCTTGAAGACGTCCGTACCCCGGGCGTTCCAGTCGACCGGAATCACCCGCTCCGGGTTCTCCCGTGCAAGGCGGTGGAAATTCCGGCAATCCGACCGGTGAATCGTAACGCCACGTCCTCGAGTCACATAACCCGAGATTGTGTCATTTGGAACCGGCTGGCAACATCTTGCGGCAATGGTCAGTAGGTTCGCGACCCCGAGAATCCGGATACCTCCAACGGTTGCATCCTTCTGGGCGGGCTCGGTACCCGTAGTCGTGACTGTTTCAACAGCCGGCGCGGCCGCCGGCTGAGGGACGGATTCGCTCAATACCGCAGCCAATTGTGTCGGAGTCACTTCTCCCCGGCCGATCGCCTCGAGAAAGACTTCCAATTTCGGCTTGCCGAAACGTTGCGACACCTTTTCCAGGTTGGCACCAATGATGCCGAGTCTCTGCAGCTCCCGCTCGAGGATCACACGGCCGCTCGCGACGTAGCGATCGTAGTCAAGAGCGCGGAAATGCTGGCGCACTTTGGCGCGAGCGCGAGGCGTCTTCAGGTAACCGGCGTGAGGATTCAGCCACTCGCGACTGGGAGCCGGCTGCTTCCCTGTCATGATCTCAACCTTCTCGCCGGTCTTCAGCTCGTACGTCAGCGGGACGATTTTGCCGTCCACCTTGGCCCCGCGGCACCGGTGTCCTACCTGGCTGTGCACGTGATACGCGAAATCGAGCGGAGTGGCACCCTTGGTCAGTTCGATGATCTCGCCCTTGGGTGTCAGGACATAGACCCGGTCCTTAAACATCTCGGCCTTGAACCGGGTGACGAAATCCATCTCTCCGGAATCGGCCCCCCGGATCATCCGGCGCAGATCTCCGATTTTTTTCTGGAGTTCCGGGTTCTGCTTTCCACCTTCCTTGTAGCTCCAGTGTGCGGCCACGCCCAGTTCCGCTTCCTTGTGCATCGTGTGGGTCCGGATCTGGATCTCGAGATTCTTCCCATCCGGACCAATCACCGCCGTGTGGAGCGCCTTGTAGCCGTTTTCCTTGGGAGTGGCAATGTAGTCGTCGAACTCGCCCGAAATCGGTTCCCACAGGGAGTGAACGACGCCCAGGGTGGCATAGCAGCCGGCGACGTCCCGTGCAAGCACCCGCACGGCGGTGACATCGAAGATCTGGTCAAACTCGACCCCTTTCCGTGTCATCTTCCGCCAGATGCTGTAGATGTGCTTCGGCCGCCCGGACACCTCACCCTCGATGCCCGCATTACGGAGTTCCGTCCGCAGCCGCTCGACGACCGACACCACGTTCGCCTCGCGGACAACGCGTCGTTCATCGAGCAGCCTCGCGATGTTCTTGTAGGTGGCGGGATCAAGTTGATGGAAAGACAGGTCCTCCAGCTCCCACCGCAGCCGCCCGATACCCAATCGGTTGGCCAGGGGCGAGAATATATCCAGGCTCTCTCGGGCCAAGAGTTCGCGCTTGTCCTCAGGAAAGGTCTTCAGATTTCTCAGATTGTAGACCCGGTCAGCCAGCTTGATCAGCACCGCACGCAGGTCTTCGCTCATGGCAAGGAGCATTTTCCGAAGTGCCTCGCTCTGGTTCTTGTCTTTCTTCCCCTTATCTGCGTCAGGCTGGTACTGCTGCAGCGCGTCCATGCGGGCGAGGTTTTCCACGAGCATGGCGACTGAAGAACCGAACTGCGTCCGGACCTGGTCGAGGGTGACGGGCGTGTCTTCGACAACGTCCCGCAAGACACCGGCCGCGATCGTCTCGTGATCCAGGCGCAGTTCGTTCAGGATCGAGGCGACAGCAAGTGCGCGGGCAACGGAGGGACTGCCGGCGGCAGCTGTCTCCCGAAGCCCCGATTCGTCGGCAAGATCGACGGCGCGCTTTATGATTTCGGCTTCGGTCTCGGATTTGCCCTTCAGCAAGGCGGAAAGGGCTTTCCCGTGGCTGTCCGCCTGAACTTCGCTCCTCACCATAGACGTGAACCATTTTACAACGGTTGGCTTGGTTGATCCCGACAAGCCGAACCGTATGCACCCGCTGTTTTGCCAGGGTCGTCGAGTGGTACAGAACCGCAAACGGAGCGATTTTCGCGGAGTGCGCGGATCCTCACCGTGAGCAACCGGCAAGAGGGGCCAGGTAGAATTAGCGGTGAGAATCCGCGCACTCCGCGAAAATCGCTCCGTTTGCGGTTCTGTGCCACTCGGCCCATCGATCCCACTGCGACCGGGGCCACTCAGGCGAGCAACCAACCCGCGCATTTTGCGAAAAGCGAATCCGTGCGACTCGGCTCAGCGAGGTCACTGCCCTCCGGTATCGCTCAGTTCGTAAACCCGATAGTTCCCGATCATCGCCAACCGGCGAAAGTCCTTCTCCGCTCCGCCCTGCTCAAAAAAGCTCAGCAGAAAGCGCAATGGGGCGACATCCTGAACCACTACGTAAAGAACCCGGGAATTCTTCATGTTTGCTATGAGATCCTGGCGGGTTAACAGCCGTTCCGGCAGTTCTTTTTGGGTTGTTGGCGTCCGCTTCCAAGTCTGTAGATCCTGCAGATTGCCGGCGCCTCCCGACGACTCGAGCAGAATGCTCTGAGCGGCGGGCTTTTCAGGCAGCCAAACGTGCACATGGTCAACCCGCCTCTTGACGCCGAGGTCAATAAGGACCATCGTCTCGCCCGATGCCGATTGTTCCCGGCGATCGAAAACCGGGATCTCCAATGGCATGGATTCCCGGTAGAAGAATCGAACCACCGCTTCGAATCCGGAATCCCCGACAATAGGCACTCGTATCCGCCAGAATCTGCCTGTCTCGGCTCGGTCCTTGCCCACCTCCAGCTGAACGATTCGCAACCCTGCGGTGACCCTGGCCGCATCCACCGCCTGGAGGGAAAGGCGGGACGACAGCGCGGAATTCGGCGCCATGATCACCGTTCGATCGGTGAGCGCCTGGTAGACGGGGGTGAGAGCCAGCACCCGGCCGCCTGCAGGCAAGTTCCGGTCGAGGAAATCGTACATTCGGGCGCTGCCTGGGCCCAGCCAAAGGTCTAACTGCCGACGTCGTTCTTCATCGGAGGTAAACACCCGCATCTTTCCTGGAGAGACAACCAGAGTCGGGTGGTCTTCCCAAAGGTGCAGGAACCAGGGCAGTTGAAAGATACAGGCGGCGAGCACGACTGCCGCCGCGAGGCAGCGCCGGCGGGATGAAGTCCGCGAGGGGAACAACCCGCCGGCGAGCAAGACACTCAGCAGCGGCAGAATCACGACGAAATAGCGCACATTCCTGGTCGCCGCGACGATCAATACGAACTGCGCCAGGGCGCAAAAACCGATGTGGCGGAGAACTCTCTCCCTGAGACCAAGAACCAGCGCCAGCGGCAAAAACAGCAGGAACACGGGGCCAATAGAGCCGACGAAGATTTCCGGCTTGAATGTCAGAAGCCACGGGGATCGTAGGTAGTCGACAATCCCGCCTTCGAGACCGCCCCATGTGCTCGTCAGGGCGGACAAATGCCGGTAGTCTTCAGCTGCCAGGAAGTCGGTCGAAATTCGATCGGCAAGGAAGGGCGCTACCGGGTTTCCGAACAGCACCAAGTTCTTCACCAGCCACGGGGCGAGCAGGAGAAGGCTGACCGCAACGAAAGGGGCCAGGCGAACCAGACCGGCAAAGAAACGACCGCCGTTGGCTGGTCCCCGACGAAGGCGAGCGTACAGCACGATCCACGCCCAGTACCCGACAAGGGAAATCGGGACAACCGCGCCGAAGTACTTTACCCCGAGGCAAAAACCGCAAAAAACGCCGGAAAGCACCAACCAGCCTGTGTGCCGGCTGTTCAGCCAGTTATAGAACGCCCACACCGAGAGAAAACCGAAGAACGCCAGCCCGAGGTCTATATAGGCGGACTGCAGCAGGTAGAGGACGATCGGAGAGCAGACAAAAACGGCCGCCGACAGCCATCCGGCAGCGCGCGAAAGATAATGCCGGCAGAACAAATAACAGGCCAGAGCGGTCAGGAGCCCGAGCCCGAAGTGGACGAGTTTCGCCAGCAGTTGATTACCTGCAAGCCAGGCGAATGCGTACAACATCTCGACCAGCAGGGGATGAGCTGCCCACGCCATGCTGGGAGTCTGGACTATCCCGTGGGCGATCAGGAAAAGCCGCACCGTGCCAAGGTGATGATTGAGAGCGTCAAATTCGGTTTCCGGCCCAAGAGCCGCCACCAGACCGACGCCGAGGCTGAAGATCGCCAGTGCGGCAGCCAGCCACGAAAGCGTCCTGATTGTCTTGCCTGGACGCTCCGATGCCTCCCGAAAAACCTCGGGCATGACCCTCATCCGCACGCCAATAACGCAGTAAACGGAGTAGATGCTCAGGACTCCAAACAGGCCTTTGAAAAGCCAGCCGTGAAACAGCCCCAGTGAGCCAAGCAGCAGGGTCAGTAGCCCGAGGGTTCCCAGTCCGACGCCGCAGGAGAACATCAGACGCTCGACCGTGCCCGCATCACGCGGCACGATCCTTCGGACCAGCAGATCACCAACGAAGGCTGCAACAACGAGGAACCAGACGAGCACTGCGGCCTCAACAACGCCGGTGGCGACCACGCTCTCGACTAGTCCGGATGGGTTCATACCTGTTGCGAGACTCTTCTCCCAAGCGCGTTCGCGGTCTGATGGAGAATTCGCCGGCGCGCGTTTCGGTCGGTCGCCAGTATAATCAGGCAGCGATGAGAAAAACAGGGCGATCGGACATCCAGACGACGGCTGACAACGGGGCGGAAGTGCTTTTGTTCACAGATGGAGCATGCAGCGGGAATCCCGGGCCCGGCGGCTGGGCCTACATGCTTCGACATGTGCCGACCGGCAAAGTCCTCGAAGAGTCGGGTGCCGAGCCGGCGACGACAAACAACCGGATGGAGCTGCAGGCGGTTATCGAAGGTCTGAACCGGCTTAAACGAAAAACGCGGGTCCATGTCGTCACCGACAGCAGTTACGTCCAGCGAGGCCTGTGCGAATGGATGCCCAAGTGGAAGGCGGCCAACTGGAGGCGCAAGACTTCAAACGGGTATGAACCGGTGAAGAATCTGGAGCTCTGGCAGGAGCTGGACGAACTGATGAACAAACATGACCTGTCCTTCGAACTGGTCAAAGGACACGCCGGCCATCCGGAGAACGAACGCTGCGACGAGCTGGCGGTCGAGGCTTACAAGAAGCTCAAATCAGGCGCTTCTGGTTCTTAGGATTTCGGATTGCGGATTTCGGATTGCGGATTACTACCGTCCTTCCCTCGGTTGCCTACACCCCGAGTGTCAAAAAAGAGAAAATTCTCTAGCAGGACGCAAAAGCGGCCAACCACAAAAGATATCAGTTGTTATTCCGAAATCCGCAATCCGAAATCCGCAATCGGCATGCTTCGCCCGCTTTCGTTTCACTGCGAATTCTTACGGCCGCTTGACCCGCCTCCCTTCGGGTGGTATTTAAAGTTCTACAGAACAATTACACGGGCGGGCAGTTAACGGGGCAGCAAGCCACTTATTTCAGGAGGCCACATGGAAAAGAAGATCGAGCGCAGGACCTTTCTCAGGGGAGCTGCAGGGACTGCGGCATTTGCCACACTAGTCAAACCGCAGACCGCATTCGGAACCCAGGCGAACTCCAGTCTCGCGATGGGCATAATCGGCTGTGGAGGCCGCGGAAGCGCGGTAGCAAGCTCGTTTGTCGAGCACACCGGGACTCGGATCGTCGCGATCGCCGATCTTTTTTCCGACCGCCTGGACAAAGGGGCGGAACGTTTCAACAAGGCAAACGCCTCAAAGAGCTTCCCCGCGATCGACAAGACGCACCTTTTCGCCGGCTCGGAAGGGTACAAGAAGCTTCTTGCATTGAAGGATGTCGACGTGGTCCTGATCGCCACACCGCCCTTCCTCCATCCTGAACATCTGATGGCCACGGTTCAGGCAGGCAAGCATGTGTACTGCGAAAAGCCAGTGGGTGTGGACGTTTACGGCTGCAAAGAGGTCATAGAAGCCGGCAAGAAGGCCGGCAACAAACTAAGCCTTGCGGTTGGTTTTCAGATCAGGCACGCAACCCCCTATGTGCAAATGGTCCAGCGGATTCATGAGGGCGGTATCGGGGACATCGTGACCGCCCAGGCCTGCTACCTTGCCGGCAGGGTGGCTCTTCCGCCCTTTCCGAACGCCAGCGCTACCGAGCTCAGGCTTCGGCACTGGCTGAACGACCGCGCGTTGTCCGGCGATATCCTCGTTGAACAAGGCATCCACGTGGTCGACATCTGCAACTGGGTAATGAAGACCCATCCGCTAAAGGCCACGGGCAGCGGCGGCCGGGCCGGAAGGCAAGACAAGGGAGACGCCTTTAGTCACTTCATCGTCAATTTCATGTATCCGAACAACGTGGATATCGCCTTCCAGTCGACGCAGTTCGATCCCGGCCTGGGTGATGTGTTTGAGCGTTTCTTCGGGACCAAGGGCCTCGCCGAGGCGCACTACACGGGCGGCGTCTTCATCGAAGGCGAAGGTCCGACCAAGTGGGATTCCGGAGTTGCGAGGGGATCCAGGCAGGAGATCAGCGCCAAGGATTGGGCCGTCGGAGCCTTCAAGTCTTCCCTGGAAGATGCCGATCCCAATAAGGAAAAGGCCTTCGTCCAGAGCATCACCAGCGGCAAGTTCATCAACGAGGCAGCGACCGGGGCGGAAAGCGCTCTGACCGCCATCCTCGGTCGCACGGCCGCGTACAAGGGCGACGAAGTCACCTGGGATGCCATGATGGCTTCCAATGAGCGCCTGGATCCAAAGGTGGATCTAAAACAGTTTGATTCCAGGACCTAGGAAACGTAGACTGACGCAGACATTGGGACACGATGCAAGCGCTTCACAGAGCGCGGTATCGTGTCCCGGTTTTGTTCCGAAGGGATGACAAGGGATGACATATGGCCAGAAATGAAACCATTTTCAGCGGGATCATCGACGGAAAGAAGGCTGCCGTCGAACAAGAGGTTAATGCCGCCGTCGCGCGGGGCGAAAACGTTGTCGAGATCCTTACCGAATCCATGATTCCGGCGATGCGTGAGATCGGCGATCGTTTTGCGAGAAACGAAGTCTACGTGCCGGAGATGTTGATATCGGCCCGAGCCATGCAGGCCGGACTTCACATTATTGAACCGCTTCTGGCCAAGGAAGGACACGAACCGCTCGGCATAGTCTGCATCGGCACCGTCAAGGGAGACCTGCACGACATCGGCAAGAACCTCGTCGCGATGATGCTTCGCGGTGCCGGGTTCGAGGTCATGGATCTCGGCGTCAACTGTGATGTGGATAAGTTTACAAAAGCGGTCGAATCGGGAGCTCAAGCCGTTTGCTGCAGTGCTCTGCTGACGACTACGATGCCGTACATGAAGACGGTGGTTCAGCACTTCTCGTCGCAGCACCCGGACGTCAGGGTTGTCATCGGCGGCGCGCCAGTGACCCAGAGCTACGCAAATGAGATCGGCGCGCACGGTTTCGCGTCCAACGCGAGCGAGGCAGTCAAGACCGTCTCAAAATGTCTGGGCGTCGCGTAACCTGATCCCCCCAACCTGCATCCTAAAAGAGGACCTGAAGGGATATGCAACTGCTCACTGCGCACTGCTCACTGCGCACTCGCCGAACCAGTTGTGCTCGACTGTGTGCAGCGCGAAGTGCGCAGTCAATCGGCAGTTTCCGAGCCCAAGGGGACGAACGTCTCCCTTGATCCCTCTTCCGGTAAGACGAGGGGACACGTGATCACTACTTTCATCCTATCCCTGCCTTTGTTACTCATGATGGGCTTTCCATCGGCCGACGACGAAAACACCGTTGCGACATTCCAGCAGGAGTTGACGAACCTAACGAAACAACTCGTTCCCGATCCCCGGCTTGATGTTTTAAGCGCCCAGCTGACAAGAACCGGCCAGGGTTGGGAACTGATCGGCGAGACGACGGTGCCGGCCGCACGGGACGCGGTATCCAAGCTCGCCGCGTCGCTCGTCAAGAACGAGGCGTTCAAAGCCCATGTCCGTCTGCTTCCGGATCCCTCCCTGGATGCGGCCAAGACTGCAGGACTCATCCGTGTCAGCGTCGCTCCGATGCGTCGAGAACCCCGTCATGCAGCCGAAATGGTCGACCAGGTAACCATGGGCGTCCCGGTTTCCGTTCTGAAGCAGGAGAGAAACTGGTCCTTTGTACGAACTCCCTACCGGTACCTCGGGTGGGTGGAGAGCGCAATGGTGGCGCCAAAGCGATCCGATGGCTGGGATGAGCCGTCGCTGTCCTGGTTCGTCGATTCGGTGGGAACCGTATGGACCACGCCGGATATGCAGCAACCGGTCTCTGACATCGTGCTCGGTTGCATCGTCAGAAAGCTCGAGGCCAAAGGGGAATGGACCGCGGTGGAGTTGCCGGACGGCCGGCGAGGTATTGTGAGGACGGCGACACTCAAGTCGTTCAGCGGCGCGCCGCGGCAGGTGCAGCCGAGTCAGGTCGCAGCCCTGGCTTCTCGGCTGAAGGGTATTCCCTACCTGTGGGGCGGGAATTCAACCAAAGGCTTCGACTGCTCCGGTTTTACGCAGACAGTGTTCCGGATGACCGGGCTGCAGCTGCCCAGAGATGCTGATCAGCAATCGGCGGTTGGCAAGAAGGTGGATCCCGGACTCGATTTCGAGAATGTCCGGGCCGGTGATCTTCTGTTCTTCGGAAAGGAACGGGCCACGCACGTGGCCATCTCCCTCGGGGGAGCCCGTTTTATTCACTCCAGTACGGACGTTCACGTCAACAGCCTGAAAAAGAGCGACCCGGACTTCGACGAGGGCAGGTTCCGGTCGCTGCTGCACATCATGCGAGTAATCGAATAGCTTATGGATAACCGTAAGAGACACGCAGGGATGACCCGCAAGGAATTCATTCTGGCGGGAGGAGTCGGGATACTGGCCGCCGGCAAGGCGACGATGTCCGCGCCCAAGGCGGCTCCGGGAAGAACAAAGGTTGACGTTGACGTCAAGCGGCTTCAACTCAAGCACACCTGGACGATTTCCCGCAACTCGAGCGATTTCAAGGACAACGTCTTTGTAAGGATCGAACAGGACGGCATTGTTGGGTGGGGTGAAGCAGCCCCGAACGTTCGGTATGGGGAGAGCACCGAAAAGTCGCTCGACCGTATCCGGAAGGCTGGTCCATTCCTTATGCAGTTCGACTGGTCGCACTTCGCCGACGTGAAGGAACAGCTCGACACGCTGATTACGGATCAGAGCTGCGCCAAGGCTGCCTTGGACATTGCGGTGATGGACTGGGTGGGAAAGAAACTCGGGGTGCCGCTTTACCGACTGTTCGGGGTCAACCGGGTGAAAACGCCGGTCACGACTTTTTCGATTGGAATTGATACCCCGGACGTGATCCGTGAGAAGGTCCGCGAAGCGGCCGACTTCCCGGTCTTGAAGATCAAGGTGGGGAAAGACAACGACAAGGAAGTTCTACAGGCGGTGCGCAGCGTTACGGACAAACCGCTCAGGGTGGACGCGAACGAGGGATGGAAGACCAAAGAAGAGGCGCTCGAGAAGATCCTGTGGCTGGAAACGATGGGGGTCGAACTGATCGAACAGCCGCTTCCGAGCACCATGCTGTCCGAGAACGCCTGGCTGTGCGAGCGGGTAAAGATGCCCATCTTCGCTGACGAGTCGGTCAAGAGCGCCGCCGACATCCCGGTCCTGGCGGGCGCCTTCGATGGCATCAACATCAAGCTGATGAAGGCTGGAGGGATCCAGGAGGCGCTCGGGATGATCAAGATGGCGCGTGCGCTCGGGTTGAAGATCATGCTTGGCTGCATGATCGAGAGCTCGGTGGCGATCGCAGCCGGCGTGCACCTTAGCCCGCTGGTCGACTACGCAGATCTGGACGGGAACATCCTGATCTCAAATGATCCCTTCAGGGGGCTGGGGGTCGAGAAGGGCAAGCTGGTGCTGCCCGACACACCCGGCCTGGGAGTCGAGCCGGCCTGACGATTGCGGATTGCGGCTTGCCGATTTCGAATTTTGGATTGGAAAGCCTAAGGCAATGACGGTTGCGGATTGCGGATTGCCGATTCTGGATTGAAATCGGCAGCACTAGCCTAAAGTTGTTCACTTAAGGCTTTTGCCATAAGCGCTAACTTGTTTGGCAGATGTTGGTTTTGAAGGCCAACGGCCTGATTCAGGTTAGCCTGGGGCAAAGCCCCAGGAACCGGTCATTGTGGGGATTTGAGCGCTGAAGGCGCGACTCAGAGCCCGCGCGACCTTTCCCTGAATCGCGCTTACAGCGCTGGAGTCCGGCCCGAATCCAGTACCTGGGGCTTCGCCCCAGGCTAACCTGAATCAGGCCGTTGGCCTTAGAAACCTGTTTCTGATATGCGCCAGCCCTGAAAGGGCGTAACAAGCTGCACAATAGAAAGTTGTGCCGCCCTTTCAGGGCTGGATATCAGCTTCGAACCGGCACCCAGGGTTACGCACAAATCGCTCCGCCTAATATGTGTCAGCCTTTCAGGCCTATTTACACGAAGGCCAACGTTTTCAACGCCCTCGCAGCGCTTTTCAGTGGAGTAAGCGGGTTCTTGCCTTTCAATCCAAAATCCAAAATCCGCAATCCGCAATCAGCTGTCCCGGACCAGCCGCTGTTTGTCCGGGTCCCACCACCAGATTAGATCGCCCTTTTTCAAGTGAACCCCCCCGAGCCACCGGTCAATGCCAACACTCTTCACGAGGTTCTGTTTGCCGTTGAGCACGTCGCGTCCGGCATCAGTTATTCGGATGGTCCACTTGCCCACCGCCTTCTGATCGACGGTTCGACGCAGGATGCCAGGCGAGTTTTCCATGCGAACCAGCGGGGTCTCGATGTCCGCCAACTCGTTCAGATACACGGAAAACTGCACGTCCCCCATCCCATGGGACAGCAGTTTCTGGCTGCCGCTCACTTCTCCGAACAAGTCGGAGAATTTCCTTGGACTCGCCGCAAGCAGTTCGAGAATTTTTGTCTGCACCTGATTCAGTCCGTTCTTAGGGGACGGGAATCGTTCCAGATGAGCCAGAAGCGCCGATCGAAGGTGGGGCAGGTCGTCGGTGCCTTCTTCGAGCAACCGCTCTATGGCGGTGGGGTCGGACCCGCCATACGCTTTCCAGGCCTTGACCGCCAGCACCCGCTGGGCGGACGACACCTCGGTCCTGGTTGCAAACAGGGATGCTAACTGCTTCGGGGTCAGAGTCCCCAGCCCGCGAAATTGCTTCATCCCGGGGAAGGTCCCGGGACAGATCAGTGTGAGCTTCGAGTTTCCAAGGTCGCGTTGAGCAAACCAGTTGAGCAGGTACAACAGGTTCATCTGGCAAAACAGATCGAACTCGAACCAAAGGACTATTTCCTCATGGTACGCCGAGCTGCGAAGACCCCGCTCGCGCTCGGCTCGTCGCTCAAGGTACTCGCTCTTCGGGATGCGAAATCTTTCCTGCAAGTACTCAGCACGCATCGCCCAGGATCGCTCGTTTTCCAGGCTATCGACGACCGGGCCTTCGGCGAAGATATCATCGCCTGAAAGCCGCGCACCTCGGATATCGGTGCGGTCGAGCACGTTGAGTGTAGCCAACCCGTTAACTATGTGAAGCATATGGTCTGATGCCTGGTAGAGGACAAAATACGCTCCCAGATTGCCGTTGGGACTTCAGGATCCAGCGGGTAGCCCGAAGAAGACTCGCAATACGAGATTATCAAAACCCGGAAGACACCTCAAAAACCGAGTAACGGCTAGCCTTCCCGCTCATAGAAAGGATTCTTGTCGGGCCTTTCCTGTCCCCGATAAATGGCGCTGTACCGCAAATAGTGCTCCGCATAGCGCGCAATCCCATCGATTTCCTCCGCGGACAAGGATCGAACCACCCGCGCAGGGGACCCGAGCACTAGAGAGCCCGGAGGGATTACGGTCCGTGAAGTCACCAGCGCCCGGGCGCCAAGAATCGAGTCCCGCCCTATCACCGCGTGATCGAGAACGACCGCTCCGATTCCAACGAGCACATTGTTCTCGATCCGGCAGCCGTGCAGCACGACGCTGTGGCCAACCGTTACGCCATTCCCGACAAGGGTCGGCGCCGTCCGGTTGGTAACGTGGATGACGCTGTTGTCCTGAATGTTGCTGTCTTCCCCGATGCGTATCCAGTTCACGTCGGCGCGGACAGTCACGTTATGCCATATGCTCGCCCGGCGGCCGAGGGTCACGTCGCCAATGACGGCGGCCGTCGGAGCAATGTAATTGGAATCATCGAATACCGGGTAAGCGTCAAGGAAAGGCAGAATCATAGCTAGCACTTTGGCAAAAACACAGACAACTGGCAACTGGGCTCAGCGGGCAGCAGGCAGCAGGCAGCGGGCAGAGCGCAGTGGGCAGTGCGAAGTGGGCAGTGGGCAGTGCGCAGTGGGCAGTGCTAAAAGCAACTAGCCATCCGCACGGTTTTCGTGGAAACTGGTTCTGCCAATGAAAAACCACGATAGCAACACGATCAGGCGGCCACCGACCGGGTTGGCCGTTCTCGGGCTGGTTGGCCCGGCCTTCGTCTGGTGCGCGGAGTATATCGGTTCTGGCGAGGTCATTCTCTCAACCCGTAATGGCGCGGTCCTCGGGACTTCGATCATCTGGGTCATTTTCACTGCCATCTTCTTGAAGTACTGGATCGGGATGACTGGCGCCCGGTACACGGTATGCACGGGCGAGGGGATGATCGACATGTTCGATCGGATCCCAGGCCCTCGTCACTGGGTTGTCTGGCTGGTGCTTGTTGCTCAGTTCGCCAGCGCAACGATTTCGATCGGCTCGCTGGCGTCCGCGGCCGGAGTATTTGTGAGCGCGCTGCTCCCGATCTCACCGTACTTCGGCGGCTGGTTCGTCACTATCTTCGCACTGGGCGCCGTCTGGTCGGGCTTGTTCGAGCACCTGAAGGTCGTGATGAGCATACTCGTGGGCCTGATCGTGGTGGGCGTCCTTTTCGTTGCTCTGACCGTTTTTCCCCCTTTTGGCGAATTCCTGCGCGGTTTCTGGCCGACTGTTCCGCAGGTTCCCGATTGGGCGATCGCCTCAGGGACGGTGCGTGAGAACGCCTGGGAGGAGATTCTTCCCCTTCTTGGGTGGGCGGCGGGCGGTTTCGCCAGCCAGGTCTGGTACACCTACTGGGTGCTGGGCGCCGGGTACGGCGCTGCTGAACGAGGAAGCGACGGGAAACCGGCCGACGAGCAGTTCCTCAAAACCATGGACCGCCCGACGGCAGAGAGAATCAAAGGCTGGTGCCGGGTTGTCTACACCGATGCCACGACAGCCATGCTGATTGGGAATGTCGTCACGATCAGCTTCCTGATTGCAGGAGCCGGGGTTCTCGGTGCCAGACATCTCGCCCCGGAAGGTACCCAGGTCGCCGTCGTCCTCTCGACCATCTTTTCGTCCCGCTGGGGTGCGGTGGGAGGCTTTCTCTTCATGCTTTCGGGCGCAGCCGCGCTCATCAGTACCCAGATCGGACAGTTAGCCGGGTGGCCGAGATTGCTGGCAGACTCTTCACGTATCTGCGTACCGGGATTCAAGAAACTCGCCTGGAAAACCCAATTTCGGATTTTCCTGGTGTTCTTCTTCGTCTCGAATATGTTGATTGTCTATTCGTTCGGGCTGCGACCGGTTTTCCTGGTGAAGATCGCCGCCATCGCAGACGGCCTCCTGTTGACTCCATTGCAGGCTGTTTGGGTCGCGGTCGGCCTCTTCGTAGTTCTGCCGCGCCTGCTGTCCCCGGAGGCGTGGCGCGTCCTCAAACCCCACTGGATCTTCGGCGTAGGGCTGGCAGTTTCGTTCCTGGTCTTCGCGTACTTCTGTATCTTCCAAATCCCGCGGGTGCTCTGACCGGCTGACCGGCTGACCGGCTAACCGGCTAACGTAGGTCCGACTTCCAAGTCGGACATTCGGCATGCGGCCAACTGGCTCGGTGGTGCTGGCGGGGTATGTAGTGTCCGACTTGGAAGTCGGACCAACGTACACCGGCAAGCGCTGCTGACCCCCGCTGGCGGTGTGTAGTGTCCGAATCGTTGGTCCGACTTCCAAGTCGGACGCCACGTTAGCCGGTCAGCCGGTCAGCTGGTCAGCTGGTCAGCTGGTCAGCCGCGGTCAGCAGGTCGGTCTCGTTACAGTTTGTGGCCGCCTTAACCCTTTTGCCGATACAATGTAGAGAAGCTATGGCAGTGAAACTGATAGTTCTCGACTTGGATGGAACCCTGTTCGACACTCGGGCAGACATCGTGAATGCGGTGAATCTCGCGCGCAGTAGTTTTGGACTGGACCCGTTACCGTTCGAGCGGGTCGTCGCAATGGTCGGGAATGGGGTCGGCGTTTTGGCCGAGCGGGCGTTTCGGGATTCGCACATCGATGCCGAGCAAGTATTGGCCCGGATCATGGAGTTCTACGGCCCGCATGCTGCGGATACCGCAGAGCTCTACCCGACGGTCCGGGAAACCTTACCCCTCCTCTACCCGATCCTGGCTATCGTGTCGAACAAGCCCCGGCAGCTCGTTGACTCGCTGCTCAAAAAGAGCAGCATCGAGCACTACTTCGACTTTGTCGCCGGGGGGGACACCTTCGAGAACCTCAAGCCGGATCCGATGGCCATCAACTTCCTAGCACAGAAGTACAAGGTGCGGCCCGAGGATATCCTGGTC
Source organism: uncultured Acidobacteriota bacterium (assembly GCA_964421755.1). Classification (GTDB taxonomy): domain Bacteria; phylum Acidobacteriota; class UBA6911; order RPQK01; family RPQK01; genus CAVUUN01. The sequence continues at coordinate 21,005 of CAYQYP010000123.1, forward strand.
GTCGGGGATCATAGTCCGGACATCGAAATGGCGAAGGCCGCCGGGGCACGGAGCGTGTACTGCAACTACGGGTTTTTCGGAAAAGACACGCAAGGGGCGGATTTTACGATCGAGCAGTTTTCGGAGCTCCCCGGAATCATAAATCGAGTGGAAAAGGGCCGCTCGGAAACGACCGAAAAGCGTCCGGAGAAGACCGGCGACAAGCGAGGCAGGACAGATGGGGAGCGGCCTCAGCGCCGACCGCAACGGCCTGGCAGCGGCGATCGCCGCCCAAGAAGGCGGTAAGCCTGCCTTTCCTCCCTCATCCCACCAATTCCCGGTACGTCGCAAGCGTAATGTCTGCCTGTCTGTCCCACGTGTACTCGCGCTCCATCTTGGCACGAGCGCATTGCCCCATCCTCTCGAGCCGGTCGCGGTCGAAGGCGGCGGCTATCAAGGCATCCGCCAGCCGATTGGAATCCGACGGCGGAATAACGAAACCGGTTTTGCCGATATCGATGAGCTCGGACAATCCACCGACGGATGTGGCCAGCACAGCTCGCCCGAACGTGTAAGCAAGAAACAGAACACCACTCTGGTCGATTTTCACGTAAGGAAGGACCACGAGATCGCAGGCTTTGAAGAGATCCTCCAACTCACGGGTTTCGATAAAGCGTTCCCTGAAATCCACGACGTCCGACACTTGCAGGCTTTCGATCATCCGTTGATAGCGTTCCCTGAGCGTCTGGTCATGGGCGCGACCGGCGATCACCGCCCGGAACTCGGGCATCCAACTGCGAACCTGGGCGATGGCAGGGAGCAGGTAGTCAATCCCCTTGTACGGCCGAATCGTGCCAAAAGTCAGGAAGACAAACTCGCCGTCGCCAAAACCGAGCGCCCGTCGCGCCTCCGCCTTTGAACCTGAAAGAGTGTAGTAGTCATCGTAGCCGCCGTGAGGAATCACTCGTATCCGGCTGTACGGCACCCTCCAGTCACGGTCAACCACGTTTTGCGAATGCACGGTGTGAACCAGGAGACGATCGGCCCGGCCGGCGCTCTTCTTAAAGATGAAGCTGTCTACTGCCGAATTCTCAAGCGAACTGGTATCATGGATGGTGAAGACGATTTTCTTGCCGAGGATCTTCAAGAGAGGAACCAGAATCCAGTCCAATTTGATCATGCGGAAGGACTGGTAATGAACTAATGTCGGTCGCTGACGGATGACGAGGCGCAACACTCTTCCAATCGCGAGCAGTTCACGTGCAACGATCGTCAACGGAGATCGTCTTTTTCGGTGACCCGGGAAGAAGGGATAGAGGCTGAAGTTCTCACCCTCGATTTTCCACTGGGAGGTTTCCCGGGTGACAAAGAGAACACGAACATTTTTACGGAGCAGGGCCCGTACTGCACACTCTGCGTAGGGGTTAGACTCCCATCCATAGAGCACGAGGACTGTGAGGCGGGAGTTCGATGCGGACATTTCGATTGTCACCTTTTTGTTTTTTGTGTTATACGCGTGACGTCCATCACAAGAGTTCGAAGGGGGGGAGTGGATACTCCGCCCCGTCAGGTGGTTTTCGGAGTGTGTTGAAGCAGTGTAGTATTACTAACCTCAATTTTTGCGGCTCGCGTTCCTCTTCTTCCCGCTCGCGCTCGAAAGTCGTGTTTGGAGTATGACCATGAAGTGTTCGCGCCATCTCCTCGTTTTCTTCTTTCTAACAGCAGTCACCGCCCTGATTCAAACGACTGCACTAGGGTCGACTTACTATGCTTCTCCGGCCGGCGCAGGCGACTGCAGCCAAAGTTCGCCGTGTGGCATGGTAACCGCGCTTGACATGGTGGCTCCCGGTGACGAGGTCGTCCTGCTCGACGGCGTTTACAACCAGGCCCTGATGATTTACAAGGGCGGCGTCGAGGGAGCCCCGGTCGTTATCCGGGCAGCCAATACTCATCAGGCGATCATCCGGACGCCCTACGACCGGCTGGCGCGTGTGCTTGCCAGCTACGTGACAGTGCGTGGGATTCAGTTTGACGGCGCGCAAACCGGAGGAAACCGCGGAGCGGTGCGCGTGGGACCGGGCGACGAGGTCTACAACGTCGCCAGACCGATTCATCACGTCATCCTCGAAAACCTGTGGGTGCACCACACCCGGGCGGCTGCGATCTGCATCACATCAGGTGAGCACGATGTCATCGTTCGCGACTGCCTGGTTGAAAATATCGGGTACTACGAATTCTGGGGCGAAGGCTTTTACCTCGGCCACAAGACGGATCCCAGCCAGACGATCTACAACATCGACATTTACGGAAACACTGTGCGCGGCTTCACCGAAAACGGAGCGGAATGCAAGAAGTTCTCGCGCAACGTCTCTATTCACCATAACCGCTTTTACAACCAGGTGTTATGGGCCGACTACGGCGGGGATCCGGCGCGGGGGAACGACGGCACCATCACTCTCGATGGGCACTCGAACTCCGCCTACAACAATACGCTGTACAACAACAAGTGCGGCATGGCCGCTTTTGTTATCGAACCGGAGGCGGGACACAAGGTTTACAACAACATCATCTATGACGGCGTCGCACCCGGGTCGAACGCAATTCGGATGAAGAACTGGTCCAAGAGCTGGCCAAGCGGGCAGTACCCGTCCAGCCAGGTTTACAGCAATACGTTCTACAACCTCGTGGACCACACCGTGGGCACCCTTGATCCTTCCATCATGGTGGTCAAGAACAACGTGGGGATCAATCTCGAAGGGAATCTCGAGAACGTTGTCTGCACCGGGCAGATATTCACTGACTGCGACAACGGGGATTTCCGTCTGGTGGCGGGGTCCAATCCGATCGACAAGGCGAATTCAGCGCCATACTCGACGGTGGATTTCGACGGCAAGGTTGCGGTAGGGACGAGGGACGCGGGCGCTTTCGAGTTCAACGGGGCGACTCCGCCGCCGCCGCCCGATACCACTCCGCCACGCCCGCCCGAAGGACTGAAGGTAACCAAGATTACGGCCAATTGACAACGGGAAGGGACTAACACGGACTGACACCGACTTACAGGGACGGCGCTGGCAAAATGCCGTCCGTCGGTGTCAGTCCGTGAGTAGAGAGAGACCGAGGGGGGGCCGAGCCAGGGAGACCCGGGTGGCGTACCCGCGACCACGCTTGGTCCAACAGGCTAGTCAGACGGAGCCGGGTCGTGTACGCCGACCTGATCTTCAACAGCCTCCGACCGCAGACCCAGCAACTCAAGCAGCTGATCGATCTTCCGCGGCCAGCTGTTCTCCGTGGCGCACTTCAAACGTCGGTGGAACATGGCGACATCGTCTTCGTCGTATGCCCGATCGATCATCCGGAGGAACTCCTCCTCTGAACCCGCCTGATAAATGACGCCAGGCGGTAGATCCCACGCAGCGAGGTTGGGCAGAGGGCTGACGACCACGGGCTTCCCGAGGGCCAGGTAAAGCCACATCTTGTTGGGAGTCACTCCCTTGTTCGAGTTGCTCAGGTCGTAAGGCGCAATGGCCACATCGAATCCTGCGACTTCGCGCTGCAGCGCCTCTCCCGTGAGCACCCCGCGAAGGATCACGCGCTCAGGCCGCGTGAGAGCCTGGCGAAAGTCCTCAGAAACGGGGCCTACCAGCACCACTCGAACACTGTTGCCTTCGGCGAGCCTGTTGATCAGCGAAACAGGCACCTTTCGGGAATTGATGAAGCCAACCAAGCCGATCGTCCGCAACCCCGTCGGGGAATGGCGGGCGGCGGGAGGATCTGGCTTAAAGGACAGCTCCGGGGCGCCGAGCGTGATCAAGTGGGTTCGCAGGTTGTAGCGGCTCAGCTTTTCGACCAGATAAGGCGAGGTGCCAACACACCGACTAGCCTGGGTGGCGACCCTTTCTTCCGCCCATCGGTGATAGGCGGAGATCGGGAAGCCGGTCAGCGCCGCGTTCCCGATGTGATCGTCGTTGCAGTAGTAGACCGTTTGGCGATGAAATCTGGAAAGTCGTGTGGCCGTATGGTCGAAGTTCAGCACCCAAGAGCTTCCACCGATCAGCCCGGAACGGGACAGGGTGTTGAACAGCCAACCCTGGTAGAGCCCGTTGACGATCGGCAGCCGGTATCTGAGCCGGTAGTCAACCGGCCAGAAGGGACGCAGTACCGAGAGTCGGGCGTCGACCTGCTCGATTCGCAGCCCGGGCTTTCCACGGCGATTGCAGGTGATGAAACAAACCGGATACCGTGTCGCGAGCTCGCTGGCGACCTGATGGCGAGCCCGCGGCGGCTCCTCCCAGGCGGTCCATGTATTGATGACGAAGGTGGGCGTGGTCACGACTGTCCTATCGCGCGTCGGGATGCGAGGGCCGGCCTACTCTCCGCGCCGGTGCGACGTTCACCCCGGGATTCACTGCAGACGGCTGGTTGACGATCTGTTCGTAAACCGCCACGACCTTCGAGACGTGAGCTTCAATCGTAAAGAGACCCGTTGCGCGCTGAAGGCCATTGGTGGCGAGACGGCGTGCGAGTTCCGGGTCGCGGGCAAGCCGCAGAATCGCTTCGGCCAGCTCGGCCGGTCGCTCAGGTGCGACCAGCAGCCCACTCACCCCGTCCTCAATCATTTCCGGCGTCCCGCCCGAAAGCGTTCCGACAACTGGTTTTTCCGAAGCCATGGCTTCCAGGATCACCCTGGCAAACGGTTCGTCGACGGACGGAACCAGGACGACGTCCATCCCCGCCATTATTTCCGGGATATCCGTGCGGTAGCCGGTGAAGGAAACATGCGGCGCCAATCCCAGCTGCGAGATCCTTTCCTGCAGCCATTTCTCGACGGCCTTGCCTGATTCCCGCCACGCATCCCCGACGACGTACAGGTGCGCATCGACGTGTTCCCTGACCTCAGCAAGCGCCTCTACCGCATCCACGTGTCTCTTGCGTGCTTCGATTCTCCCGAAGATGCCTAAATTGACCCTGGTTGCGCCTTCGTGCAGAAACCGTGCCGCGGGAAGTCCCGGCCGAAAGCTGCCGACGTCTGTCCCGTTGTAGATCACGGATACTTTTTCGGCGGGAACACCAACTCGAACGAGTGCGGCCTTGACTGCATTCGAGACGGCAATGAATTGAACCCGGCGTCCCGCCCGCTTCATCAGGGCTGAGCTGAAACGCGTGTAGTGACAATCCCTTACGTGACAAACCGTCTGCACGCCGAGCAGGTAGGCCAGGGGAATCCCCCAGTGTCCGGCCCGATATGAGTTGCAGTGGATGATCTCGACCCGGAAATTCAGGAGAATGCGCGCAAGCCTGACGAGCGTCGCCATGTACCGCAGGTAACCGTTGGCCCTGGTGTAGTGCCACAGCCGGGCCGTTTTGACGTTGGGGACACCGGATGCGGCCAGGAATTCGGCATATTCGCCCGGAGGACAAACAACCAACGGCGCGATCCGCCCCGGCAGGTTTTTGACCAACAGAGCCAAGCTCTTCTCCGCCCCGGCGATGCGCGCGGAATCATTTAGAAAAGCGACACGGTGATTTTTCTTCATGGGCAGGCTCTTAAAACAACTCAAACGCGAAGCAACGGCAACGACATCAAGGACCGCAACGACTTCAACGACTGATCATCTTCCTGGTTGTCGTCCTCGATGTCCCTGTTGCCGCTGGACGTTCAGCTTCTTCTTCTGGGGCAGTTGGTTCACGTTCCGGCTCGGACCGGATGATGAACTCAACGAGCCACGCGGTCTTTCCGGGCAAGGCGCTGGCAACGCTCTTCACGATTTGTCGCTCGTCGGGCGAAAGGAGAAATCGCAAAGCGACAAGATAAGCCGCAAGACTTGCGGCAGTAATGATGACCAGCGCAGGGAAAGGGGACAGATACCGAGCAAACGCCCATTTCACCGAAATGCCGGCAACCGACATCACCGCCGTGCTGAGGACGACGGTACGAAGCGACAATAACCATTCTCTGAAAGAGAGATCAGCAATGCGGAGGGCGAGACTCGTCATGACTGCCAGGTAAACGATCGCAGCCGCAACAATTCCGAAGGCGGCGCCGACCAGCCCCCAATAGGACCCAACAAAGACGGCCACACCGGTGACGACCGTGAACAACGCCTGGCGCCAGGCCTCGGCCATTACATACGCCCGCGACTGGGTCACCAATCCGTTCGGATTGTTGATGACCCTAAGGTAGCCGACAAAAGAAAGGACCGTCAGCACCGGTACCGTCCCACCCCACTTCGGACCATACAGAAAAGGGATCAGAATGTCCCCCGCAACCCAGAGCAGAGTCAGCATCGGGAAGGCAACCATCCCTGACAGCGCCACGGAGCCCAGGTAACCTCTGCGAAATTTCTCGTTGTCCTGCTGGACCAGGGCCATTGCCGGGAAGAGCACCTGATTGATCGTGTTCGTGAACTGGTACAGAGGAATTGTCATGAGCTGGTAAGCTCGCTGATACAAGCCGACCACGGCCGGGCCGAGTTGGCGGCCAATTACGAACACGTCAACGCGGTGTGCGAAATCGTTGCAGACCCGGATGAACAGCATCCCTGTCCCAAAGCCCAACAGGTTCCGGGCCGATTGGACGCTGAAGGTGAGCGGGATCTTTCCGGAGGCAAAGGCCCAGGAGATTCCCGTTTTGACTGCCGCGGTCGTAAGACTCCCCGCTGTCAGTGCGAGCGCTCCCTGGCCCTGCAGCGCGAAAATGACACCGATTGCTCCTCCGAAGAACCGGCTTGCAACCTCGGCAAAGGCCAGGCGGTCGAATGCGAGCTTCCGCTGGAGCCGCGTCCCCGGAATCAGGCCCAGGGTCCGCAGCAGGAGGGCAAGTGCCTGGAATTGAACCAGTATCCCTAATCCAGGCATGCTGAAGAACCGTTCGACTGACGGCCCGAGCGCTACCAGCGCCCCGCCCATAAGAACCGCACCGCCCAGTTGCAGGAAAAACCCTGTAGCTTCATCTACCGGGGTGAGGTCCTTGCGCTGCAGCAAGGCTTGAAACATCCCGGCCGCGCTTAGGATGTCGGCAACGATGACGATACTGAGCCCGACGCCGAAAAGGCCGAATTCGTGTGGGGGCAAAAGGCGGGCGAGGATCACCCCGAGGACGAGTCCGAAAAGGGAGGAGCTCAGGTTTCCCCCAAGGCGGAATCCGACTGCGCGTCCGGCCCTCTGGGTCAAGGTGTGCCCGCTGTGCTGATTCATGATCTCTGAACGGCTACCATTTCACCGTGCGGTATTTGTCCCGTTGGAGTTGCGCCACCCCGGCCATCGCTGGTTCGACGACGACACGATCTTGATCAGAGACCGAGACCAAGTCCTCGGCTGTCACGAAGTTCTCGGCTTTGTACGATACCCCAATCAGGCCGCCGATGAAACTGAAGACAAGGAAGTGACCAAAACCAAACATCTGGAGGGTATTCGCGAAGAAGCCGGGCGCCAGATAACCGAGCAATGTCGCCATAATCGCAACGCCCCGCCACTGCAATGTCTTGGTTCGTCCCTTGCGATAGAGCTGCCAGCCAATGCGCATGATAGAAGCGATGATGCTGAGATACAGAACCAGCCCCACAACGCCCAGTTCCGCGAAGAATGTCAGAAACGAGTTGTGCACCGTCGTGTAGGTGAAGCCGGTTCCAGATGCTTCCGCGATGGATGTACGGCTCTGGGCCAGGAGATCGCGCGTGTTGTTCAAACCGATGCCGGTGATCGGCTGTTCGAGTCCCTGGCGAAGAGCGATTCTCCATGTCTCAAAGCGCCCGAGCACGTTGTCCATTTCTCCGATCCGTTCCTCAACCAAGGAGCTCGGAACGACAGCCTGTGCGGCAATGAATGCCAGCGGGATAATCACCAGCATCGTACCGACGACGACCATCCGGCTGGATTGCTGGACCAGCGGGCGTCCAAGCAGCAGGAAGAACCAAAGCGCCAGGACCAGACCCGTCCAGTTGCCTCGTGCCCACGTCAGCGCGATCATGACCGGGCTTCCGAGGATCAGAAACCACCGCAGTTCGCGTTTCAAGGCCGGCTTCTCGTCGCGACTTCCACGCGGCCTGAGGACCTCCAACAGGGCGACAAAGAAAATTACGATCAGTACGACATGGAGAATACTCGAGCCACGCGCCGCGCCTTGAACGAAGGGACCTTTCAGCCGGTATAACAGCGGAGTATTGACCAGCCGTTCGAGGAAACAGGCCGCAATCACATAGAGCCCAAGGTATCCCACCACGCGGGTGAGCTTGCGGAAATCAGCCTCATGTTGAGACAGCCGGCGCATCAGGAAATAGGCGAGAAATGGCACTATGAACACGTCGAGACCGATTCTCAGACCGAACGCGACGCGGTTGGAAAAAAGGAGCGCGCTGGCGATCAGCCACCCAGAAAAGAGGACCATCCGCCATTCCGGACTATCCATCCGCGTGGTGCGCCTCTTCGTGAAGACGCGCTTGAGGACGAACACGCCCAGCATCATGAGGACGATCATTCGGGTGGGCTCTAGAAGCTCCTTCACCGTTACGGAGGTAGCTTCGGTCATGTAGTATCCCTGAGCTATCCTCTCGCTGCCGCCCGACCAGAAAAACGGATTCGCGCCCGGCCATCTGATGATGTTGGTCACCACCGGACCAATCACCAGCCAGACGAGCAGGACGGTCAGAGGTCGCTTCCTGAAGATGCCGAGGGCGATCGGCACCCAGACAAGCGCTGCGAGGATCAGGAATAGTGTAAGCATCTTCTTATTTCGGACTGCGGATTTCGGATTGCGGAGTTGCGATTTCGGATTCAAGGCCAAAAACAGAAGCGAACTGACTCCCGACTGGCCGCTGTATTTGTCCTTAAGTCCGAAACCCGCAATCCGAAATCGTTACGCGGTTTTCCCGTGTAGGCCCAGGCGGACCCGGATGAACTCTCGAAAGAGGAGGAAGATGAACACGGAGTTGGTGACGAGGTAGCGACTCCACATGCGGCCAGGCTCCTGCAGCAGTCGGTAGAACCACTCCAGGCCCCACTTCTGCATCCAGACCGGTGCCCGTGGAATCAGACCGGCGAAAACGTCGAAACTACCGCCGACGCCGTGAACGACCGGGACCCCCATAACGTCAAGATACCGCCTGACCCAGATCTCTTTCTTCGGCGTCCCGAAGGCAATGAAGATTATGTCGGCGCGGGACTCCCTGATCTTATTGGCTAAATTCCATTCTTCTTCAGGCTTGAAGTAGCCGTTTTGGGCTCCGGCGATGACAACGCCCGGGTAGTCGCGCCGCACCCGACGAATAACGTCCTCCAGGACTTTTTCTGAGGCGCCAAAGAAAAAGACCCGATAGGCCCGCTCATTTGCTTTCTCGAGGAGCCGGTACATCAGGTCGGTGCCGTTGACGCGCCCGGGGAGCGGATCGCCCAACAGTTTGGACGCCCAGACAAGGGGGACACCGTCGGCTCCGATCAGCGAGGCGGATCGCACGCTGGCACTCAACTCCCGGTCTGACCGCATCTTCACGATTTTTGCGACATTGACAACCGAGATGTAGCGGGGATCTTTCGCCTGTATGTAAGCTTCCAATTCGCTGACGACCTGATCAAGGGTCAACTTACTGATAGGACAACCAAGAACATGAGCCCATTGCATCCTGTAATTACCTCCACTCAGCATTTTATTGTGCTCAGTACTTCAACGATGCGTTCGGCGGCTTTACCATCCCAAAGGGGGGGTACTTTCGGGTTCTTCCAGCTACCCTGAAAGATGCGATCAAGCGCTGTCAGGATTCGCTCCTTGTCCAGGCCTACGAGCTCGTTGCTCCCGATCTGGACCGTAATCGGTCTTTCTGTATTCTCACGGAGAGTCAGGCAGGGGACCCCAAGAAAAGTGGTCTCCTCCTGGATTCCGCCGGAATCGGTCAGCACCGCGGTTGCGCGGGCCATCAGGTACAGAAAATCCAGGTAAGAGAGGGGCGGAAGCAGATATACGACCCCCTCTTTCAGATCCTGCAAATCTCCTTCGACCTCCACGCATTCCATTTGCGTCTCGAGGCTCCTCATCCGTTCCCTCGTCCGCGGATGGGTGACGAACAGAACCGGAGAGTACCGGCTCGCGCTCTGGAGGATGTCCAGCACCTTCTGGAGCTGGTCAGGATCATCGACGTTCGAAGGCCTGTGGATAGTGGCGAGCGAGAACGGGCCGTTGCCCGCACCGATCACCCGGGCACCGGGACCGGTGCGGGCGATAACCTCCGAGCAGCGAACCAGGGAATCGATCATCGTATTGCCAACGAAGAAGATCTTCTCCTCAGGGACGCCCTCATCCTGGAGGTTGCAGTTCCCGCTCGCCTCGGTCGTAAAAAGCAAATCGGAAATGCGGTCGGTCACTATCCTGTTGATTTCTTCCGGCATGGTTCGGTCGAAACTCCGCAAACCCGACTCGATGTGACCCACGCGGATAAGCAGTTTTGTCGCAGTCAGACTGCACGCAACGGTGGAATTCACGTCCCCGGCGACAAGAACCAGGTCGGGTCGATGACTCATGCAAACCTCTTCGAAGCGTTTCATGATCTCGCCCGTCTGAAATGCATGACTGCCACTGCCGACACTCAGGTTGAAATCCGGCTTCTTGATACCCAGATCCCTGAAAAACACTTCGCTCATGGCCTCGTCATAGTGCTGGCCGGTGTGGACCAGAACCGACTCGAACTCGTCCGGATACTTGGACAACTGGAGCAGGATGGGCGCCACCTTCATGAAGTTCGGCCGGGCGCCGACGACACTCATTATTCTCTTTCTCGGCATCGGTGATTTTTTCTCCGGAATTGGCAGATTCTATTCATTTTCAGGGGGAATGTCTTTGACGGACTTCCTATAGGATGATGTCGTGCGGAGGGCGAGATCGAATGGAGCCGCGCACGCAGGTGGTCCGCTTACTCTCGCTCGCTTCGCTCGCTGTCGAGGCTGTCGAGAAAGTTCTTAAGGCCTGAAAGGCCGGCACATATTAGCCCAGGGCGAAGCGCTTTGTGCGCAGCCCTGGGTCTAAGGTAGAGGCGGAGACAAGCCCTGAAAAGGCGCAAGAACGGCAACATTATCAGGACCTTACGCCCTTA
>CAYQYP010000124.1:0-40670 GCA_964421755.1 uncultured Acidobacteriota bacterium
GCGGCTGCTGAAACTGGTCGTGGAGGAAGCGAATCGGCTGGTGTAACACAAAAAAGTGCCCAAGGCCTGAGGGAGCTACCTGCCAACCGGGCCGAAAAGCGGCGGATTCTGAACCGCGAATCCGCCCTACGACTACTCGCCATTCGAAACCGAGCGGTTGTAGGGCGGATGCGCAGTTTAGAATCCGCCGCTTTTCGGCCCGGCTGGCAAGACTTGTGTTGGCTACGCCGGTCTTCCCGCCTTCTTGCGCTGGTAGTTGCGCGCAAGCTCGATGAAGATGCCCAGATCGCGATCGAGATCGGTCGCCGTTCCGTCAAAGTAGAAGTTCCGGATCGGAATTCCGTCGAAATCGCGGCTGACGTGCGGGTAAATAGCTTCCGAGATGATCCCATTCATGCAGGTGAACGGGCTGATGTCGATGACGCCGTGCGCGCCTTTCTTGTGAAGGTAGATCGTCTTGCCGATATTGAGGACCATCTCTCCGAGGGCTCCATAGGAGGGCAGGTACGGTTCGCTGTAGTCCAGGATTTCCCGGATATCTTCTGGTTCCTCGTATCCCTTGAGGTCCTCTTTCAGAGGCGCCAGCATTGCGTGCTCGTCGCGCTTCTGGACGTAGGTTCGGACGAGGTTGGCCAGCATCGGCTTGGAAAAGCGGCGCCCGGTGAGGATGAGACTCTGTTTCTGCTCGGCCCCCGTATACCAGATCCACTCGGACAGGTCCGAAACCCAGGCCTCGCCGCCGTGATCCTCCAGCTTCCTGATCAGATTCTCATTGCTGAAAGTGTGGAGTCTGCAGAAGATTTCCCCGATGATCCCGATCAGGGGACGTCTTTCCGACCGGCTGACCGGAACTGCACGAAAACGATCCCTGGAGCGTGTCAAAGCCGCGACGAGTCCGTGCAAGCGTTCCCCGTGATCGACGCGGCAGGCCAGTGCCTGGCACGCTTCGTCGAGTCCCTTTGCGTAGACCCCGTCCGCGTCCCCCTTGTGGGTTTCGTAGGGACGAGTCTTCAAAAGCAGCTTGTGGAGCAGGTCGGAGACGACCAGGGCCCGCCAGGCTGTTCGAACGAAGCTGTTGTCCCCGATGCCCTGATAGTTGTTTTGGCTGCTAGGAGAGAAGACGATCACATCATCGTGGCCCAGCTGGTTCATGACCTTCTTCATGTAGCCCTCGTACTGACCGAACCGGCAGGGACCACCCGCCGTGGGCATGAAGAACGCTATTTTTTTTGGGTCCGCGCCAGGCGCCTGCACGAGTTTGACGAAATCGCCCAGGGTGATGCGCTCGGGAAAGCATTCGTCACCCGAGGTAAACCGGCTGCCGACCTCGAGTGTCTCCGAATCGGAATCCGGGACCGGCTCGGCGTGCAGGCCCACCGATTTGAAAGCCGCCGCGACGCATCGAGCGCCTCCGTAAGACATTTGCGGCAGGTATATGGTACGTCCATCTAAGGATTGCTGTTCGCTCATCGATTACCCTCGAAACAGGTTACTGTCTCTTCCACCATCTCAAGAATCCCTTGCTGTCGAGGTAGGCCTCGCACCGGGTCATGAAGCCCGCGTCGTTCGAGTGACCGTCGAACTGAAGGGCGAGATAGGGCTTGCCGGCGCCGTCCGCAACGTAGTGTTTGATGTAAGAATCCGGTCCGCACTTGAAATTGGTGATGTAGATGATGTGGAGATTCGGGTAGCGGGAGACGATCTGACAGGCCTGAAGGATCTTTCTTCCGTAGTTCCAGTACATGTTGTCGTTGATGTCGCTGATATCGACACCCTCGAGCGGGAGAAAATCCATGGGGATGGTATTGACCCCGTAATAGTCCCGCAGCTTCCGCGGCACGTCGAGGTTCGCTCCGCTGTCGTGGATATTGTAAGGCCTGCCCACCAGGACGATTCCGAGGGCATTCGCTTCCTTGAGAGTGTCAAGCGCCCGAATTCCGTGCTCGAGGATCCGGTTATGGAAGCGCTCTTGCGCCTCATAGCCTGCCTCAACGGCGAGGCTGCACAGCTTGCCGCTTGCGCCCATCCGTCGGGCCAGCGGAAGCAGTTCTTTCTTGACCCGCTCCGGTCCCCCACGGAAATGCACAGTCGGTTTCAGCAACCCCACATGGTTGTCCTCCATGATCGGGCTGTGGTTGATCACGAAGGGAAGCGTCTGTCCCCAGGGACACAGGAAGGAGTTGACCTTCGGGAATTCGGTCTCGCCATCGATGACGTTGGGCAGGAAAACGTAGTCGACTTTCGCCTTCAACAGGGCTCGGACGTGACCGTGGGATAGTTTGATCGGGAAGCAGGGCTCGGCCACCACTGCGTCCACACCCTCGTTGATAATCACACGGTTGGTCTTCGGGGACAGCTGCAGGTTGTATCCGAGCACCTTCCAGAACGCATTCCAGAACGGAAACTGTTCGTAGAAATACATCGTTCGCGGGTAGCCGATCGACGCGGGCCCCTTTTCTGCGGCCGGATCGTAGTCCTCCATCAAGTACTTCTCTCGCGTGGAGATCAGATCCTCGATGACTGCCTGGTGATTGCTCTTGGCATGTTGTCGGAACTGATCCGAACACTTATCGCCCCAGAACGTATGCTCCCCTTCGACGGTGAACTCCTGAATGTCGCAGTAGTTCGAGCACGCTTTGCAGGTGAACTCGCGAAGCGAGTAATCGACGGCTTCGAGGCTGTAGCCCCGGAATCCGCTCTCGCTCCCGATGGCTTCCATCTTCTCCTTGGCCAAGAGTGCCATACCGATGGCGCCGATGACCCCGTTGTACGGCGGGACGATGATCTCCTTGTCCAGAATCGTTGCGAAGGCCGCAGTGACCGAGTCGTTGTAGGCGGTTCCGCCTTGGAAGTAGATCGTCTCCCCGATACGGCGACCGCGCACAACGCGGTTCAGGTAGTTGTAGGCGATGGAATACGCGAGCCCCGCTGTCAGGTCCTTTCGCGAGGCGCCCTGCTGCATATAAGGCGTCAAGTCGCGCTCCATGAACACGGTGCACCGTTCGCCCAGGCGAATCGGGGACTCGGAAGCCATGGCAAGGTCGGAGAACTCGCCCTTGATCTGGATTCCCATCCGTTCGGCCTGTTCTTCCAGAAACGAACCCGTTCCCGCGGCGCACGCCTCGTTCATCGTGAAATCGATGACGATGCCATCCTGAATGCTGATGTACTTGGAATCCTGTCCGCCGATTTCGAAGATGGTATCGGGAGGGCGATTCAGCATCTTGGTGCCGATGTAGGTTGCCCCGGTCTTATGCGCGGTGATCTCGTCGTTGATCGTATCCGCTCCGACCAGCTTCCCAATCAGCTCCCGGCCCGAGCCGGTTGTCCCCACGCCTCGAATGCGGATCTTGGCCCCAATCTCGGTCTCGATCTCCTTGAGCCCTTCATCGACGACCTCGATCGGCCGGGAACGCGTCCGCGTATAGATTTCCTTGATCAGCTCACCGTCTGCGTCAAGCACCGCCAGGTTGGTGCTGACCGACCCGATATCGATCCCGAGATAGGCGTCGACCGGGAGGGTCCGTCCCTCGAATGAGTAGGGGACGGTGCGGTCGCGTAGTGTGAGCATTCGCTTGCGGGAAAGGCGTTCGGTGCGCGGAAAGTTGCCGACGCTGACCTGGATCTGGTCAGCGATCTCGAACAACCGCTTCGGCTCGTGCTTCACCGGCGCCTGGAACTCCAGCAATGCTGCGCCGATAGCCCCCATCCAGGCGTAGTACTTGGGCACGAACATCTGCTCCTCGTCGAGCTTGAAGACCGTGTGCATTGCCTGGACGGCCCCGCTGTTGGCTGCAACTCCGCCAATGAACGCCGCGCGCGGTTGAATCCTTTTGCCCTTGGTGACCGAGGACCTGAAGTTCCGGACAACAGCCTCGCAGAGACCCTTGAGGATCTCGGGCGGTTGGTATCCTTTCTGTTGGGCGTGGATCATGTCGGATTTGGCAAAGACCGAGCAGCGGCCCGCCACCGTCGCCTGCTTGCCCGCGTGTTTCACGACTTCGCCGATATCCTCGACCGCGTACTGCAATCGCGAGGCCTGCTGGTCAATGAAGGAACCGGTGCCCGCTGCGCAATCGCCATTCTTCTCGTAGTCGCTGATCCCGACGACCCCGTTTTCAATGCTCAGGCTGATGAATTTCGAGTTGACTCCACCCATCTCGAAGACAGTGCGGACATCGGGATGCAGGGTGCCCACTCCCTGGGCAACCGCCCGGAAATCGTTCTCCAGGCCGGCGCCGAGCATCTGCCCAACCAGTTTGCTTCCCAGGCCCGTGACGCGTGCGCCTTCCGGGTGCGGGATGAACGCCAGAAGCTCTTCGAGTAGCTCGTAAGTGTTCTGAGCTGGTTCTCCCTTGATTCGCCTGTAGGTGGATATCGCAAGCGGCTGACCGATTGCAGTGTCTTCAATCAGCTGATAGTTGGTACTTTCGGCCGATAGCCGCGTCAAAAACGGCCTGTCGGCTTCCTCGCCTATGACTGCGATCTTGATGCTGACCGCGCCAATGTCGATTCCCACTACGATCATCTAGGGCCCTCCAACAAAGTAGACAATTTTATCCGCACCGGATCATGTTTGGTAGCAGGGTCTGTGGCGGCGACAAACGTGCAACCCCTCCGTCTCGAGGCTACGGTCGCCACACGAGCAGGATACCGACGATTACCAGCATCACTCCGCACGCCTGCAGGACCATCTGGTACCGCCTCGAGCTCAGCCAGTTGCGCCCCTTTGCGATCAGCCAGGCGAGCAGGATCTTACTTCCCACAAGAAGCAAGTAAAACGACGCAAGGAATGAGGTGCCATTCCACGGGCTCAGAGCCCACGCGCCAACGACGATCGGACCACCCACGGTGAACCAGAAGAGCCATGGGTGGGGGTTCAACAGGTTTACAAGGACCGCCTGCGTCAGGTCCTCGGCGGCGCGCTGGCCACCCGGCTGGGCGAGGCTGGCTCGACGAGCTCGAATTATCTGCTCAATGCCCAGAAAGACCAGAAAGACTCCTCCGGCGATCGCCAGGGCGTGCAGCGTCCACGCGGGCAGCGTTGTGGCCAGCAGGACCGAGCCAAGCACAATGGGCAGGTCACTGAATAACGGGGCAATTGCGACCCTCAGGCCCGACCCGAATCCCTTTTCGAGCGACCTCGTGATCACCAGGGCAAGCATCGGTCCGGGGCTAATCCCCGCGGCAAAGCCAAGAGTGATGCCCAGCAGAACGTTCGCCAACATGAACTCCGTATAAAAAAGAAAAACTATACAACAAAAATCTCAACAGGCCTAAGACAACTTCACCAGCGAGACAACTTAACCACTGGAAAGCACTGTCCACTGTCCACTGCCCACTGCGCACTGCGCACTGCTCGTTACCTCGGACTTGGCAGTGAGCAGTGAGTAGTGCGCAGTGCTTTTATGGTGACTTGGTGGTGAAGTGTCTATAATCTTGCCCATGCTCAACCCAGACCGCTATTTTGATCCAGACCCTACCACGCGCGCTATCGCGAGAAGGCTCTATTCGAAGGTAAAGAACCTGCCTCTGGTTTGTCCGCACGGCCACGTGGACCCGCGCATCCTCGCTGACAATACGCCATTTCCGGATCCGACTGAGCTGATCATCGTTCCCGACCACTACATTTTCAGAATGTTCTACTCACGGGGGATACCGCTGGAGAGCTTGGGAATCCCCACCCGGGACGGCACTGCGGTGGAAACGGATCACCGGAAGATCTGGCAGATTTTCGGCGACAACTTCTACCTGTTTCGGGGCACGCCGACCAGCTGCTGGCTCAGTCATGAGTTCTCGGAAGTGTTCGGAATCCGGACACCACTGAACGGCCAGACGGCGATGGCGATCTATGACGAGATCTGGGAGAAACTGCGGACTCCCGAATTCCTGCCCCGGGCGCTATTCGAGCAGTTCAACATCGAGGTGCTGGTCACGACGGATGGCGCGAGCGACGGCCTGGAGCAGCATGAGAGAATCCGCGAGTCGGGTTGGGGAGGGCGAGTTCTGCCGACTTTTCGCCCGGACGCCTGCGTCAATATCCAGGCTGCTGGGTGGAGGGAAGAAATCTGCAGGCTCGGGCGGGTGACGAACCGCGAAATCGTCTGTTTTCGAAGTTACCTCGCCGCTCTGGAGGACAGGCGCGCCTTCTTCAAGTCCATGGGGGCTACAGCGACAGACCACGCCGTCGTTGAGCCGCTGACTGTCGACCTGGGCGCCATGGAAGTAGAAGCGATCTTCGCCCGTGCGCTCAGGGGCGAGCCAGACGAGGGTGACGCCCGGCTTTTCACCGCGCACATGCTCATGGAGATGGCGCGGATGAGCGCCGAAGACGGACTCGTTATGCAACTCCACGCGGGTTCGAGCCGGAACCATAACTCCGTCATCTTCGAGCGCTTCGGGCTGGACAAGGGTTGCGACATGCCGGTTGCCTGCGAGTTCACTCGGAACCTGAAGCCGCTCCTCAACAAGTACGGGAATGAACCAGGGTTCAGGTTGGTGCTTTTCACCTTGGACGAGTCGACCTACTCCCGTGAATTGGCGCCGTTGGCCGGTCATTACCCTGCCGTTCGGCTGGGCCCTGCCTGGTGGTTCCATGACAGCCGTGAGGGAATGACCCGCTTTCGTGAGCGCGCCACGGAGACGGCCGGAATCTATAACACGGTTGGCTTCAACGACGACACCCGCGCTTTCCCGTCAATACCCGCCAGACACGACCTCGCAAGGCGGGTCGACTGCAATTTTCTGGCTGGCCTGACGGCTCGGCATGTGATCGAGGTCGATCAGGCTGAAGAGATGGCTGTGGACCTCGCCTACAACCTGGTCAAGGAAGCGTACAGGCTGTAAGGTGGACGAACACGGACTGACACGGACGCACACGGACCGACCGACGTTCGCCTCTGTTGTGCCGACACTGGTCCGTGTTTGTCCGGTTTTGGTTCGTGCCGGTCAGTGTTCTCACTAGTGCGGGATCTGGAACCCGATGAGTTTCTTTCCCATCTCGCGCCGGCCGACTGGGGTCGACTGTTTGTAGATCTCCAGCCACTCACGGATTTTCGGAGGGTCGGCTTTGAGCACGTGACACACCCAGACAAAGCTGCCCGGATAATCGTCATCGAGCGAAAACCACTCGAGGGCGTCCTCTCGCCACGCGATGCACTCCTTGGATTCCTTACGGGAGGTGATGATGTCGCGAAAGGCCTGAATCAGGATGCCAGAGGCGAGCCTCCTGAGGGACGGCTCCGGTCCTTTCTTGGGGGGGTAAAGTCCTTCACTCGCTAAAGTCAGTTCCGTCATTTCCCTAAACCTCAAAGGCAGAAATTCGGTGGTGAATGACCGGCTTGCGAGCGCTGACGCTCAACCGGCCCTGCTTTGAAACGTGAACACAGTGTAGAGTCGTTCACGGGTCTCGCCTATCCGGTTATGTCTGTTAATCGCGTAGGATTCTGTCCGGTATCGGATGTGAGATGCGCGACCCGATTGTTCTAACAAAACGACCGCCCGGAGCGCTATCATCAAGGGGACCGACTTTTGCTACTCCAACACGCGGGAGGAGCTCTATGAGGAAGGCTCTGTTTTTATCGATCGTGGCGGTTCTCGCCGTCCTGCTCACCACATTCTTTACGGCGCACGGCGCCGCCCCGGCGCAAGGTTCCAGCGCGGAGATCCTGGCGGAGATCCAGGCGATGAGAGACCAGATCGCCCGACTGGAAGCGCGCGTTGCGGCGCTCGAGCAGTCGAGGGCCACGCCGCCCCAGGTTCTCCCATACCTCCGGCCGGGAGTTCCACCAATCGACCCGGACGGATACGGAAACATTCAGTTCCAACTGGTCCCGACTGGCCCCAAAGACAAGTGACAACTGACAACTGACAACTGACAACTGCCCACTGCGCACTGCCCGATGCGCACCGGCCGCTGGCCGCTGCCTTGTGGGTCCGACTTCCAAGTCGGACTGGCGGATTCGCTGTTCAGAATCCGCCGCTTTGCGGCGCTGGTGCTCTCGGTCAGCCGGTCAGCCGGTCAGCCGGTCAGTGCTTTACATGTTGTCCCAGTAGTCACGATCCAGTGACCGATACTGAATCGCCTCAGAGACGTCCGCTTGTCTGATGGATTCCGCGCCCTCGAGATCCGCGATGGTTCTGGCGACTTTCAGAATCCGGTCGTAGGCCCTGGCCGAAAAACCGAGCCGCTGGATGGCGGCCTCCAAAGTGGTTTTCGCTGCATCATTCAGCTGGCAGTACCGGCTGATCTCCTTCGGCCCCATCTGGGCGTTGCAGAAGATAACGGTCCCCGAAAACCGATTTAGCTGCACATCCCGGGCGCGCGAGACCCGTGCCTCGATGACTCTGGAAGGTTCCCCCCGGTGGGAACTCGTCAACTCTTTGTATTTCACCTCCGGAACATCAATGTGCAAATCAATCCGGTCGAGCAGAGGGCCGGAAATCTTGGCCAGATAGCGCTGGATGAGCGGCGGAGTACACCCGCACTGCTTTACCGAGCTGTTGAAGTAACCGCAGGGGCAGGGATTCATTGCCGCGGCGAGGGTGAAGTGGGCAGGGAAGGTCAGTGTGCGCGCGGCCCTGCTGATCGTGATCTCGCCGTCTTCAAGGGGTTGCCTGAGCACCTCCAGGACGTGGCGCTGGAATTCGGTCAGCTCGTCCAGGAAGAGCACACCGTTGTGGGCCAGAGAAACCTCTCCCGGACGCGGGTTGGACGTCCCGCCGACGAGGCCGGCGCTGCTGATCGTATGGTGCGGTGCGCGGAACGGACGGTTGATTAGAAACTGCCGATCGCCGCGCAGGAGCCCACACACGCTGTGGATGGCGGTTGTCTCGAGTGCTTCAGCGAAGCTCATTGCCGGCAGGATCGACGGGATGCGCTTGGCGAGCATGGTCTTCCCGGCGCCGGGCGGACCGATCATGAGGATGTTATGTCCACCTGCACACGCCACTTCGAGGGCGCGTTTGGCGCTCTCCTGGCCTTTCACATCGGCGAAGTCGGGCAGGCCGTCGGACTGGTGCCTGAGCAGCTCGGTCCGATCCACCGTCACCGGCGCGAACTCTGAGGCGCCCCCGTTGAGCAGGTGCAGTACCTGGGGCAGCGAATGCGCCGGGTAGACGTCGATTCCTTTGACAACCGCCGCCTCTTTCGTGTTGTCGGAAGGCAGCAAGAGTTTGCGAAAATTGCTTTTCTGCGCGTTCAACGCAACCGGCAGGCCGCCGCGGATCGGCCGCACCCGGCCATCGAGCGATAGCTCGCCGAGGATCAGCCAGTCCTGCAGATGATCCGCCATCAATGCTCCACCAAGGCCGAGGATCGCGAGGGCGATCGGCAGGTCGTAGCAACTTCCTTCCTTCTTGAAGTCCGCCGGTGCAAGGTTAACCGTGATGCTCCCAACATTCGGGAACTGGTAGCCGCAGTTGTGGATCGCGGCCCGAACCCGCTCCCCGCTTTCCTTGATCGCCGTATCCGGCAGGCCAACCACGTGATACTTCTTGGCGTCCTTGCCCCGGAGCGACAAGTCCACCTCGATGTCGATCACCTGGGCTTGGATCCCGAGAACCGAAGCGCTGTGCACCTTCAATAGCATCTGCTCCTCCTGCTTGCGCAATAAGCCGTCCATAGCTACTAACGCTCAAGCAGGAAAAAGTACGAGAAAAAATGAAGGGGAAAGCTGACTTTCTTGGAGGCCATCACACGAAAAGGTGGAGTCGAAGAGTCGCATTGGGCAGTTGGCTGGTGGATCAACATGCTGTGATTGGCATGCCTAAAACGCCGAATGATTAACGCGCATCGCCACTCCATGCTACAGTTTTGATAACTTCTTATCTCATCACACCATAGCCCGGCCGAACGGGAGCGGTAGAACCGAGGGGAGGGACAACTGTGGGACAACTCGTAGGGATTCTCTGGGAGCTCGCCAACCCATACGGGATCGAGATCGACCAGGCTAACGATGCCTGGCACTCCGGGCACGTCACTGATGTGCCACTGGGAACTGCTCGGAACTCCGCCGGCCAACGTCGTCATTGCGTCCGTTGCCTCTGTAACGGGAGCGACGATCTTCGTCGGGACTGCAGACGCCCGGATATTCGCCTTTGACAGCAGGCAAGGCACATCGATCGAGACTCCGATCGACCTGCCGAAGCCACGGTTTTCTCGCCCCTGGTCTTCTCGCCCTGGCTTTCTCAGGGGAGTCGGTGGGTACAGACGGTATATGAACAGTGTCCCCTACTGTTTCCCGCATTCGCCTACGCCACCGGTGTGCGGAGCTTGACGACACGCGGCTGGACCAGCCGGTCGAAATCCTTGTACGAAAGCTTCATCAATTCGATGTGGCTCCCGGCATTGAAGGCGATCTCCTGATCGTCGGTCAGGACTTCGGCCACGTAGACGTCCATACCGTACAGGTTCCCGAACGGAGGCATCGCGCCGAGCTCGCAGTCGGGAAACAGTTTCCGGAATTCGCCCTCGGTGGCCAGCTCGACTCTCTTAGCTCCCAGGGCCTCGGCCAGAAGTTCGAAATTGATGCGGTAGGAAGCGGGCAGAACCACCATCGCCATCTGCCCGTCGATTTTCACCATGACGGTTTTCGCCAGCTCCTTGCCTGGGATGTGAGCCGACGCGGCGATCTCCTGAGCGGTGAAGGCCGGCGAATGACGGATACTGACGTACTTGACATTCTCGCGGTCAAGGAATTCTTTCAGCTTTGTTACGGGCATCGCGCACCTCCTGAAAGAAAGAGTGGGATCTTTGCCCTGATGTTACCGCCGCCGCCCCTCCGGTTACAAGCGCCGGGGGAGAGCGTGTCGGCCTCGGCGGGAATCTGCGATAATCGGGCTGTTGTGGCCCAATCGATCAATCGGCTGCTCGAAGCTGTCCGTGGACGTCCTCCGCTGCGCTACGCCATCTCCAGCCGAGTTCTCATTCCTGGCCGGGATTCTGCCGGGTACGTAGCGGCCCTGTTTCGGACGCCTGCCGATCTTGTCCAATTGCGCGAAAAAGATTTGGACCGCGAAGCTCTCCGTCCCTTGGTGAAGGCGGGTGTTACCGCCGCCCGCGAAACCGGTCGCCTCTTGCTCGTCAACTCCGAACTTTCGCTCGCGTTGGAAGAGCGGGCCGATGGTGTGCACCTGCCCGGCGGCGGGTCCGTCATCGATGCCCTGCGCGCCCGGAACCGAAGCGGACTAGATCGGTTTCTGATCGGGAAATCGGTTCACAGTGTTGAGGAAGCAGTTGTCGCGTGTGGAGACGGGGCCGACTATCTTCTGCTCGGTCCCGTCTTCCCTCCGATTTCTAAAGTCTCGAGCACGGCATTGGTTGGGCTCTCGGGGCTTCGGGAGGCGGTCGGGCGAGTATCAGTGCCGATCTTCGCGCTGGGCGGGATCGACGAGGGCAATGAGGCCCAAGTTCTGGCAACCGGGGTCATCGGGATCGCAGGGATCAGCTGGGTGCTGGGCTACCTGAGGTAGAAGCTGCGCACGCAGCGAGGGTGTTGACAATGTCAACTCTTCTATTGATTGGGCGGATAGACCGGCGAGTTCCCGGCGGAGGGCGAGATCGAATGGAGCCGCGCACGACAGCGAGAGAAGCGAGCGAGTAAGCGGACCACCTGACTGGCTCCACTGCTTCGTGTTTAAATGTCTCGACTTAGCGAATGATTGGTGGTCCGCTTACTCTCGCTCACTGCCGTTCGCTTTCGTGCGCGGCTCCATTCGATCTCGCCCTCCGCCGGGATCAGCCCATAACAAGTCCGTCAATATCTGTGGGCCGAACGCACTTCTCCGACCTTATGCAACACCCTCGCTGCGTGCGCGGCTCCGAAAGACAGGTGGCCAGCTCTCACCCGTGCGGTTTCATGCCTACGGCCCAACGGGCATCCCACCCCCGGACGTCGACGTGCACGAACGGGCCGTGCGCTTTGGTTTTTGCGTACCGTCCCAGCCCACCGAGCAATTCCCGATATTCGGGGCTCCGGTCCATCTCTTCGATCACCGCTGACAGCACTGCCGTGTCGCGATGATCTATCCGGCGATCCTGGTTGAGGTCGTCCATCACCCCGTCTGCCGGGCTTTGGTCGACGAAAATGTCGGCTGCGTATCCGAACTGGTGCATGCTGAATTTCACATTCCCCAGACCGCTGTTGTAAACGGGCGTGCGATAGCCGCTCATCACATGAAAGCCCTCGACCGCGTAGCCCCGGCGGTTCAACTCCTCGAGGATGAACTCGAGCTTAAGAACCAGCTTCTCGTTGAGGACGAGGTATTTCGGGTAGCTTGAATCTTGCTTGCACAGGAATTGCTTGAGGCGGAAGTTCGGCGAAATTAAGCTGTTTTCGTTCTCAGGTGTCACCTCGACAAAACCGGTCGGCCGAGTATAAACCGGGTTGTTCCCCAAAGGGTTTGCCGGATACGACCCGATCGGGTAGCCGTTCAACTTCTTCCCTCTGATGAGGGAGTAAGGCGTCATCACGAGGAAGTTGACTCTTACTTCTTCTCCACGCGGTTCCTGCCTGATTGTCAGGGTGGTGGTCCCGGATTGCACCGGAGCGGTCCAGGTCCAGTTTGCCTGGCCGTTCGTTGTCACGACTCCTCCGGTCGCGCTGACCCGATACAAAACCGGACTCTCGGACCCCGAGCTTGCTACTCCAAAGGAAACGCGCTCTCCCGGCGCCACCGGAACCGAAACAATGTTGTATGGCGAAACCATGTCGCGGACCCGAACCGAAAACTCTGCCCGGTCGGAGGCGACTGGCTGCAGCTGGTTCTCCAGTTGGGGGACAGCAGGTATGTCGGGCTCTGTCTTGGCGAAAACCCGCGCCTGATCCCGGAAGGCCAGGCCGACGGCCACGACCATCGGCAAAATCATTACGAAGAAATAACTTCTATCCGTCATGCCAAGAAGCGACAGCTCCTTTCAGCTGACAGCTGACAGCTGACAACTGACAACTGCGCACTGCCCACTGCCCACTGCGCACCGCCTACTGCCAAGGCTAGAGCAGCGCCTGCGGATAGACAAGACTGCCACCGGGGGCACCACCGACCGTCTGTCCCGGGCGCGCTGCGGGTCAATCGGCAGTGAGCAGTGCGCAGTGGGCAGTGCGCAGTTGCTTTAGTCTTCCACCCTTTCCAGCAGTGAGCGGCAATGCTTTTGGGCTTCAGCCGAGCCGCTTGTCTGCGGAGGCATTATGCTGAACATCTTCTTGTCCTGGTCGTACAGATCCTCTCGGAAAGACACGGTTCCGTTTTCCTCGACCCAGCAGGTCCAGTAGAGGATGTACACGGGCATAGGCTTGGGTAACTTAATCGTCTTTTCCTCGTTGGTTGTGGCGGCTTCCCGGAGGCTATCCGGGTTCCACTCTGACTTGCCCTCGAGCACCCAGGCCGCCAGCTCGTACGGCTTGGACACCCGGACACACCCGTGGCTGAAATCGCGCTTCCGCCGATGAAACAGCTGTTGGGCTGGGGTGTCGTGGAGGTAGACGTCGAACTCGTTTGGGAAAATGAACTTGATCTTCCCGAGTGAATTGTCCTCCCCCGGCTGTTGACGCAACCGATAGGGAAAATCCTCCTCCGGATCCAGCGACTCCCAGTCGATTTCAGCGACGTCCACTACCTCCTTCGTTTCCATCGACACCACCTCGATGCCATTTCGGCTGAGGTACGCGGGGTCAGTCATCAGCGCCGGCAGTATCTCTTCTTTCGTGATGCTCTCGGGAATATTCCAGGACGGATTCAAGACCAGGTACTTCATCTTCTGGCTGAAAAGGGGTGTGGGCTTGTATTCCTGCCCCACCACGACCGGCATTCGCAGCGCGGTTTTTCCTTCCTCAACCGCCTGCAGCTCGAACGCAGGCACGTTCACCATGATATACCGGTCTCCGAGAGTTTTCGGCAGCCAGCGCCACCTCTCGAGATTGATCTCGATTTGCCGGATTCTGCTCTCGAGCGGGACATTGAGCGCGCTCAGAGTGAGTCCGTCCACCTTTCCGCTTGGAGTCAGCCCGTGCCGAGACTGAAACTTCTTGATGGCCGCAGCCAGGCTCTCGGGGTTGTCGACGTCCGAGCTATGCAGGTTACCAGTTGCGGCGAGTCGCAGCTGGAGGTTCGCCAAGTCACGCGCATCCTTGACGGATGGCCAACCGCCTCGTGACTGCAGTCGCCGATAATCGGCGAGCGCTTGCTTCAGCCGCTGGTACTGCTCGTGGCTTGGCAGGAGCTCTGCGAGCGCCTCCCGGATCGTCCCGCTGTCCAGCGCTTTCTGGAGCTGATCATCCATTCTGATCGAATCCTGGCTGGTGTCCCATTGCGGACGGGCGTACCCGTTGGTCAGGTGGGCGCCGTAGGTCACCAGGGCATATGTCAGCGCGAGGTCAAGCTGAGCAAGCCTTTTTGCCCCCTCCTCGTCTTCGAGATCGTCCGTCTCGTAGCCGCCCGTGTGGAGGCGGGAAAGAAGGCTCAAGCTGTAATTGCCCGGGTCGAGGCCTTCCTGATCGGCTCGGCAAAAAGCGCCGACAAGCTCTTCGATCGAGAGATTGTCGCCGCTCACCCAGGCCGGTCTGTACTCGCGCTTGACGTAGAACCGCTGGAGAGTCGTCCAGACCCGCTTGCTCCGCTTTCGACCTTCGGTGATGTACTTCGGCGGGTTGCCGGCGACGACCTCCTGCTTGATCGCTTCTTCAATCTGAATATCCGAAGGCATCTGCCGGCACGAGGCGGCGAAAAGGATGAGTGCAATGGAAAGGAAACCCAAAACCCGACGTGCAAACCGATATTTCATGCTCCATTGGGAAGAGGGAACCGAGGGCAGATAGTTTCAGACTAAGTTGCCAGATCCTATGGACTTCGCCTGCTTTTGTCCTTGAGGTCTTTGGTGTCCTTGAGGTCCTTGGGGCCCGGCGCCCGTCGATGGGGCTGAAGAGCGGCTTGCTATACTGAACTGTCGGGTAAATTCAAAACATGGGTCTATGGGAGCTTTTGACGAATTCGAGGCGCAGCCTGGTCCAGGCGAGCATGCCTCGTCGAACCTTCGCTGACGTGATTCTTCCCGAGACTACCAGGCAGTCTCTGGAATTCGCACTCAATCAAATCGAAAAACACGAGCTGATTTTCCAGACGTGGGGCCTTGGGGAGCGCCATCCGCAAGGAACCGGCCTTGCTTTCGCCTTTGCCGGTCCCCCGGGGACCGGGAAGACCATCTGCGCCGAGGCGCTGGCAAATGCACTGGGCAAGCGCCTCCTGGTCGTCCGCTATTCCGAGCTGGAGTCGATGTGGGTCGGCGAGACGGGCAAGAACGTGAGCGCATTGTTCAGAATAGCGGCGGAACAAGACGCTGTTCTGTTCTTCGACGAGGCTGATGCCATCGCTTCTCGCCGGTTCTCCTCGCTTAACTATGGTTATGAACGCGAGGCAAACGCAGTCGTGAACGTCCTCCTGGCGGAGATCGAGGAGTTCCCCGGTGTCACGATTTTCGCGACCAATCTGGCTGCGAATTTCGACCCGGCTTTCGAGCGACGAATCAGAACACACATCTTGTTTCGCCTGCCCGGCGTACTCGAGCGGGAACAGATCTGGAAAGTCCAGCTCCACGCGGGCAAGACTCCGCTGGCCCCGGACGTCGATTTTCGCAAGCTTGCAGAACAGTACGAGGTCAGTGGCGGGGATATCAAGAATGCTGTTTTGAAGGCCGCGCAGATGGCAAGCTTGGAGCCGATCGAGGACGCCCAAAAGCAGATCCACCAGCGGCACTTCGAGGCGGGGATGCAGGAAGTCCTTCGAGCGCGCGAAGTGATGGGCCAATCACTGTTCGGAGAAGACAGCGCACAGAGTTTCTCGGCCTTGTTTGCCCAGCAGCACCTGGCAGAGGCTCAGGAGTCGCTGAAGGAGCGCGTCGAGCAACTCGACGAACGGCTCGCCAGCTCCGAAGCCGAGCTGAAAAACAGTATCGACCAATTGCAGAAGGGGCTCGTCCGGGCGCGTCTGCTGAATGCCGGTCTGGCCCTTTTCGGGGCCGCCATGGCTATCGCTTTGATCATCACCATTTACTGACCGCGTTGACAAATCTTTACGCCGGCATGACTCGTTTTTACCGCCGTTAGTGGATCCCCGCACGTATTAATAAGCAGAGACCGAAAACAACGGTCCGGAAGAAATGATTATGGAGGCATACAGTATGAAGAAATTCACAGTGGTGATCACGGTCGTAGTGCTGATGGTCGCGTTCGGGATGTCTTTCGCGGCGCAAGGACCGGGCGGACGGCGCGGCGGCGGGCCGTTTGGTGAGTTCGGGAATGGGGCTCCTCTGTTGGGCTACATTGCTCGTCATCTCGACCTGACCGATGAGCAGAAGGCAGAAGTAAAGAAGATCGCCGAGGCAGAGCGGGCGATGATGCAGCCGATTCACGAGCAGATGCGCAAGAATCGAACCGCGCTGCAGGAGGCGACCAAGGACGGGCAGTTCAACGAAACCGAAGTCACGCAGTTGGCTCAGGAGCAAGGTCAGCTGATGGCCCAGATGATCGTGTCCCGGGAACGAGTGAAGTCCCAGGTGTACAAGATCCTCACGCCCGAGCAGCGCGAGAAGTTGGCGGAAGTTGGCGATCGGCTCAGAGAAAGAGGTGCGCGCCCAATGCGGCAGGGCCGCGCTGGTCGCGAGTAAGGTAACCTGGAACTGACAACTGACCACTGACCAGTGACAACTGAACCACCGACCGACCTGGTAGAGAATTTTAGCCAGTCGGTCGGTCCCTGTTTTTATCCTCGGGCGTGTGGCTCCGGCCTTTCGTGCCGGTACTCGCGAACCACCCGAACGGCATTGGCTTCGGGTCGGATCTCAGTTCCAAAATTGGAGGCCCAGACCTGCGTAAACTCCGCCCCGATCAAGATGATCATTGACGAGTAGTAAATCCACACGAAGACGATCGCCAGAGACGCAGCCGCTCCATAGGCACTCACCGGATCGCTGTTTCCCAGGTAGAGACCGATCAGGGTTTTACCGGCGACGAACAGCACGGCCGTGAACAGCGCGCCCACCGCAACATCGCGCCATTCCAGAATCGCGTCGGGAAGGAACTTGAAAATCCCGGCGAAGAGCAGACCGATCACCACCAGCGATACTCCAAAATTCAACGCCTGCAGGAATGCCGATGAGATCGCGTTCGGAAAGAAACTGGCGACGTAATCGCCGAATGCCGAAACGGCTGCGCTGACCACGAGTGAGACGAGCAGTAGAAAAGCGACAACGAGGATGAGGCCCAGTCCGAGGATCCTTTTCGAGAGAAAGTTCTTCACCCCACCCTGTTGAGGATCGGGCTCGACTCCCCAAGCACGGTTTAGGGCTGACTGGAGCTGAATAAACGCTCCGGTTGCTCCGAGGAGGATGGCAGCCAATCCGAGCAGCGTGCCTGCCAGTCCTCTCCCGGGTGAAGAATTGACGTGCTCGAGCATGGATCGAACCGCTTCGGTACCCCGCGCCCCAATCAGGTTGCTGATCTGCTTCTCGACTTCACCCTGAACGTCGCTCGGATCCAGAAACAAGCCGGTCACCGTCAGGACGAGATAGAGAAGGGGTGGAAGGGAGAAAACGGTGTAGTAAGACAACGCGGCTGCCATCGTCGTGCAGTCGTCATTGACAAACTCGTTAGCGGTATTCTTCATTACAGTCCAAACCTTACTGATCATGCGGCAACTCCAGGGAAGAAAAGGGAATTTCGAAGGGACGGTCTTATATCAATTGTAGGATCGCGGTTCCCAAGAGGCAATGGACAGCGTCCCTCCCCGGCCGCCGCGCACGAAGCGAGGGTGTTGGAAATGTTCACTCTTCTATTAATAGGCGGCTCCATTCGATCTCGCCCTCCGCACGACATCAGCCCATAACAGGTCCGTCAATACCTGTGGGCCGAACGCACTTCTCCGACCTTATGCAACACCCTCGCTGCGTGTGAAGAGACCGGCCATGCGCGGTTGTTAGATGGACCTCTCAGCGGGACTTTTTCCCTGAGTCGTTAGCGGGTGTTCTATCATATAGTTAGCTGTGGTCACTCAGGCTTGTTGCATTTTGGAAGGCTGACGTCGAATGGAAGGAAGCCGGTTTCTCGCTGTCTGCCTCGGACAGCATGCCGATTCAACTCCGGTTTGGTTCATGCGCCAGGCAGGGCGTTACCTTGAAGAGTACCGCCGATTGCGCGAGCGCTATGGAATGCTCGAGTTGTGCCGAACGCCGGATCTCGCCGCTGAGGTAACCCTCCAGCCGATTCGGCGCTTCGATTTGGATGCGGCAATCATATTCGCCGACATTCTGCTTCCCCTCGATGCCATGGGCGTCCGGTTCGATTTTGCCCGTGGCGAAGGTCCCGTCATCGAGAAGCCGGTTCGGACCCCGCGCGATGTACGAGACCTCCTGGTCGACGGTGCCGAGTCCAGGCTCGAGTATGTCTACCAGGCGATCGATATTGTCCGCTCGAAGCTCCCTGCGCGAACCGCCCTCATTGGATTCGCGGGCGCTCCCTTTACCGTCGCCAGCTACATGATCGAAGGGGGGCACTCACGCCACTTTGTCGCTACCAAACTGCTCATGTACGAGCAGCCGGACACGTGGGACCTGCTGATGAAGAAGATCGCTCAGGTAACGACCGGCTATCTTCTCAAACAGATCCAGGCAGGCGCCCAGGTGGTTCAGTTGTTCGACAGTTGGGTCGGATGTCTGTCTCGCCAAGACTACCTTGATTTCGTTTTCCCCTACTCGCGCAGCATCCTGTCGGAGATCAGGAAGACCGGCGTCCCAGCCATTCATTTCGGGACTGGCACCAGCGCCTTTCTCGACGCGATGCACAAGGCGGGATCGACCGTACTTGGGGTCGATTGGAGAATCGAGCTTGCGGATGTCTGGAAGTGGCTGGGCGACCGAACCGTGTTGCAGGGCAATCTTGACCCGGTGGCTCTGCTGGGTCCGAAGGACGTCCTGGCGGAGCGTGTCAATCGGATTCTCGATCAGGCCGGGGGACGCCTGCACATTTTCAATCTCGGGCACGGCATTCTTCCGCAGACCCCGCTGGACAGTGTCGAGTTGGTCATCGAGTTGATCCGAAAGAGAGACTAGGACGATGACTACGAAGACGCAGCCGATGAGCGCCGAGCCGACTGGAGTTCTGCTGATGGCCTACGGGGGCCCTGCCTCGCTTGACGAAGTCGAGCCGTATGTTATGGACGTGCGCGGCGGCCGGCCCCTTTCCCCAAAAATCCTTGAGGAGATCAAAGATCGATACCGACGTGTCGGGGGCAGATCACCCCTGCTCGAGATCACCCAGAGCCAGGCGATTGCCATCGAAGAGGCGCTCACGCGCCGAGGCGTGTCTAACAGGACCTTCGTGGGAATGCGTCACTGGTATCCCTATATCAAGGATGCGGTCAGGGCAATCGCAGACAGCGGCCTCGATCGTGTGGTCGCGATTTGCATGGCGCCTCACTACTCCAATGTCAGCGTGGGGGCCTACTTTAGTCAGTACCAGGCGGCCCTCCGGGATCTTGATGTCGGCTTCAAGACGGTTTACGTGAACAGCTGGCACGACAACGCGGATCTCATCCAGGCGTTTGCAGACCGCGTGACCGAGGCATTGGCTCTCTTTTCTCCCGCCGAACGCCGGGGATTGGTCGCGGTTTTCACGGCTCACAGCCTGCCGCTGCCCCGGTTGACTCCCGACGACCCGTATGACGGCCAGCAGCGGGAGACGGCGGCACTGGTCGCCAAGCGGGCCCGTCTGGAGAACTGGTCCTTCGCTTACCAGAGTCAGGGATACTCACAGGAACCGTGGTTGGGTCCGCGAGTCGAGGAGAAGCTCCGTGAGCTGGCCGGAGCTGGTGTTCCGGCCGTCCTGATTATTCCGACGGGCTTCGTCTGCGATCACATCGAGGTCCTTTACGACGTGGATATCGCTTTTCGGGAACTCGCCCAATCGCTTGGTATCCACCTGGAAAGGACCCGTTCTCTGAACGACGATCCGTTGTTCATCAAGGCCGTGGCAGGTACGATCCGGCTGGCACTGAGTGCTTCGGTCTTCGCACAGTTGAATGAGAAGGACAAAGAATCGGCGACCTGACCAAATCTCCCCTATGATTGCTCAACCCTTTTTGGCTAAATTCCATCTAATGAAACGAGTGATGAAGAAGGAAGTCGTTTCAGCGGTTGTCGTCTGCCTGTTTTTGAGTGCGGCTGGTCCACTCGGATTGACCCTCACTCTTCGGGCGGGGGATTGTTCCAACCTGCTGAGCGATCAAAAGTTGCCGGTGGAGCTGAAGACCAGGAAGAAGGCGTTGCGAGCCCAATGGGAGCAGGTGGACAAGGTCCTGGTGACCACCGGGGAGGCAATCAAGGGGAAGGAATGCACCGTCCGGTTCGACGAGTTGTTCACGTCCAAAACCGGAGAGGTGCTTTTCCCGATCACCCACGTTGTCATGAAACATGTCCCGGAGCAGGTGCTTGCGGGCCTGAACGTTTACGATTCGGCAGGTGAGATGGTCGGTCAATACGAAGGCCGGGTGCCCCATGAACGGTCCGGCGGACTGTACGGGCAGAGCCGGTCCATCACGCTTTACTCGTTTCAGTACAGGAAAGACGGCGAGTTGCACTCGCTTGGTCGTCGGCTTCTGAAGGACGATTACTTCGTTCGATGGTCGGATATCAAGTCGCAAACTGCGTTGCTGGGACAAGGTGCGCATGTGCAGGACAGAAAGTGAAGAACAACTGAAGTGTTTTACATAGCATTAAGTCATCATTCAAAAAAGAGCGGACCCATCTTGGCCACGGCCTTAGCGATATTGGTGGTCTTGTTCATGGGTGCCACTGCATCTTATGCAGGGGTCAGGCACGGCCAGAACGACACCGCGTCGGTGCCGTCCGGAACGACCCTGAAGGTGCGTCTTCAGGACGGTCTGAGCACTCAGAAGAATTCGAAGGGCGATGAATTCCGCGCGATCGTTCTCGAAGAAGTGCGGTTGGACAGCGACCACGTGATTCCCAAAGGGACACAGCTGACCGGCCGCGTACTGAATGCGAAGCGGGCAGGCAGGATTGCCGGGCGCGCCTCACTGCGGCTCAAGTTCGATACGCTCCGGCTGCCCGATGGTGGCGGGTTGAGCGTAGAAACGTCGGTTCTGTCGGTGAAAGACCCGGATTGTCGCGTGCGTGGCGAAGAAAACACCATCGAGGCTCTCGGCGGTCGTGGTAAGGATGCCGGCGCCGTTGCCGTCGGTGCCGGAACCGGCGGCACAGTCGGCGCGATCGCAGGCGGAAAGAAGGGCGGGATCATCGGAACCGCCACCGGCGCCGCTATCAGCCTGGCCGGGGTCCTCGGCCGCCGTGGACGGGATGTCGAATTGGGTTCCGGGACGGAGATGACCCTCCGACTGAACCGAGAAGTGGCCGTTCCATTGGCGTCACTGCGCTAGGCTTATGACCTTTTGACGTTGAAGACGTGCGCCTGGTGCGGCTCAAGTAACACGTTCAACCCGAGTGATTCCGTTTCGGATCTGTCTCGCACGAACCGTTCGCCCGTGATTTCGTCGACAAGCAGGTAACTGGTCTCCGGTGATTTCGGCTGCGCGCCTCCTCTTTTTCGGGTCACCTTGTCGACCTCCGGAGGCTGGAAGCGGATTCTCCCTTGTGCCCACCCGGAACTCAGGTTCACGACTATCAACGCCGTTTCTTTGTTGAAGGTGTGCAGGCAAGAGACCAGGTGCTGCGCTGTTCCGTCACCGACATCCGTCGCCTCCAGGAGCGTCCAGTCTCCATCTCGAAACACCGGTTTGCGGAACAGAGCGAAAACCTCGGAGTACAGAGCTTCGATCTGGCGATCACCCAAGCCTCCGGCTGCCCGAACGAGCTGCACCGGGATTCTGACCGTGCGACCTTCCAACTGACCCTGGTGAAACAATTTGCACCCCGGGACCGAGAACAGCAGAACCAAGGCGGCGCGCAGCCGCTCCGGTCCGAAGGCGGCTAACGCCCGCGTCTCGTCATGGTTCTCGAGAAACCGGACGAGCCGGGCCTGGAAGGCCCCGTCGGCGCGCAAGTGCGCGTTGATGTCGGTCGCCGACTTCCAGCGAACTCTGTCGTAAAAGACCTTATCGTATGTGGCGCTAAACCCGAGTTGCTGTAGTTTCCACTCGGTATTCCAGTAAGCTTCGGCAATCCAGAGAAGCTTCGGCGACGAACCGATGATTTCTTCCCAGAATTCGGTCGGATGGGCGCCTGCCGGCACAATGCCCGCCCAGGTTCGGCTGAAGACTTCGTTGAGCCCGAGCATCGCCATGTCACACCGAAATCCGTCGCAGAAGTCACTCAGCTTTCGAACCAGCCGCTTGATCGCCCCCCTGTAACTCGCGGAGAAATAGTTGAGCTGCAGGGTGTCATTCCACGGAGGGAAATAGGGATCCCGGCCCTTGGCAAAGAAACGTGTATCTGCGGCCGTTGTAACTGGGAAGAACAATTCGGGATGCTCGTGGGCGTTCGCTTCCGTGCCTTGCAGGTAGTTGCTCGGGTTCTTCTTGACCCACGGGTGATCGATCCCTGTGTGGTTTGGGATCAGATCGAGAATGAGGCCGGCCCCCCGCCGGTCCAATTGCTGCCTGGCCTTCTCGAGGGCGTCCCAGTCACCCACGGCCGGGTCCGGATCATAAGCCTGGATCGAATAAGGTGACCCGGCGATGTCGTCGTCCGACCAGCCCGGCAGCGCCTCGTTGTAAGCGCCGAACATCTCGGTCGCCTGCTGGGCGATCTTCCTACCCGCCACGCTGCGCTTCCAGACGCCCATCAGCCAGACGTAATCGAATTTGTACTTCTTGATCTTGTCCCATTCACGGCTGGGGACAGTCCCCAGGGTGATCCTCTTGGAATATTTGTCGGAGAGCTCCTGCAGCCAGAGAACGGTGTTGATTTCGTAGAGAGTCGGGTTTGCGATCACGCTCTTTCCTCCCAGTCGAATCCTTCATAGTACCACCCGAATCACCCATCCGCGACCCACCGCGCACTCCGCGGAAGGCGCTCCGTTTGCGCTTCGGGGGAACCATCGCGCACTCCGCGAAAAACGCTCCGTTTGCGGTTCTGTTATGCTCGGCGACCCGGAGTGTCAGCCTCCAAGGTCGTCGACACTTACAGAACCGCAAACGAAGCGTTTTTCGCGGAGTGCGCGGATAGCGCGAGCGGGTTCACCGGCGTTAGAATGGCATTGACGACACGGCTCAACTACTCAAGGAGACGCACATGAAGCTCAGACTTGCTCTATTGTCTCTCATAACCACCTTCTTGTTGATGATTGCACCGGTGGTCGCGGCCACGGACGTCAAGGAAGAGACTGAACGCGCGCAAAACGCGGCCGCGGTCCTCGACGAAATCATGAAAACGCCGGACAAGGGCATTCCCAAGGAACTGCTCTTGAATTCACACGCAATCGCCGTGATCCCGCACGTTGTGAAAGGTGCGTTCGGTGTAGGCGGTCGCTTCGGCAAGGGGCTGATCGCGGCTCGAACCAGTACCGGAACATGGGGGACCCCCGCGTTCGTGGACTTGAGTGGAGGCAGCTTTGGGTTTCAGATCGGAGTATCAGCGACCGACCTGGTCCTTGTCTTTACGGACAAAGGCGGGTTGAAGGGACTTCTGTCCGGGAAGCTGAAGTTCGGCGTGGACGCTGCGGCCGCCGCTGGGCCGGTTGGGCGGACCGCCGAAGCCAGCACGGACGTCAAGCTGAAATCTGCGATTTACTCCTACTCGCGCAGTAAGGGCCTGTTTGCCGGGGTATCGCTCGACGGCGCCGTGATGAGCATCGACGATAGCGCCAACCACAAGGTCTACGGAATCGGCGTCACCGGTACAGACATACTTGTGACCGGCAAGGTGAAGGCCAGCGGCACGGCGGAACCCTTTCGAGCTTCGCTGAGTCGTCACGCCGCCCGCCTCAAGAAGTAACAGGGTACCTGCATTCGTGAATGGAGAACTCCAAATTACTGGATTTCGTCGCGGTTAATCCAGTGACTTGACGTCCGGGTTGCCTCCCGCCTCCCGTCTTCCTCTTCGGGTGGCCCGCACCGGGCGTGATAAAATTGCGTAAACCGTGACGGACATTTCAACCTATGCCCTTGCAATAATCCTCGGTGTCGGGATTTTCGGAGGACTGTTGGGAGGTTTGCGATTCCTCTATACCCGACGTGTGCGCTCGGCTGCCCGCGCGATACATAAGCTCGAGCTTCGGGAGCATGAATTCCAGGGCGCCGAAGGCGAAGAAACGGAGCTGCCGGAAGAAGATGACCTGATCAAAGGGCCTGCCCTGTACGGAATCCCGTACCTCGCGTGGATACTGACGTCACTGCTGATCCCCGCCGCCTTCGCCATTATTTTCCTTGTGAACCTCGTGGGCCCCTACCCGGTGCCACAAGTCGGGACGCAGGCCTGGCTAGTCTACCGTGCGCCTTCGACCTTCGTGTACGACGGGCGCGTGATCGTCAAGGATCAGGTCCTGATCGCCAAGCACGAGCGGGTCGAAGAGGCGGACGCGCGACTTGTCAAGGAAGCCCTCCGACAGAAGCATCAGGTCAACCGCGGCGAGGCTTGGGGCACCCTGCTGCTGCTGACGATCTTCTCCACCATCCTGCTTTACCACATCAACATCCTGTACCCGAGCAGCACGGAGAAGAATCGAAACCTCATCCTGATCTACCTGGTCCTCCTGGTGGTCCTGGCGACAGCCAAAATCTCGAGCTTCTACGGGTTGTTCTCTCCGTATCTTATTCCGGTTCCATGGGCCGGGATGCTGATCGCCATCTTCATTAATCGGCGCATTGTCCCGTTGACGATGCTGATCACGGTGATTTTCGTGTCGGTCGCTTCGGGATTTGACTCTCAGGTATTCCTCACCCTGCTCGCCGGAGGCCTGCTTCCGGGTGCTTGGGTGCGAAAAGCAAGAAAGCGCAGCCAGGTGATGCTGGAGGCGTTGGTTCTCGGCGTTGTCATGGCGTCTGTGTCGATGTGCTTTTCATTGGTCGCTGGCCGCTCTCCGTCGATCCTCTCGCCGGAAACGGTCGCCTCTTTCACCAATGGCCTGATTTCAGCCTTGATGGTTCTGGTCTTCCTCCCGTTTCTCGAGATGCTGCTGGACCTCGCTTCCCCTTTCCGCCTGATGGAGTTGCTTGATCTGAATACTCCGCTGCTCAAGGAGTTCTTCTTCAAAGCTCCGGGGACTTACCAACACACGATGGTTGTCGCGAACATCGCGGAAGCGGTTGCGAACGAGATCGGAGCCAATGGATTGCTCGTTCGAGTCGGGGCTTACTATCACGACATCGGGAAGATGTTCCACCCGGAATACTTCATCGAGAACCAGCCGGAAGGGAACAATCCGCACGATCGGTTGGGACCAGTTGCCTCTGCGGCAGCCGTGCGCTCGCATGTCATCCTTGGGGTGAAGCTGGCCCGTCAGATAGGTCTTCCGCGGATGGTCATTGATTTCATCCCGGAACACCACGGCACCGCGACGATCGACTACTTCTACTACAAGTCGAAACAGCTCGAGTCGGAGATCAAATCAGAGAAGCTCTTCAAGTACCCGGGCCCCCGCCCGCAGAGCCGGGAAACCGCGATTCTCATGATCGTCGACTCGGTGGAAGCCGCATTCCGGGTGGTGCAGAGCCGCGACCAGGAAACGATCAGGGAACTGGTGCGGAAGATCGCCAATCGGAAAATGGAGCAGGGCGAGCTCGACCGATCGGGACTAACGATCGGTGAGCTCAAGAAGGTAATCGATACACTGACCCATGTCCTCAAAAGCTCCGCTCACCCGCGAGTCAAGTATCCCGAAGAGGAAAAGCCCGAGGACAAAAAGCCCGAGGACAAAAAGCCCCACGAGTCGGAGCAGACCCCGCCGAAGAAAACCAGCAGCGTCCGATTCTTCTCGCGGTGAAAAACAGACAAGGAGACGGAGAGACTGGGAGACAAGGAGACTGGGAGACTGGGAGACTGGGAGACAAGGAGACTGGGACAAAAAGCGGAATGGTATAGCTTGGCCGCCTGGCCGCTTTGACCGTGATGCGCCTGCTGTCGGCTCCTCCGCGCTCGCGCTCGTGATCGTAATCGTAATCGTAATCGTAATCGGCCTTTTCGGATGACCCGCTCTCCTTGTCTCCTTGTCTCCTTGTCTCCCAGTCTCCTTGTCTAGGTTTCGAGCGTGGTCTTCTTGGCAGGCGGGGTGCCTTCTGCAAAGCGACGCGGGCTAAAAGCTGGAGGAATGATCTCGGCCTCGCGATCGAGAATCTGCTCGGCGCACAGCCTCCCCACTTCCCAGCTGGACCCCATTCCGTGGCCTCCCAGCCCCGCCGCCCAGAAGAAGTTCTCCAGGGCCAGGTCCCAGCCGAGGGCGAAGCAGCCGTCCGGGGTCTTTGTCCGGAAACAGGACCAGGTTCGAACCTGAACTGCTTCCCGTAACGCAGGCAGTTGTGCCCATATGAGCTGAGCCAGATCCTCGGCGATTTCCGGCTCCACGGTTGGCTCGAGGCTGGAACAGCGCTGCTCATCGCAGATACTGAACAGAAGATTGCCTGACTCCCTGCGGAAGTAGAAGCTCCTGTCGAAGTTCCAGACAAACGGCCAGTCCCGCGATATCGGCCCCGCGTTTCCGAGAACGAAAAGGTGACGTTTGAGCGGATTCAAGGGGAGGGAAGTCGCTCCGGCAAGGGTCGCTACCTCCGGGGCCCACGCGCCGGCGGCGTTAACGAGTGTGTTCGCTTCGATCGTGCCTTGCGAGCTCCGGATCTGGAAGGGACCGTCGCCGGATACCTCCTCGACCCGACAGCTGAGATTCAGCTTCACGCCGCGCTGCTGTGCTTCGTGCAAGTAAAAATTCAGCAGCGCCGCGATGTCGATCACCGCGTCGGAGGCAGTGAACAGAGCCGCCTCGAACGGATGGCCCTCCAGCAGTGGGATACGCTGCCTGACCGCGTCGGGGTTGAGGTATTCCGACGGCGGGTTGTCGGGTTCTCGAATCCCGTCCAGATAACTTCTCTTCCCAAGCAGAATGGAACCGTTCGAGTCGAGAATCGCGTTCGGTACGCGCTCGAAGGCCTGCCGGCTTCGGACGATCAGTCGCCGGATATCCGGAATCTCCGCCCCCTGCATGAGTAGCGAGGCGTTACGCCCGGACGCGTGGAATCCCGGGACCTCTTCCTTGTCCACAATGACGATTGAGCGCCCGGATTGCCGGCTTAGGTGATAAGCCGTCGAAGCCCCCGCAAAACCTGCTCCGACGATGAGAATATCGGTTTTCATACACGGACACACTGACCGAAACGGACTGACACGGACGAACACGGACGGACACGGGGCAAAGGCGCTTGCACGCTTCGTCCGTGACAGTCCGTGTTGGTCAGTGTCAGTCCGTGTTACCCAATCTCCACGTCCCGATTTGCACGGGCCGATTGGTACATCGCGATCACC
Organism: uncultured Acidobacteriota bacterium; assembly: GCA_964421755.1. Taxonomy (GTDB): domain Bacteria; phylum Acidobacteriota; class UBA6911; order RPQK01; family RPQK01; genus CAVUUN01. Next base: position 27,473 of record CAYQYP010000124.1, read on the forward strand.
AGGCGAAGCGTCTCGAGACCTTCCTCGCCGGATACCAGCGGCTCGCGGCCCTGTTCGATCGCCCCGATCACGTTGATGAGTTGACGTTTGAAAGGCTCAACGGGAATGTCCATCGGCTTGGAGGCGCCGACGCCCGCCTGCTTGAAAAGCTCCGCCGGTGGTTTCGGCGCGTCCTGAACGTCCCAGGACTTCAGAAAATCCCCTTCGGTAACGACCGAGCCCTTGGTTCCGTGCAACTCCAGTCGATCGGGAAAACCGGGGTACAGCGCGGTGCTCGCCTGTATGACACCTGTCGCTCCGCTTGCGTAGCGCATCAACACGCAGGCCGAATCCTCGGATTCGATTGCGTGCAGGCCGCCTAGTTGCCACATGCACCGCAGACTTTTCACCTGCCCCGCAAGGTATCGGAGCAGGTCCACCTGATGGATTGCCTGGTTGATGATGGCCCCTCCTCCCTCCACCTCCCAGGTTCCTTTTCCGCGCCGCGCGTAGTAGGCGGGTTCGCGATACCACTTCATGTAGGCGTCTGCCTGGAGCAGTTTGCCCAGCCGCCCCTCAGCCAGTGCCTTTTTCAAAAAAGCTGGGCCGTCAGCAAATCGTTTCTGGCTGACTACTGCGAGTGTCACGCCTGCTTTGCGGCAGGTGTCCACGATGGCCTGGCCGGTCTCCACAGTGACCGCCAGGGGTTTCTCCACCAGGACGTGCTTGCGGCGGCTCGCGGCTCCAAGTGCCAGCGGGTAATGCGAGTCCGGATAGGTGCACAGGATGACGAGTTGGACCGCGGGGTCTTCAAAGACCTGATCAACCGTGTTGTACAGCCGCGCTCCGAAGCGTTCGGAAAAAGTGTGCGCCTTCTCTGCTGAGCGGCTGGCCACACCCCTCAGCTCGGCGCCCGTTACCTCTTGGATCGCCAGGGCATGATGAACCGCCACTGCTCCCGTGCCGATGATTGCGATCTGCATGTGGTTCCCTGTCAGTCTGCCTGTTGAAATGCCCGCTTGATGTTTCTGGCCGCCTGCTTGATCCGATGCTCGTTTTCCACGAGGGCGAGCCGGACGAAGCCTTCTCCGCCGTCTCCGAAGCCGACGCCGGGCGAAACCGCCACCTCGGCTTCGCTCAAAAGGTAGCGCGCGAAATCAAGAGAACCCATTTGTCGGAACCTCTCGGGAAGCGGCGCCCAGATGAACAGCGTCCCTTGCGGAGGGGCAATCCGCCAGCCGGCCTGCTCGAAGTTCCGGATCAGGCAGTCGCGACGCTCCTCGTACGTCGACCGGATCTTCTCAGCCTCCGTATCGCAGTCGCGCAGTGCGATAGCCGCAGCGATCTGGATCGGCTGGAACATGCCGTAATCGAGATAGCTCTTGAGTCTTTTGAGCTTTCCCAGAACCGGCGCATGCCCGCAGCAGAACCCGACTCGCCAGCCGGCCATGCTGTAACCTTTGGTCAGCGAATAGAACTCCAGTGCCAGGTCGATCGCGCCCGGTGCCTGCAAAATACTCGGCGCCTTGTATCCGCCGTAGACCAGGTCCGCATAAGCAAAATCGTGGATCAGCAGCAGATCGTTCCGGCGCGCGAGGTCGACGGCTCGCTCGAAGAAATCGAGCGTGACGCAAGCAGTGGTCGGGTTGTTCGGGTAAGAGAAGATAAGCGTCCGTGGCTTTGGGTTTGTCGTGGCGAGCGCTTGGCTGGCGGCCTCGAGAATCTGGTTCGGGTCCGCCGGAAGGAGAATCGGATTCGCCCTCGCCAGCTGGATGGCAAATCGATGGATCGGGTAGCAGGGGGTCGTGACCATCACGTTCTCACCCGGTTCCGTGATCGCTTGGATCAGGTGATTGAACCCTTCCTTGGCGCCGAGCGTTAAGAGGACCTGTTCGTTGGGATCGAGATCGACGTTGTACTTGCGCTTGTACCAGTAAGCCAGCTCGCGCCGGACCCCCGGTATGCCGCGCGAAACCGAGTAACGGTGGTTGCGGGGATCCAGGACGGCTTCGCGGATCTTGGCGACAACCGGGGTCGGGGTCGGGATATCCGGGTTGCCCATCCCAAAATCGATGACATCTCGCCCCTTGACCCGAGCTTCGTACTTGAGGCGGTTGATCTCGTCGAAAATGTAGACGGGAAGGTGATCAACGATCGACGCTCTTTCCATTGTTCCGATTGCCTCCGGGACTGGCTCGGAGTGACAGGGACAGTCAGCACGCTTCGTCCGTTTCCGTCCGTACTAGTCCGTGTCAGTCCGTGAATTACAAAAATCCAGTTTTTTCTAAGAGTTAGACCCAGTGCCGCTCCGAGAGCCTACTTGAAAACCGCGATTATATCGTGTTTCATAAAGGAGATGAAAATCCATGAGTATCAGGCCAAGCAGATTCTGAAGAAGTTCGGTGTCCCAGTCCCGGAAGGCACCGTGGTGGACAACCCTGCCGAAGCGTACGAAGTGGCCAAGCGCCTGGGTTCGCCGGTCGTTGTGAAAGCGCAGATTCACGCGGGGGGACGCGGCAAGGGTGGGGGAATCAAAGTGGTTAAGACCCCCGAGGAAGCCGAGAGCGTTGCTCCTCGGATGCTTGGGAACAACCTGGTAACCCCCCAGACCGGGCCGGAAGGAAGGAAAGTCCGACGCCTGCTGATTGAGCAGGGGCTGAACATCGAAAAGGAATACTACTTTGGGATCGTCATCGACCGCAGCGCCGAGAAGCCAGTCCTGATGGCCAGTAAAGAGGGGGGCGTGGAAATCGAGGAGGTGGCACGGCGCAACCCGGACGCCATCTTGAAAGAGTATGTGGATCCGGCGGTCGGACTTCTCACCTTTCAAGCCCGGAAACTGGCTTTCGGCCTCGGACTTCAGGGGCCACTCGTCGGAAAGGCGGCCAAGACTTTCGTAGCGCTCTATGAGGCGTTCAAGGCGACGGATGCCTCCCTGGCGGAGATCAACCCGCTGGTGGTGACCAAGGAGGGCGATGTACTGGCGTTGGACGCCAAGATGAACTTCGACGACAACGCCCTGTACCGCCATCCCGATCTGCAGGACATGCGGGACTTCGATGAGGAGGAGCCTCTTGAAATCCAGGCATCCCGATTCGGCCTGAACTACATCAAGCTGGACGGCACCGTCGGCTGCATGGTCAACGGCGCGGGGCTCGCGATGGCGACGATGGACATCATCAAACTGTCCGGCGGGTCCCCGGCGAACTTCCTGGATGTGGGCGGAGGTGCGAGCGCCGAGCAGGTCCGCAATGCGTTCAAGATCCTGGTCTCGGACAAGAATGTCAAGGCGGTGCTGATCAATATTTTTGGCGGGATCATGCGTTGCGATATCGTGGCGAGCGGCGTCGTCGAAGCGGTTAAGGAGGTGGGGGTTAAGATCCCCGTAGTGGTTCGTCTTGAGGGCACTAACGTCGAGCAGGGGAAGGAAATCTTGCGGACGTCCGGACTTAATTTCCAGGTCGCTGAGGGGATGGCGGATGCCGCAACGAAAGTGGTTGCGGCGGCATCATAGGCGCGCACAGAGCGTTTTCCATCAAAGCGGGTAGCTAAAAAGCACGGAGAAAAGAACGTGGCTATTTGGGTAGACAGTTCGACACGGGTCGTAGTGCAGGGAATTACCGGGCGCGAGGGGACGTTTCACGCGATCAAATGCAAAGAATACGGGACAAGCGTGGTCGCCGGCGTAACCCCTGGAAAGGGGCGAATCGTCCACGAGGGTTTTCCTGTCTTCAACACCGTCCTGGAGAGCGTCCGCGCCGAAGGTGCGAACACCTCTCTGATCTTTGTCCCGCCCGCTGGCGCGGCGGACGCCGTGATGGAGGCCGTCGATGCGGGCATCCGTCTGGTCGTCTGCATCACCGAAGGCGTGCCGGTCTTCGATACCCTGCGCGTCCGCACTTTCATGAAGGGTAAATCGGCCAGGCTGATCGGACCCAACTGCCCCGGCATCATCTCTCCGGGGAAGGCGAAGGTGGGAATCATGCCCGGACATATCCACAAGGAAGGACGGGTCGGGGTCATTTCACGCAGCGGCACCCTGACCTACGAAGCGGTCGGCCAGCTGACTTCACGAGGGATCGGCCAGAGCACCTGCATCGGAATCGGTGGCGACCCAATCATCGGAACCGGTTTCATCGACGCCTTGACAGCCTTTAAAGAAGACCCCGACACCGAGGCGGTCGTCATGATCGGCGAGATCGGAGGGTCAGCGGAAGAAGAGGCGGCCGACTACGTCAAACGGGACTTCAATAAGCCGGTGGTTGGCTTCATCTGCGGTCAGACGGCCCCGCCCGGACGGCGCATGGGCCACGCCGGCGCAATCATCTCGCAGGGAAGAGGGACGGCCGCGGAGAAGATGCAAAAGATGCAGGAGTGTGGGATTCGCGTCATCAAGAGTCCAGCCGAAATCGGTGCCGCAATCCAGGAGGTCTATTCCAAGAAGTGAAGGCGACTGACGACTGACCGACTAACGGGACCGAAGGAGCATATGGAAAGTACTCTGGCAATCATCAAACCGGATGCAGTCAAGAATAACCACGCCGGCGAAATCATAAACGTCATCGAATCGGCGGGCCTGTCAATCGCGGCCATGAAGATGGTCCACTTGACGAAGGGGCAGGCGGAGGGGTTCTACTACGTTCACAAGGAGCGTCCCTTTTTCTCGAGCCTGACGACTTTCATGTCTGAGGGCCCCGTCGTGCTGATGATCCTCAAAGGAAAAGGCGCAATCGCGAAATGGCGCGAGTTAATGGGCGCCACCGACCCGGCGAAGGCCGCGGAAGGGACGATCCGCAAGCGGTTTGCACAAAACATCGAGCGTAACTCTGTTCACGGCAGCGACGCGCCCGAAACCGCCCGCTTCGAGACGAGCTATTTTTTCAACGGGCTGGAAGTCGTGCGTTAGAGCAACGCTTTCACCTCGCCGACCCCAAGGACCTCAAGGACAGCAAGGACCTCAAGGAGTCGGTTGAGGTCCTTGTTGTCCCCGAGGTCCGCACAGTCCGGCTAAACTGTTACCATGTCTTACGAGATTGGCAGGCTGCTCCTTTTCCTCGGGATTGTTCTCGCGGTTATCGGGCTCGTCCTGATGTTCCTGCCCGGACTGCGTCTGGGTCGGCTTCCGGGCGACCTCGTCGTTCGGCGTGAGAACTGGAGCCTGTATGTCCCCGTCGTCACGAGCATCGTCCTGAGCGTCGTACTGACGCTGATCCTCTGGCTGATCACGTGGATGCGCAGGTAACCCGTGCTTCCCTCGGACAATCGCCTCGTGACCTTCGCGCAATTCATGGAGCACTGCCTGTATGACCCGTCCGACGGGTATTACACCAGCGGCCGGCAGGTCTTCGGGCGCTCTGGAGATTTCTACACCTCGCCGTACACTCACCATTTCTTCGCCGAGACGGTCGCCGACGCATGTGCCGCGTATCTGGGAACGCTGGAGCTAAGACCCGGTGAGAAGCTTCACCTGGTCGAGTACGGTGCCGGGACTCGACTGCTCGGCGAGCAGCTGACGCGGAGGCTCGAAACTTCCCACCCGGATCTCGCGGCACGGGTCGAGTACCTTCCGATCGACGTCCACTATGGCCGGCTCCCCGAACGGGTCAAGGGCGTCATCTTCTCGAACGAGTTCTTCGACGCCCTGCCGGTCCATCGCGTGCGGATCCGCCAGGGAAAGATCCGCGAGATCTACCTGCGGTTAGGGGAGACGATCCGGGAAGAGGAGCACGACGCTTCAGACCCGGAGATCGGTGAATACATGCGCGCGGCATTTCCAGAGTGGATCGAAGGCTGGGAGTACGAGGTAAACCTTCGGATGATTGATGTTCTGGAGCAGGTGGATCGTGCTTTGGACCAGGGGTATGTGATCACGATCGATTATGGATTCCAGCGCAGTGAATATGCGCGGGTCCCGAGGGCGGCCGGGACAATCATGAGCTACTATCGTCACCAACCGGTTCAGGATCCGTATGTGCGCCCCGGAGAACAGGACATTACGGCTCACGTGAACTTCGACATACTCATCGACCGTGCTTCCGCCCTTGGATGGGAGAGCGAGCAGTTGCGGACTCAGCGCGAATTCCTGATGCGGTGGGGCCTGGCCCAAAGATTGGTCGAAGAGGAACAGCACGGGCTGCTGAACACGGCTCGGGTCGAGGAGCGCCTGGGGATAAAGGCGTTGCTTCTTCCCGGCGGCATCTCGGACACGATGAAGGTCCTCGTGCAGTCGGTTCGGACCAGCTGACGAGAGCTGTTCTTCTGACGTTGGTCCGACTTCCAAGTCGGACTCCGGGCGGATTCGCTTTTCAGAATCCGCCGCTTTTCTTTTCGCCTTGCACCGGTGAGCTGGTCAGCCGGTCATTCGGTGCCCCCTATCGCCCGACCTCCCCTTCGTCGTACAATCGGGACGTCCGCCGGGAGGGGGAGTTTCGAAGATGCTTGCAGCTCTGGTTATTTGGATTATTGCTCTGGCTGTCTTTGCCTACGTGTACTGGAAGCCGGGGTTCAAGAACTCGACTCAGATGATCCGGTTTGCGCCGGCTGTCAAAACCCGTCCTCCGGAAAGCCGAGATCGGCAGGCTCAAGCCGAGGTCCGGCCCACCGTGAGCTCGACGCAACCTTCCTAGCGGTGCCGCGTCTTAATGGGTAGCAAATTCAGAAATGAGTCCGGTGGTGGGCGATACTGGGATCGAACCAGTGACCTCCGCCGTGTGAAGACGGCGCTCTAACCAGCTGAGCTAATCGCCCGAAGTTCCGTTATTCTAGTCAACAAAGTCATAGGGTGTCAAATGGATCGACGGCTCGACGTAGTCATCGTTGGGGCCGGCCCGAACGGGCTTGCCTGCGGAATCGAAGCAAGAAAACGCGACCTGGATTTCGTGATCCTCGACCGTGGAACCGTCGTTGATTCCCTTTACCACTATCCGACCAACATGACCTTCTTCACGACTGCCGACCTGCTCGAAATTGGCGGTGTCCCCATGATTGTCACGGGCGAGAAACCGAAGCGGGCGGATGGGTTGGCCTACTATCGTCGGGTGGTCCAGGAATACGAGTTGCCGATTCACGATTTCGAGCAGGTCGAGCAGATTACCGGAAGGGACGGCGACTTCGCTGTTGTCTCGCGCGACCGGTTCGACATGGAGAAGGTCTATCGCTGCAGGAAGGTCATCCTGGCGATCGGTTACTACTGCCAGCCCAATTTGTGCGGGATTCCGGGGGAAGACCTTCCAAAAGTGAGCCACTATTACATGGACTCACACCCGTATTTTCGGAAGAAGGTCCTGGTTGTCGGGGGCCGAAACTCCGCGGCTCTCGCCGCGCTCGAACTGTACCGCAACGGCAGCGAGGTGACCTTGGTCCATCGCGGCGAAGCCATGAGTGAAGATGTGAAGTACTGGGTCCTGCCGGACATCAACAACCGGATCAAGAATGGTGAAATCACTGCGTATTTCCGAAGCCGCCTGATCGAAGTCTGTCTGAACGAGGTGCTCATCTCCACACCGGACGGTGAGAGGGTCCTGCCCAACGACTACGTCCTTCTGATGACCGGCTATCATCCTGATTCGGAGTTTCTGGCGTCGGTGGGCATCAAGACGGGAGAAGACTTGATTCCCGTCCACAATCCTGAAACGCTGGAAAGTAACGTGAAGGGAATCTACCTGGCTGGAGCGGTTCTGTCCGGGCAGAAGACCAACAACATCTTCATCGAAAACGGCCGGTTTCACGGCCGGCAGATCTTCGAACACTGGGAGCGCCTGGAACAGGCGTGAGGCATTGATGGAAGAAACCAGACGACCCGTCGAACGAGCTATTCTCGTAGGCTTCTGTCGCGACTCCCGACTTCGGAAAACCGAGGAGGAGTCGCTCGAAGAGTTGGCCGAATTGACCACCAGTGCGGGCGCAGAGGTCGCTGACGCTCTGATTCAGGAACGTCCGAGCCCCGATCCCGCCTACCTTGTCGGCAGGGGGAAACTCGACGAAATCAGAGAATCACTATTGCTCGAACAGGCGAGCGTTGTGATCTTCAATGAAGATCTCTCACCGGCGCAGCTCCGCAACCTGGAGAAGCACCTCGACGCCAAGGTCGTGGATCGGGGCGAGCTGATCCTCGACATATTCGCCCAGCGGGCACGCAGCCGGGAAGGAAAGCTCCAGGTTGAGCTCGCGCAGCTCGAATATCTGCTCCCGCGGCTGACCGGCCGGGGGGTGGAGCTGTCTCGGCTCGGGGGCGGAATCGGCACGAGAGGCCCTGGTGAAACGCGGTTGGAGGTCGACCGGCGGACAATCCGTACCCGAATCTCCCGTATCAAGAAGGAACTGGACAAGTTGGAGCAGCGGCGCGGCCTGCAGAGGCAGAAACGACAGGGAATCCCGATGCCCACCGTCAGCCTGGTCGGCTACACGAACGCCGGCAAGTCGACGCTGTTCAATCAGCTGACCGAGGCGGGGACCTTCGTCAGCCGCCGCATGTTCGCCACACTGGACCCGCTGGTCCGCAAAGTGACCCTCCGAAGCGGCCAGGAGATGCTCCTGACCGACACCGTCGGGTTCATTCGTAAGCTCCCTCATTCTCTTGTTGCGGCCTTCCACGCGACCCTCGAAGAGACCCTGGAGGCCGACCTGTTGCTTCACGTGATCGATGTCTCGCAGGAGAACCACCGGGTCCTCCGGCAGGCGGTGTACGACGTTTTGCACGAGATCGGAGTAACGGACGCCCGCGTCATCGAGGTCTACAACAAGACCGATCAGCTTCAGGAAGCCCCGCTGGTGGAAACGGAAGCCGATCACGTATTCGTCTCTGCCTTGCGGGGAGAAGGGCTCGGAGAGCTGCGGGAACGCATGCAGAACGTCTTGAACGAGTCGTACGAGACCGTTGAAATGCTCCTCCCCCTCGAACGAGGCGACCTGCTGGCTCAACTTCGCGAGCGAGCGCGCATCGCCAGCGAAGAGTACCGCGAGGATGGAATCCGGATAGTTGGGGAAGTCACCGCTGCCGATGTGGGACGTTTCGGCCAATTCATCAGACAGAGGCATCATGTTCCGAGTAGCAATCGTCGGTAGGCCGAACGTCGGCAAGTCCACTCTTTTCAACCGCCTGACCCGAACCCGTAAAGCGATCGTCGGCGATGAGCCGGGAATCACCCGGGATCGCATGTATGAGACGGCCGAATGGGATAATCGTGCCTTCGAGCTGATCGACACCGGAGGCATGATCCCGAACGAAAAGGATGCCATCCCGGAGCAGATCCTCGAACAGGCCCGTGTTGCGATGAAGGAGGCGGATCTCATCCTGTTTATCGTCGATGTCCGCGACGGCATTACGCCGCTGGACGAGGCTTTGAATGCGCTGGTTCGCGCCACCGGCAAGGAGTACCTGCTGGTCGTCAACAAGGCGGATTCCCTTCGAGCCGAAGAAGGCGCCGTGGAGTTCTATAACTTGGGCGTGGATGCCTATTGGCCGATTTCAGCTGAACACAAGGACGGCGTCAGCGAGCTGATCGAAGAGATTGTCCGGCGTGTGCCTGAATCGGAGACGCCGGCGGACAGAAGCCAGGAGATCCGGGTTTCGATCGTAGGACGCCCGAACGTCGGGAAATCCTCGCTTTTGAACCGTTTCGTGGGCGAGGAACGGTCGATCGTGACGGATGTGCCGGGGACCACTCGAGACGCCGTAGACACCCTGTTTACACACAAAGACCGAACTTATCGTCTGATCGACACCGCCGGAATCCGACGCAAAGGCAAAACCGAGCTGATGGCGGAAAAGCTGAGCGTGATCATGGCGCGCAAGAGCCTCGAGAGGACCGATATCGCCCTCCTGATCATCGATGCGGTTGAAGGCGCGACTGCCCTTGACGCCACCATCGGTGGCTATGCTCATGAAGCCGGAGCATCCGTCATCCTGGTAGTCAACAAGTGGGATCTCGTCGAGCGCGACGCCTACACTGCTATCCAAATGGAGGAGGAGTTCCGAGATCGACTGAAGTTCCTCGAGTATGCTCCGATGATCTTCGTTTCCGCCAAGACCGGTCAGCGCGTCGCGAAAATACTCGATCTGGTGGAGCAGGCGCACGAGAGCCGGCAGACGCGCGTTCCGACCGCCGAGCTGAACGAGTTCCTTGGAACCGAGGTTCAGGAGGCCTTAGCGACGGGCGGGCGCGAGAGCAAGTTTCCCCTCAAGTATGCGTCCCAGGTTGGAGTCGCGCCGCCCAGTTTCGTCGTTTTTCCGAGAGGAGGCAAAAAGCTTCACTTTTCCACAATCCGGTTTTTGACCAATCAGCTTCGTGAGCGTTACGGGTTCTTCGCGACACCCATCCGCATCATCCAACGGATCCGGAAGCGCGAAGAAGCGCGGCGCTGAGCGGTGGCGGCGCCAGCACACAGCGCTTGACACCTTCTGAGGCGGTGCTTATGATGGGCGGGCAAAGCGGGGCTCAGTTGCTTTCTCGGAAAAGGTGTCGCCCATGATTAAGGCCAATCTCGCTTCCATCGTTCATCAGACCCACGGTGGGATTTCCCAGCGTGAGGCAAAAAAACTTGTCGAGACGATCATAGATGTTATTAAAGACCGTCTCGTTGAGGGCGAAGTGGTCAAACTGTCTGGTTTCGGCTCCATGAAAGTCAACACCCGCAAGAGCCGGGTCGGACGAAATCCGAGAGACGGTTCGAAAATCGAGCTGGACGCCAGCAAGTATGTGATTTTCCGGCCGTCGCGCACGCTGCAATTCTAAGCGGACTGACCGATGTCCAGGTACCCCAAGAAACTCTTCTACAAGATTGGGGAGGTATGTGACATTTGCGGAGTGGAGCCTCACGTCCTCCGCTACTGGGAGTCGGAGTTTGCCGCCTTGGCCCCTAACAGGAACCGATCCGGTCAGAGGATCTATCGGCAAAGGGACCTCGACACCGTCGAGACGATCAAGCGCTTGCTCTACCAGGAAGGCTACACGATAGCCGGTGCGGTCAAGCAGCTGGAGCACATGAGCGCCTCTCCCGAGGAGTTCCCGCTCTTCAGCAAAAAGGCCCGGAAGACGTCGCCGGCCCAGATCCTGAGTGAGATCAAACAAGAGCTCCAGGCGGTTCTGGATCTGCTGGAAGCCAACTCTGCCGCCGCCCCCCGGCCGAAGATTGAGGAAACGGTCGTCGGGGTGTCGACTGCCGAACCGAAAGAACCGGTGAACGAGGAGGCGCCAGCCCCGGCCGCCGAAGCGTTACCCGCCGCCCCAGCGGCGACCCCCGGTAAGAAAGAAATCATCCAGTTGCCCCTTCTCCTCCCGGATTTATTCCGCTGACAGTGCGGCCACCGAGCGGGGACGTCCCGGCTGCTGTCCGGCACGCTTCAGCCCATCCAAGATGTGCGCGCTCCGTGAGATTTTTTCTGGTATATTATCTTTTCCTCAGCACGGTCGGGACGTAGCGCAGCCTGGTAGCGCACCTGAATGGGGTTCAGGGGGTCGTGAGTTCGAATCTCACCGTCCCGACCAATCAAATCAATCACTTACAGCGACTGATAGGGCCGAATTTCCACCCCCTGAGACCGTACTCAGGAGACTGTAATCCAGCCGAATGCCTGCCTTTGCTTTTTCAATGATTCCCAGCGACTCCTCGGGTTGGTCTGTTCCGTTGTGTCAGTTTTTGTGTCGCTCTATTTTTGTCCTGCGAGTTTCGGACCGAATACTCGGCGGGTCCGAGGCAGGCGGACTATCACCGGAAGTTCTCGATCAGATACAGGTCGGCTGATTGCCGGTCGAGCTGCGAATAGACAAGGCGATTGCCGTCGGGAAACGCGGAAAGGAACCAGATTGGGTCCTTTTCTATGACCGTCACAATCCGCCTGGCGCCAGTGGATGAGTCAAGGAAGATCAATTGGCGACTCGTACTCGGGACTCTCCAGAAGTAGTAACCACGAGCAGTTGGAGCAAACCGATCAATTCGGGCATCGGGGACAAACATGGCTTCTTTTCCACCTTCAACCGGCATCCGGTAAATACCAGTGGCGTACCGGTCTTTCCCGAAAAACAGAGTCCTGCCGTCGATCGACTCCTGCTGGTAGAATCCGCCGTTGTGCGTAACCTGAACCGGCTGGCCGCCCGAGGACGGCATCTTCCAGACCTGCCACCGCCCGGTCCGGTTGGAGGTGAAGTACAGCCATCGCCCGTCTCGTGAAAAGCTCGGCATGACGTCTTCGGACGGATGGTCGGTGATCTGCCGGAGTGGGCCTCCTTCGGGGGGGACCGCGTAGATGTCGCTTTGACGCCTTGGGCGAGCGTCAAAGACAATCGAACGGCTATCCGGCGACCAAGCCGGGGATCCGCACTCACCCTCGCAATTGGTGACCATCAAGAGACCTGACCCGTCGCTGTTACAGACCCAGATGTTATAGGCGCCAGAGCGAGTCGATTGGAAGGCTATCTTTTCTCCGTCGGGCGACACCTGACACTGCTCTTCCCGTCTTGTCGAGGAAATGACTTTCTGCGCGACGGGTCGGGTCTTCCCGTCGCCAGGGTCCTTCAAGATCCACGCGCTGGTCGCCAACTCGTGGACCCTAAACGCCAGGCGACGGGCGGCTTGGGAAAAGGCTGGAAACACTGTGCCGAACCCGGTAGCGTCGACTCTCCGGCTTAACCTCGGGTCGTCCACAGGAACCCGCCAGAGGCCGCGTGCATTCATTGAAACGAGGATCTCTTTGCCGCCGACTCCCCAGGCCTGTCCGAAGATATTACGCCTCTCAATTGGCATCCGGTCTGTCAGCACTTTCGGTTCCCCCACCGGCTCGTACTCGGGTGTCATCTGAAGCAGATAGAGATCCACCGCATCCAAGTCCCGCATCCGGGAAAATGAGAGAATCCTGTTATCCGGGGAGAAGGCGGGGTCCGCGTCACCGTTGGATCCGCTCGGTGGAGATGTCAGCCTCCTTTTCTTTCCACTGGCAAGAAGGACCAGAAACAATGCATTCGGGTCGGAATCCGCCTCTCGTTCCGAAATCACGATTCCTTCGCTGTCGGGAGTCCAAGCGAGCTTGCGTCCGGCCAGTTGTCCTTTGATTACATACTCGGAGTCACAGACCTTTCGCTCCACGCCGCCTACAGGAGAAATGGTGTAGATCGATCCTCCTTTGCCTTTGCTTCTTAGAAACACTATTTGTTTGCCGTCTGGAGACCAGGAAGGATTACTCTCGATTCCTGGGTCAAAAGTCAGGCGATGCGCCTGTTCGGAG
>CAYQYP010000125.1:0-8079 GCA_964421755.1 uncultured Acidobacteriota bacterium
TTCGGCCCACAGGTATTGACGGACTTGTTATGGGCTGATGTCGTGCGGAGGGCGAGATCGAATGGAGCCGCGCACGAAAGCGAACGGCAGTGAGCGAGAGTAAGCGGACCACCAATCATTCGCTAAGTCGAGACATTTAAACACGAAGCAGTGGGGCGAGTCAGGTGGTCCGCTTACTCTCGCTCACTGCCGTTCGCTCTCGTGCGCGGCTCCATTCGATCTCGATTCGATCGCGCCCTCCGCCGGGAACTCGCCGGTCTATCCGCCTATTAATAGAAGAGTTAACATTTTAGACACCCTCGCTGCGGCTCTGACGGAAAAAGCAGCCGCAGAATAGTGAGAAATGCGGATTAGCTTCTCTCTGTCCCCGACCTCGCGGATTTTTGACCCGGAAACAGCGCCGGGCTGTTAATATCTTTCAGTAGATAACACTTCAGTTAAGTGACGGGGGCAACGATGAAGCGAGTTTGTGTGTTTTCAATGATGCTTGTCTTGCTGGCAGTGGCGAGCTGCGCCACCAAAGCAATTCTGCCAGGGATGGATGGGTGGCGCGTCGAGGTGGGACCTCCAGGAAATGAATTCTACCAAGCGCCTCCTGCTCCCCAGGAGCCTTCCGCGCCCGACCCCCGGCTGTTCGAAACCGTCCGCCGAATCGCTCCGGCTCACACGGAAATCAAGCGTTGGGAATTTCAACGTCAAAACCGGTACTTCATCCGAGCCGAGGCGGGTCCGGAAGAGTATGACTTCCTCTTGAGTCCGGAGGGCCGTCTGCTCAGTTTCGATTACGAAAACGACCAGACGAATTCGGTTGAGCAGCCCGCCAGGATGGTCCTCAAAGGGACGAAAAAACAGATCCCGCTCTCTGAAGTGCCGGCCGCTACTTTGAAGACGCTCAAGGCCACTCTCCCGAACTCCGAACCGTCCGAAGCTTGGAAAATTGAGAGCCCTGCGGGTCCCCGTTTTGTCGTCACAATGGACGGCATGGCCTTCTTCTCCCGGCCCGATGGGCAGATTCAGGCGGCGGCCTCCCTCGCTTCCGGGGCAATGAACGAAATCGAGCTGAAGGATCTGACCCCGCCATCTGCGGAACAGATCACCGCAGAGGCGTCGAGCAGGCTAGGTCCGTATGCAGATAAATTCAATTTTCAGAAAGGGATAGCAAGGCTGCCGAAGGCACGATCCTCTTTTCGTTTCATTGTGATGGGGGACTCGCGATCGAACGCCCCAATGTGGGCCGCGATTCTCAAGCATATCGGGACTCTCGAACCCAAGCCGGCCTTCATCATCAATACCGGGGACATCGTCCTTCGCGGATATACGCAGGAGTACCTGGAGTATTTCCTTCCGCCTCTGCAGAAGGTGGAAATACCCCTGTTCGTCGCCATTGGGAACCACGACGATGGAGACAACGGGCTGGCCCTCGAGTACAAGTCTTTGTTCGGGAACGAGAGTCTCAACTACTCGTTTGACTATGGGAAATGGAGGTTCGTGTTCGTCGACAACAGCTCGTCGGTTCAGCCTGCATCGAAGACTCTCGACTGGCTGGAGAACGTGCTTTCAAGCACTCCGAAGGGTTCCTCGATCATCGTCTCCGCTCATAAACCCGTGTCAAACGTGGAGAAGTGGGCGTACCACAGCTGGGAACCGGAGGCATCCACCAGATTTGCGGAGTTGATGAGCCGCCATCGGGTCAAACATGTGTTCCTGGGACACATTCACGCGTACTCGACGGCTTCGCACAACGGGATCCCCTATACGATCGCGGGCGGGGGCGGTGCAGGGCTTCACGACCGGTACGGCCCAACCGGGAATGTGCATCACTACCTGATCTGCGACGCTGGACCCAATGGGAGCCTGAAACAACAGGTGGTTCGCTTTCACAAGGAACAAGCCGGCGCTGCGCAATAACCCCAGGTCGCCGCGCGGGTGTTGAGAATCTTAACTCTTCTATTGATAGGCGGACAGACCGGCAAGTTCCCTCCTCGGAGGGCGAGATCGAATGGAGCCGCGCACGAAAGCGAACGGCAGTGAGCGAGAGTAAGCGGACCACCTGACTCGCTCCACTGCTTCGTGTTTAATTGTCTCGACTCAGCGAATGATTGGTGGTCCGCTTACTCTCGCTCACTGCCGTTCGCTTTCGTGCGCGGCTCCATTCGATCTCGCACTCCGCACGACATCAGCCCATAGCACATCCGTCAATACCTGTGGGCCGAACGCACTTCTCCGACCTTATGCAACACCCTCGCTGTGTGGCGATCTCGGTTTCGGCATCGCTTCTACTCAGCCTTGGCCGTTCCAGGTTCCATCAGGGGTGTTTCCTGGTGGGAGGCTGCAAGCCACTTGCCGTCTTTTTTCACGTAGACGGAGCTGGCGACCACGTCGGCGGGTATCTTGGTTCCGCCGCAAGTGGCATCCTGCTTGGCTTTGTACGTCACGATGACCGTGTCGCCGCTGAGTTCGTGAACCTGCCAGTCGGAGAACGAGAAGCCGCGAACCTCACACGGTGTGGCGGTCATGCTCTTGATCGCCTCCTCTTTGCCGGCGCTGACCCCCTGCGGGTTGATGCTTACGGAATTGTCAGCCAGGTGCTCACGAAACGGGCCCGTTTCGTTGTTCTTCCAAGCCTCCCACAGGTTTTTCTCGATCGTCGTTACTGTCGACTTGACGTCGTCCTGCGCAAACAGACCGTTGGAGAACGCAAAGGCGAGGCACACCACCAAGACCGACCCCAACCAACGAGTGTTCATATTGACCTCCATGTAAATAGGGATGGCTTAATGCTAGCCTTAAGCAAGCCATACTTCAAATCGGCGCGGAACAGGAGGGCCGTGGCCACCCCTTTCACGAGTGGGCCCAGCCTCCGCCGCCGCTTGGATTGGGTCGATCTACACTTGCGGCCGGGCGTTGTGAACCCCGGCCCGTCGAAAAGCGTACATAGACCAGAGGAAACCTCTATGAGAAATCGGAGTCTCTTCCAGCTGTTTGCGCTCTTTGCAGCCGGACTCGTCGGGAATGCGCTTCTTGCTCAGGGTTCCGGCGAAACGGTCACCGCATTGGGAAAAACATGGCGGATTCACAACCGCGCCGTCAGCGAGGCGGCGGCGGATGGCAAAACTATCCTTCGATTCGACGAACGGATGGGCGACGGGCTCGCCTGGCTGCCGGACACCCAGTTTTCGAACGGGACGATCGAATTCGACGTGAAAGGCCGCGATGTCCTCCAACGGAGCTTTGTCGGCGTCGCTTTTCACGGGCTCGATGAGAAAGCGTACGACGCCATCTATTTCCGCCCTTTCAATTTCCGAGCGACGGATCCTACGCGACGCAACCACGCGGTGCAGTACATATCCCACCCTGCCTACACGTGGCAGAAGCTCAGGGCGGAACGACCGGAGGAGTTCGAGAACCCGGTTGATCCGGCCCCCGATCCTACCGGATGGGTGCATGTCCGGATCGTGGTCGCCCATCCCAAGGTGAGCGTCTTCGTCGACGATGCTGCAGCACCCTGCCTCGAGGTACAGCAATTGAGCGACCGAAAGACGGGTTGGATCGGTTTTTGGGTGGGCAACGGGTCGTCGGGCGATTTCGCAAATCTGAAAGTGACCCCTGCACGATAAAGGGCGATAGGGTTCGAAGACCTTAACGACCTCGGGGACAGCAACAACCGCAACGAAAAGGGATTCGTTTTGCTGGCGCAGCTGTGCTTCCATCCCTGCTGTCCTTGGGGTCATTGTGGTCCTTGAGGTCCTTACGCCTTAAGCCAGGGCCGCCTTCACCGACCGCCGGGTTCGCGGAGCCCACGCCTGGCGCTCGTCTCGGTGACCTTCTGCCACAGATCGTGGTCGTGCCGGTAGAGCTCCAGGGCTTCGAGCGCGGCTGAAGCAAGAGCCAGCGGCTTTTCCTTCAGGAAGGCCACAAGCGACTCAAACGCTTCGGACGTCCGGTAGAGTGCCATGGCGAGCGCGAGCGTTCGAAACTCAGCCTGATTGGTCACGCCGACGATCGCGCTTTGAAGGAACTCGAAACCACCTGGCACTCGGGCCTCTCCGAGCGCCAGTGCCGCGAATTCGCGTAACTGGGGCGCGGGCGACTGAAGGCGCCTTGCGACAAACTCGACTGAAGCGTCCGGTGCCAGCTGCAACAGTGCCGTCAGGCAGTCGCCGATAATCGAGAGGTCCTTGTCGCCCATCTCGGCCTTGACGCGCAGGAGTATCTCCGCCACGTCCCCGCCGGCGAATGCAGCCGCCTGGACGGCTCCCCGTCGTGCTTCCGGGCAGGAGTCGAACAGCAGCTCGGCCAGGAATCTGTATCTATCCGGGTGGTCCAAGCGAACCAGGGCGGCAGCCGAGCGTGCCCGAAGCTGCGCGGCGGTGTCCGTAGTCCCTCCCCAAACCTTTTCCATTTGGACATGCCGGAGGCCTCGCAGGAAGACATCGGCGTCTCCGCAATCCAGGCGGTCGAGCGCTTCAGCGATGGCTGCCTTCGCCGCGCAGAGCGGATCCCGCTTCTGCGGGTCCGACAAAAAATAGGAAAACGCGTTCGTCAGTTCGGGTATAAGTACGACGAGACGATGCTGGCCGGCAGCCTGAGCGGCGCGCGCTGCGGGGAGATTGTGTCGCCCACGGAGGGTTTTTCGGAACAGCTCTATCGAGGCAGGCGACTCCGAATTGTCGGCAGCGGCAGCGACTGATTCGACTGCTTCCTGGACTACATCCCGCTTCGGCATCTCTTTAGCGTAAAAGAATTGTCGGGACGCGTCATCTGTTAGCGCTCGGACACGTCTTGGCGGCTTGCAGGGCCCTTCACGGTATGAAACAATAAGGGCGTCAAGTACTTACAAACCAACAATTTTCGGGGTCGTCACAATGTCCGAATTTTCCCGGGAATTTCCTTCATCCGGTCCTCGACGCCCTGAGCCGGCCCAGGTTGACATACCGTACCTTCGCCGCAGACTCGGATGCGCGCTCTGGATTCTTCTGATCCTCCTGGTCTTCTTTAGCCTCGGGTGGGCCCGTTCTTTTTACACGGATTATCTGTGGTACGGAGCCCTAGGCTACCAATCCGTCCTGTTCCGGGTCGTTTCCGCCGAGGCCTGGC
Organism: uncultured Acidobacteriota bacterium; assembly: GCA_964421755.1. Classification (GTDB taxonomy): domain Bacteria; phylum Acidobacteriota; class UBA6911; order RPQK01; family RPQK01; genus CAVUUN01. The sequence goes on from CAYQYP010000125.1 coordinate 5,098, forward strand.
TCCTCCTGCTGGGACTCCTTGTCGCCGCTCTGGTCGCCGGACCGAACATCTACCTGGCCCGAAGACTTGATCGCTCGATTCCCAGCTTCGGCTCGCCGATCCTCGACCCTCAGCTGACCGCCATGGTCCCGAAGGTTCTGACGGTGGCAGTGATTGTGGCGGCGATACTGGGAGCCTTGTTTCTCGCTATGGGCTTGTCCGCTCAATGGGACTTGGTCCTGCGATTTCTGAATGGCGTTCCTTTCGGACAGAAGGATCCGGTCTTCGACCGCGATCTCTCGTTTTATATCTTCACCTTGCCCTTCCTGCAGTTTCTCCGCAGCTGGGTGCTGATTCTGATTGTCGGGCTCGCGGTCCTGCTTGCCGCTTTCTATTACGCAAGCCGCGCTTTACGAGGTGAGCCCTTCATCCTGACGCCCGGAATTCGACGACACTTCGCATTCCTTGGGGCAGGTGCGTTCGTTCTCATCGGGTTTGGCCACTGGCTCGGCCGGTACCAGCTGCTTTATTCGACACGCGGGTCTGTCCACGGAATCGGGTACACCGAAGACAACGTCTTGCTTCCAGCCCAGACGGCCCTGACCTTCCTCGCGTTGGTTGTTGCCGGGCTGATTGTGGGCGCTGCTCTTCGCAATCGATTCCGGGTGATTGCCTGGGCAGTCGTGCTCTGGATCGGAGCGTCGATCCTCGGCCAGGCGGTAGCCCCCGCACTGGTCCAGCGTTTCAGAGTGGAGCCAAATGAACTCGCCGTCGAGCGTGACTACCTTGCTAAACATATTCGGATGACCAGGCAGGCATACGCTCTTGATGGGGTTACTTCGCGAAGTCATCCGGCACTTGGGACCTTTGATGCCCGGACAGTCGCTGAAAACCAGGGAACGATCCAGAACATCCGTCTCTGGGATGAAGCCCCGCTGCTGCAAAGTTACAACCAGATTCAATTCTTCCGTCTCTACTACGACTTCCTCTCGGTGACGACCGACCGTTACGTTGTAGATGGACAACTGCGGCAAGTCATGCTCGCAAGCCGGGAGCTGTCGCCCGAGAAACTGCCCGCCGAGGCGCAGCGCTGGGTGAACCGCCATCTCCAGTTCACACACGGCTACGGGGCCGCCATGACCCCGGTCACCGAGGTCGCACCAGGCGGGCGGCCGGCATTCTTTTTGAAGGACGTTCCCCCCAAAGGTCAGTTCGAGCTTTCTCGCCCCGAGATCTACTACGGCCTGAAAAGTCTTCCGTTCGTGGTTGCTCCGAGCGCCATGGACGAATTCAACTACCCGGGACCAGACGGACCTGTCTACACCCGATACCAGGGAAGAGGAGGTGTCTCCCTCGGTTCGCTGGTGCGGCGGCTGTTGTACTCCTGGCAGTTTAGAGACCTGAACTTGCTCATCTCGGGAGAAATCCACAGGGACAGCCGGATTCAATACCGGAGAACTGTCCGGGAGCGCTTCTCTACTCTCACTCCGTTCCTTGTGCCGGACGAGAATACTTACCTCGTGGTGGCTGACGGCCGGCTGTTTTGGATACAGGACGCCTATACCGTCACCAACCACTATCCGTATTCGACCCCCTGGAAAGGGCGTCAGAATTACATCCGCAACAGCGTCAAGGCGGTCGTTGACGCCTACAACGGTTCGATTGACTACTACGTCGCTGACCCCAATGATCCCCTCATCAGGACCTACCAGGCGATCTTCCCGGGTCTGTTCAAACCGCTCGACCAGATGCCGGCATTCCTCAGGCCGCACCTGCGTTATCCGCTCGACTTCTTCGCAATCCAAACGCACATGCTGCTTCAGTACCACATGGAGGACCCGGTCGTTTTCTACAACAAGGAAGACCAGTGGGCTTTTCCGGTGGAGAAGTCCTTCGGGGAGACACAGGTCATGTCTCCCTACTACATCGTGGCACGGCTCCCGGGCGAACCGAAGGAGGAGTTCCTGCTGCTGCAGCCGCTCACGCCAAACAACAGGCATAACCTGGTCGCCTGGGTGACGGCCCGCAGCGATACTCCGCATTATGGCGAGTTGTCACTCTTTCGGTTCCCGTCCGGCAGGCACGTGGATGGTCCCAACCAGGTCGAGGCGCGTATCGACAACGACGCCGTCATTTCGGAACAGTTCACACTTTGGGGCCAGGTCGGGTCGGAAGTCTCGCGCGGTATCCTGCTCGTCATTCCGATCGGCGACGCAATTCTCTATGCGGAACCGGTCTTCCTGAAGCCCGAGACCCTTAACTTTCCTGAACTTCGGCGCATCATCCTGGCCGACGCCGAGCGCGTCGTGATGCACCCGAATATCGACGCGGCGATGGCTGCGGTTGTGGGTGACGCGCCCGCGGTCGCCCCTCTGGCAGATGAGACCGGACCGACAGTGCCTCCCGCAGGTCCAGCGACTCGAGAGACGCCTCCGCCGCCCGCCGCCGTGGCTCCCGACGACTTGGAACAGATACGGCGCGACCTCCGGGAGGCCATGGAAAGACTGCGGCAGGCGCAGGAACGACTGGATCGGATGAAGCCCAAATAAGGCGGAACCGAAGCACACAGGGCAGCGACTCCCCAAGCAAAAAAACTCGGACCGCGGGGTTCAACGCAAGACATCTGTGTCAATATAAGCCCTTCTAGAAGCGAGGAGGCAGAACCATGAAACGTCGAGAATTCGTCGCCACCAGCGGATGCGGGCTCGCGGCACTGTTCGCATCAAACGCCACCCTGGAAGCGCAGCAAACTCCGGACGTCAGCAAACCAGCCGACAAGCCAGCCCAGGCGAAACCCAAAGGGTGGAAGGTCGAGCTCGAGATTTACGAAGCGAGAGAGGATTCCTGGTGCCACAAGAAGGGTGACCGGCTCGCCTATCCTGCCGACTGGGGCAAGGTCTGTCCCTGGCTGCGCGCCAGCCTGGACCCGTTTGTTCGTTTGCTCGGTTCCGGCGTGACTCTTCCCTGGAAGTACGAAGGCACCCCGTACGAGAAAGTTATCGA
>CAYQYP010000126.1:0-6930 GCA_964421755.1 uncultured Acidobacteriota bacterium
TCTAGTGCGAAAGCACGGATTTAGATCCTGTGTAAGGGGGGCGATCACACGGCCCGTCTAGGAGGATCAGTAACTACCGGACCCGCAATAAGTTACAACCTTAACGGAACAGAAGAAAGACAGGACAGCCGTAACTTATTGAAAACATTGGAGCGGGAGACGGGGATCGAACCCGCGACGTCCAGCTTGGGAAATTGCATTTCGATTGAAAATACAAAATTTAGCGTCTATGGCGTCTATTTCCGTCTATACAGAACATGCAGTTTCACAGAACCGGCCAAAGTCCATTTCTTAATGGAGCCAAAATGGAGCCACTCGGGGGAAAGACAAAGGACGAGTTACTCGATCTTTTCTTCAGCTAAAGGAGGGATCTGTTCCGGAGGAATCCAAACGATTTTTCCGTCTTTCCAAACGACAATGCTGCGGCCCGCGCGCCGATGTTCCTCTAAGGCCCGGGCCACACCCCGGCGCACACCTATGTCAATCTTCCGAAGCACGTCGTCCTGCTCGACTTTCTTCACCGACCTGCTTTCAGAATCTGATTCCATACTCCATCATCATACACCACGAAATCTCGTTCCGAACGGACAGCAACCACTCTCGGTCGAGCCCCGGAGTTGTCGTAGATGGACCACTTATCGGCGAGAGGCAAATAGAGCGAGACGAGATTCTTCAATCCCGTCCAGTAGCGTCGGATAATCACATCGTCGGAGATTGGATGCCCGCCCGACTGAACGCGCAGCATAACCCTGTGCGTAGCGAGAGCGGGGGAACTGAGCCAGAGAAAAAGGAGAGTGACCGCGTAGCCCTGCCCTTTCCAAGCCGACAACAGAGGTGCGAAAGACCGAGATGCCAAGGTCGTTTCGAAAGCAAAGTCCGCCTTCTGGCCAGCCAAGTGACGAATTCTGCGAAGCATCAGTCGCCCGGACTGAAGAGCAACGGACTCCGGCCGAAAGGGCGAAAGCGCCTGTGCGATCGCGTCGGCATTCACGTACTCCTCACACTCGAGCAACTCGGGCATCAACGCCATTGCCGACGTAGTCTTTCCGGCTCCGTTCGGTCCTCCGATGACGAACAGCCGTGGCATCATTGGCGAGTATACGGCCAAGAGGTGACGACTCTAAGTTCTTGCTCTTCTGCTACTATCTTCGTGCTGAGAAAGGGGTCAGGAATGCCGGTGTCCGGTGGCGCTTCGGATAAGCTGGGAAACCGTTACGAAACATTTTGGGCGATTCAGGTTCTTCTCGACATCACGAGAGGCGAGGCGAACCGAATGCTCTTGGAGCCTCTCTGCCCCGAAGAGTCTCGTGGTATCGAGTTCTACGTCGACAAGGCTAATGGAACTCGCGAGCACTGGTCGATTAAGAGCCAGAAAGCGGGGCGGTCGGGTTGGTCGCTCGCGCTGCTTTTGGAACGGGACCCGCAAACCCGTCGAAGCATTCTCGGAGACCTAATCGGACACCTCCTATCGGATGGTTCACACAAGGCCGTTTTTGCTTCGGGCTCGGCCGCTCCGGAATTGCATGAACTGTCGGGTTACGCGGTCGATAAGGATACGTTCGGCGCCAGGCTGGCCGCCTCCAAGAAACTGAACCAAGCGTTCGTTTCGCGCGTGCTTCCCCTTTTCGGCGGCGATGCCGAAAAAGCCCGAACTGTCATTCAGAGAATTGGCGTAAGGGTTCAAGACCCCGAAAGCCTGCGTACCCAGCTTGATTCAATGATCCGGATGCTGTGGTATCGCCCGGACGGTTTGCCGGTGGACGCTGGCGCCGTTCGCGGCATCCTCGCTGAATTGCTGCTCGATCGGATTCACCTTTCTGTAGAGAAGGCCGACATCCTCGAGGTACTGGGCCAACACGGGTACCGGAGCAGAGACTGGGCTGTCGATAAACGGGTTATCGACCAGGTTGACCAAATTATCCGAGGCTATGTCCGCAGAACGCAGTCCAATCTGATCAATGGTAAAACGATTCCACTGCTAGGCGATGCTAGAATCGTCGGTGAGAATGGGAAACTCGGAAACAAGCGAGTCCTGGTCACCGGGGTCGCTGGCGGCGGCAAGAGTTGCGCGCTGGCTCACAGCGCCGAGCGCCTTCGAGAAAACGGCGTCCCTGTCCTCACGATCCGCTTCGATGAAATTCCGGAGGGTGTCTTGTCCACCGTCGAGCTGGGAAGAAAGCTGGGCCTGCCCGATTCGCCGGTTGCCGTGCTGATTGCATTGGCAAGAGGCGGGCCGTGCGCTCTTGTCATCGACCAGCTGGACGCCGTGAGTATCACCTCCGGTCGTCGCCCAGAACTATGGGGACTCGTCGAGGAGTTGAGGCACCAGGCTGACAACTTTCCTAACCTTCATCTGATTGTCGGCTGCCGGTCATTCGACCTGGAGCACGATCAACGGTTCCGATCGCTTCGCAAAACAGACACGAGTTTCGCTGAAATCAACGTCCAGCCGCTGAGTCCCGACCAACTGGACGTACAACTGAGCTTGGCCTTGGTCGACCCGGACGCGGTTACTGCGAACCTTAGGCAGACCTTGCGAGTGCCGCTTCACCTGTCAATATATTTGTCCTTAGAGCGTGAAGGCCGAATTCGGGCGAACAGTCGGAACGACCTCTTTAGAGAGTTCTGGATCAGAAAGGAAAGGGATGCGGATCTCCGCCTGGGTAGAAAATCGGCCTGGCCTCAAGTCATAGATCGTCTCTCCACGTGGCTTAGCGATCATCAGCAGATTTCTGCACCCGAGCAGATCCTCGACGATTTCAGCGCTGATGCCATGGCGTTGGTATCCGAACACGTGCTGGAGTTATCTGAGCGCCGTTACAGGTTCTTCCATGAATCCTTTTTTGATTACGCGTTTGCCCGCCGATTCGTCGCGAATGGCCGTAATCTTCTCGACCTGCTTGTAAGTTCTGAACAGCACTTGTTCCGAAGGGCACAGGTCCGGCAGATCCTGAGTCTGCTCAGAGAGATCGATTTTCCTGACTATCTGGCCCAACTCTCGTCGGTTCTAACCGACAACCGCATTCGGTTTCATCTCAAGAAACACGTGTTCCAGTTCCTTCGCTCGCTGGATGATCCCAAGGCAGCCGAATGGGAAGTACTCGACCGTCTGATGGGAGAGGACAAATCGCTAAGAGTCCACATTGAAAGACTGGTTAGTGGACAGCCGCCGTGGTTCGACGTGTCGGACGACGCAGGTTTCTACGATTCCACCCTATCAACGGGTGATGATCACTCCCGCCATAGAGCTATCTGGTTGCTTGGCCTCGTGCTTGCTTCACGTTCTCGTCGTGTCGTGCAGCTTCTGAGGAAACACCGCAAGCAGACGGCTGAGTGGGGTGAGCATCTGCGCTATGTTGTCGGCTTCAGGGAAGTTCACCGGAGCCCCGAGATGTTTGATTTCTTCCTCAGTCTGATCGACGACGGGACGCTGAAGCTACTGCCGGACGACAGTTGGTGGCACATCGTCCACTCACTGGTCGACGCGGCGCCCGCGCAGGCCTGTGTCTCAATCGGGCATTGGCTGGATCGGGTGGTAGCGGCAATTCCCGGTCAGGATGGGATCCGGGATACCTTCGGCCGAGGTCACTTCGGCTCGACAGTAATTGTGGAGGCGGCCCAGAAGGCTCCGAAGCATTTCGTCCGTCAGGTGATGCCACGAGTGGTTGGGATCATTCTCAAGACTATGAAGCAGTCGGAAGATGATCTCGGTTCTGACCCGATCTGGTCTTACTCGGTCCATGACGATAACCCGCTGGACGTTCCTGGGGCTATCCTCTCAGGCTTGGGTTGCGCGCTGGAAAAGATGGCTAGAGATTGGCCGGACGAATTGGACAACGAGATCACCGGCGGCGTCAACAATTCCAGCACGCTCTCTTATCTCACGCTCCGAGCGTGGACAGCCGCCCCCGACCGCTACGCCGACCGGATTGTCGAATATCTGATCGAAGACCCCCGGCGTCTAGAAAGCAGCGACTACGCAACTGGAGGTCCGGCACGCGCCATCCAAAGCGCCTCCAAACATTGCTCCGAAGAGCTTTTCGCCCGGCTTGAGGAATCGATCTTGTCGCTCCACGCCAAGTGGGAGGATCGGCAGTGGCGCGGAATCACACAGTTGAAGCTGCTCGGGTCGATCGAACAAGAGCGGTTGAGTCGGACCGCAAAACGGAAATTGGACGAGTTGCGGCGGAAGTTTCCCGAACGTCGCCGGCTGATGACAAAAGAGCCTGCCGAGGCAGACGTTGTAGGTCCTCCGATCCCCGGCAATGCGATGTGCAAAATGACCGACGAAAACTGGTTGCAGGCGATGAGGAAATATGCGGGGATTCAATTTACCGCGAAACCCGGGCCTTTCTCAGGAGGAGAGTGGGAACTGGCTCTAGCCTTGCAGGCTCAAACCAGAGTCGACCCCGGACGCTTTATTGCGTTGGCGGGGAGAATGGCTGATAGCCTGCCAGTCAGCTACTTCGGGGGCATACTTCGAGGGATCGCGGAATCAATTCCGGCGCACGAGGCAGAGTCCCTTCCGGTTACTGCTGAACAAGCCGTCGGACTGATTCGTCGCGTTCATTCCCTCCCCCAGAGGCCCTGCGGTCGGGATATAACTTGGTTAATTGGGAAATGGCCCGGGTCTCCGTGGCCTGATGATGTCGTCGAAGCGGTCAGTTGGTATGCCACCGAGCATCCCGATCCGGAAACAGAAATCTGGCGCCAGGACGCGGGGAACGGAACCGCACACTACTCCGGCGATCCCTACGCGGCCGGTTTGAACTCGGTCCGCGGTTCGGCAGCCCTCTGCTTGGCCGCCCTTGTGTTCGAGGAACCAGCGAGGTTTGAGTTGTTGCGAGCGACAGTCGAGCGGCTGGTTTGCGATCCTTCCATCGCGGTCCGTTCGTGCGTGGCTGAACTCCTTGTGGCCTCCCTCAATGTTGATGTTCCCGTCGCAATCGCATGGTTCAAGGCTCTAATTGCGATCGACGACGCACTTCTCGGGACTCCCCATGTCGAACGGTTTATCCAGTATGCGGGCTATCGGGACTACCCAGCTATCGCTGAAATTGTTCAGCGAATGCTGAAGTCCGCCAACTCATCTGCCGTAGAAGCGGCAGCAAGACAGGTGTCTCTGCTTGCTCTCGACGTCGCCGAAGCTGAGCCGGACGCCGTGCCCGTGCGAACGGGCGATGAGGTAATGAGAAAGGCGGCCGCCAATGTATACGCCGTGAACGTAGCACATCCGACAGTAGGTGAGAGATGTCGGACCCTTTTGATGCCATTCTTTGCTGACCCTTCAAAAGACGTGAGGGACGAGGCGGCAGAGGCTTTTCGACACTTAGCTGAGCTATCCACCGACCAACAGGAATTGCTCCTTTCCGGTTTCCTTGAATCCATCCCGGGACCAGAGGCAATGGAAACGGTTGTCCGCGTAATGGAGGAATCACCCGTGCAACTACCCGATCTTGTCTGCGATCTTCTCGAGAGGGCAGTATCGTTGTATCGAGAGGAGGGTGGCGACATCAGCAAGCGTGGAGCTGCCGTGGCTTTTGAGCTTTCGAAAATCGTCGTCAGGCTTTACGCCCAGACTGAGGACCCACGTATCAAGACGTGCTGTCTGGGATTGATCGACGACATGGAGAAGTACAATTTTTTGGGTCTCGCCGATGAGCTCGTCCGGCTTGATCGTTGAGTTCGCAATGTCCACAAAACCAGCACGGTGCAAATGCTTTGAGAACAACCAGATGCGGACCGAATGGAGCCAAAATGGAGCCATTTCTGAAAATCAGGCGAGGAGAATTCTCGTAACTTATTGAAAACATTGGAGCGGGAGACGGGGATCGAACCCGCGACGTCCAGCTTGGGAAACTGCATTTCGATTGAAAATACAGAATTTAGCGTCGATGGCGTCTATTTCCGTCTATACAGAACATGCAGTTTCACAGAACCGGCTAAAACCCATTTCTTAATGGAGCCAAAATGGAGCCATTGGCCATTCGGCCAACAGCCAAAAGCAGCCGCCCCTGAACCGCATTCAGAGCGGGGCCAATTTGAAGGACACCCCACAATCCAGCTCAGATCCCCTTGCACCACTCGAAACCTGCCTCCACCATGACCCGATCGAGTTCCCGGACTGCCTGACCCGGCCCTCCCAAGCGAGGGCTCCTTTCAAGAAACCAAAGCAGAATATCCCTAAGGATGCTCTCCGCTTTCGGTAGCATTTCTGCAATCCCTGTGGGCGTTGCAGTCCCGTGCACGACTTTGCTTCGAAAGTCGTAGAGTTTCTTCATGAGCCGAATCCGCTCCTCGGGACTGCCGTAACTCGAAGGCAGCAGGGCTGCCCCTCTGAGGCTAAATCGAAAGGTGACTTCCGCCTGACCTGAATCATTCGCCAGCAGCCGCTCAAGCCCGATTACATAGTCAATCAGCTGATCTTCGGGTTCAGTTCGTCGTGATGCTGCTCGCAAGCGGCCAAATGGCAGTCGCAGCCTGCTTGACTGATCTTTCCTGGCCTCGATCACCAGACCGTAAATTCGCCGAAGCCGTTCGATATCCCCCTCGTTCAGATGGACCGGTCCGCCGATGCGGCTCGATGCGACTATGGCAGATCCTCGCATCTCCCCGAAATTAAGAAATGGGCTCTCCAAGAAGCTGGCTAAGTTCTTGAACACCGCCCTTCCTGTTGTGGCCAGATTGAGCGCACCCGCTAGCCGCTCAATGGACTCCTCACCTCCTACGCGCATCGGCCCGGTTTTCGACACTTCTTCTCTGACCTCGCATATCCAAGCACCGGTATCAAGAGTCGGGAATTGACGAAACCCGAAGTCTATTCTGGCGTATCGGTCGATGTCCAAACGGGATACCGGGCGCAGATAGAGCGGACCAGCAAGACTAAAAGCAGAGTTGGCGGAGAAGTGATCGACCTGATAGACCGAGAGC
>CAYQYP010000127.1:0-37383 GCA_964421755.1 uncultured Acidobacteriota bacterium
GGCCCAGGCCGAGAAACTCTACTGGGCGACGCTGTACTGGAGGGGGACGCAGCCCAGCAAAGAGACCGATGCGCTGATCCCGGTGGAGTTGGCCGAACAAATGGCGCGCGAGCAGTTCGAGCGGGGCTGCTACCTGACCCGACGCGATTTCTTCACCCGGGGCCGCAAGATCGGGACCCGGGCGGAGATCGAATCCAGCCTGAAAAGCTGTCGGGAGCGGGGCATTTACCGGCACAGAACACACCCATTGCCGGTTGGCGTCGGCGATCTTTTCGCGCTTCGCGAGGTCCGAAGCACCTACTTCCGGGTCTGAATCGGCCTGGACCCGCGACGGCGGGCGAGACAGAGAGCACTGTAACCGTACGCCACGGCCCCACCCGCCACCCCCTTGACCGGGCCCGGACCGCCGCGGCGATAGCGACTGCTCAGGTCACGGGCAAAACGGCCCTGAGAGGGGGCTGAGCGGCAATGCTCCGCTTGCACTCGGCGCTGTCCATGCCAGATCTTTCGCAAGTCCGAAAGGCTTGCCCATCGCCGGATTGCACGTGTAGTATACGTAGAAGGATTTGATATGCAAAAGAAGTTAACGATCACTGTAGATGACGAGGTGTACGAGGGACTTCATAAGGTGATTGGACCTAGGCGAATCAGCCGTTTCATTGAAGACCTGGTCCGACCGCATGTGACAGAGCACGATCTCGAAGCATCTTATGCCGAGATGGCGCAGGACGAAGTGCGGGAGCAACAGGCTTTGGAGTGGGCAGAAGGAACGAGTGGAGACGCGGGGGATGAACCGAGGTGAGGTTTGGTGGGTGAACTTTGAGCCTAGCATTGGTGGCGAGATTCGAAAAAGAAGGCCCGCGATAATAGTCAGCAATGACGCCTCCAACAAGTACCTCAATCGGGTGCAGGTTGTACCGTTGAGTAGTCAGACCGAGAAGATTTTCCCGAGTGAAGCAAAGGTCACCGTGCGAGGCCGCGTAAGTAAGGCCATGGCTGATCAGCTTGCGACCGTCAGCAAGACAAGGCTGATTAGTCGCAGCGGGAGAATCTCCAGGTCCGATCTTCGTCTCGTGGAAAAGGCTCTTCGCATTCAACTCGGGTTGGATGATCCCGAGATCGCGTAACGGTTTGCCTAGCTTAACTATAGCTAGTGGGTTGTAGCCGTAACTCCCCGGCCGAACACTCCTTGTCGCCCCGACGCTGCCGCGGAAGGGCCAATGTCCGACTTGGAAGTCGGACCTACGGAAAGCCCCGGCGCTAGCTGTTCTTCCAGCCGTGCTCGCCGATCAGGGGAACGAAGGTGCAACGTTCACCTCGGTGCTGTTCGAAGCCTTCCTCCGTCCGTCGCACGACCGTCAGCACCTGGGCATACTCCTCTTCTACTGGGATCACGAGACGACCGCCGACGGCGAGCTGATCGAGCAATGGCTTGGGCACATCGGGTGCGCCAGCGGTTACGACAATCGCGTCATACGGCGCATGCTCCGGCCACCCAAGCGTCCCGTTGGCAACAATGAGATGGACGTTCTCGTAGCCCAGCCGCGCGAGCCGCTCCGCCGCCGAACGCAGTAAATCGGGGATCCTCTCGACTGAGTAAACGGTAGCCCCGAGCTCGGCCAAAATGGCCGTCTGGTAACCGCTCCCGGTTCCAAGCTCTAAAACCCGATGGCCGGGTTGCACCTCTGCCAGCTCGGTCATGACCGCCACCATGAAAGGCTGGCTGATGGTCTGGCGGTCGCCGATCGGCAACGGATTGTCCGTGTAAGCCTTGGCAGCGAGCTCCGGCGGGACGAATTCATGCCGGGGCACACGGCGGAACACATCGAGCACGCGCTGGTCCCGAATACCGCGCGATTGCAGCTGGTGCACGACCATCTTCTCCCGCTCGAGGGCGTAAGGGTCGCTCATGGTGTCCAACCCGCTTATTCAGCCGAAGGGCCCAGCGTGCCTTTCTGGACCTCGGCCGCCAGGCGCTTTCGACGTCTCATCAACCGATCCCGGAACTTCTTCTGCTCGTAGTCGCTCAACTCGTCGCGAAACGCGTTCCAGCCCTCCTCTACCTCCGAAAGGCCGGCGAGGTCCGGCGCGGCATACATTTGAGCAAGCAGGGAATAAAAGAGCGGTGAGCAATCACCGTGGACCTCGCGGACGTAGAGGAACGAACGCCGGTGAAGCTCGCATGGCCCGTTCTGCCGGATTGCCTGTTTATGTGCCGGCGTCGAGTAACCCTTGTGGCTGCAGAAACCGTAGCCTGGAAAACGCACTTCCTCGGCTTCCATCAGGCGATCGCGTTGCACTTTGGCGATTATCGAGGCGGCCGCGATCGAGAAGCAAAGAGCATCTCCGTGAATGATGCCGGTCTGGGCAAACGGGATCCCGGGGATCCGCCGTGCGTCGACCAGAACGTGCTCCGGCTGCATGCCAAGCGCCTCGACGGCGCGCCGCATCGCTGCGAGACCGGCATGGTAAATGTTGATCGTGTCGATTTCCTGAACGTCAGCCATACCGGCCCCGATAGCGAGCGCTTTCTTCTGGATCTCGCAGGCAAGCTCGGCTCTTTCAGCCGGCAGGAGGCGCTTCGAGTCATCGATATTCAGAATTCGAGTGCCGGGAGGGAAAACAACGGCCGCAGCCACCACCGGACCCGCCAGGGGCCCGATGCCCGCTTCGTCGACTCCCGCAATCAGGTTGATTCCGGACTCCCACAGCTCCCGCTCGGTCCTGAGCAGCCGCGATACTCTCCTCTTTTCCAGCCGCTCTGCCTCGAGCTTGTGCGCCAGGATTTCGGCTATCTTCCTCACTCCTTCGCGAGGATCGGAGAGGAGCATCCGGAGGCCCTCCCGAGTCAGTTTCCGATTTCTGACCAGAAAACGCTCGCGCAGTTGGGCCACTGAGAGGAGAGACGGATCGAAAATCATCGGTCGTCCAAGAATATCAGGTTGCCGAAAGCGGAGGGTACGTGAAAATCGGGCCGCGGGGTGAATGTCGGGCTCCAGGCGAGATAATCGCGGTTCTCGCCCTCCCCGGCGGTCCGGAAGAGGTTGATTCGCCAGGCGTCCCCGACTATCGGGAACCGTTTCGAGCCGCATGGGCCCAGGATCGGCTCAAAAGGCAACGCCAGAAAAGCGTGCCATGTCCGCTTGCTGGAATTTATTGATACGGCACGCCGCAATCGCGAGTTCCAGCTCCAGTTCACCTCGATCCTCGGTTTACGGATGTGCGCATCCAGGTACTGCCCGAGCGGGCTCAGTTCGATCTCGAAGTAGTCGTCACACGAATCCGGACGGATGAAGACCTCGACCACGTCCTTCTCCCAGAGGCCTTGGACCGGCTCCTCCTTGCTCCATTCGGGGTTCACGTTAAGCTCGTCGAACCAGCACCGGAATCGAAAGTAGACCGCCTCCTCAGTCCACGCCGACTGGATCTCGGTGAGGTTCTTCCACTCCGATCCCTTGTTTTTGATGGGGGACTTGCCGTTCCAGTACCGCTCGATATCGACGATTTCCGCTTGTTTCCAGATCGGATGATCGGCACTGAAAAGCTGCTTGTCCGAGGCGTCGGTCCGGTGGCTGAACAGTGTGTTCTCGGGCATTTGCTTAAATTATAATGTCAGTCCGTGGAAATCAAAACGACCGGGTTGATCGGCCTCGGCCGCTTCGGGAGCATGGCCTACCGCTATTTGCGGACCAAGCCTCTTCGGGTGACCGACGCGGACCCTGCCCGACTCCAGGGCATTCCTGAAGCCGCCGGCTTCGAAGAGACCGTCAGGGCAGATGCGATCGTGCTCGCGGTCCCGATTTCGGCCATCCCGGGCGTCTGCGAGCGGATGGCCCCGCTGCTGGGACCGGGACAGCTGGTCGTCGATACCTGCAGCGTCAAAGCGAACCCGGTGCGATGGATGTTGGAACGCTTGCCGTCCCATGTTCAAATTCTCGGAACTCATCCCCTATTCGGCCCCGACAGTGGCAAGAACGGAATCGCCGGCATGAAAATCGCCGTTTGCCCGGTCCGCGTCCAGGACACCAGCTACGCCCGGATCCTTGATTTCCTGCGCGGCTTGAAGCTTCAGATCGTCGAAACGACACCCGAGGAGCATGACCGGCAGATCGCACGTACGCAGGCGGTTTTCCACCTCATCGCGCAGACTCTCAAGCGACTTCACTGGGGCACCGAGGCGATCAGCACCCCGGGCCCCGAGACTTTTTTCAATCTCATCACCACGGTTCAACAGGACACCGACCAACTGTTCCTGGACCTGCAGCGGGAGAATCCGTTTGCCGCGGAATCGCGCGAAGAGTTCATCAACGAGCTGATCGCACTGCACCAGAATCTCGCGTCGACGAGAACCCGGAATACTTAGATGGATTTTTCTCTGTCGCAGCGGACCAAACTGGCCCTGATCACCAACTTCGGCTGGCTCGTTATCTGGTTGATCGGGCCGACACTTCGCTATCGCATCGAGAACTGGGACGACTATGCAGCCGCGAAGCAGGAACACGGACGGCTGATTTTCTCCTTCTGGCACAACCAGATCTTTGCCGGCATGTTCTTCTGGCGACGACGCCGCATCGTTGTCATGACCAGCGCCCATTTCGACGGCGAATACATAGCCCGGATCATCCACCGGTTCGGCTACGGGACCTCACGGGGCTCCAGCACCCGGGGAGGAATCAGGGCCGTGCTCGACCTGAGCAAACGTCTGGCAAAGGGTGTGGACGTCGCCTTCACCATTGACGGGCCAAAGGGCCCCGTCTACCAGGCGAAGCCGGGTCCCATCTGGCTGTCCCGAAAGACCGGCATCCCGATCTTTCCCTTTCATTTCGAGCCGCGCCACGCTTGGAAACTGCGCAGTTGGGACGGTTTACGAATTCCGAAACCCTTTTCCCCCGTTGTCCTGAAAATCGGCAAACCTTTCGTGGTCCCACCTGATGGTCAGGAAGAAGAGTGGTTGGATCGACTGCAGACGGAAATGGACCGGCTTCGTCAGGAAGGCGAGCAGCACTGGGCTACTGAGCGTCGCCGATCGTCACATCGCTATCGAACGAACTGAGCTTCCAGCTGCTCAGCTCGAGTAAAGCCAGTTTGAACTCGTAACGACCCGGAGGCGCGATCAGCTTGTTCGAATACATGATGCCCCGCCCGTCCTGCAGCTCCCGCCTGGTCAGGGACACCCGGAAGAACTCGCGCAGGCGCACGACCTCTCGGCCTCTTTCGTCAAGCAGGATTCCGATCACGCCAAACTGACTCTTGACTCCTGACTTGGTGAGCCCTGCGAGCGTAAACGGGCTGATTTTGACCCGGAAAGGGAGTCCCATCTGCGCGCCTTCCCGGGTGGCAGGCAGCACGTCGAGCTCCGCCCCGATCTCCTCGAAACGTGCCCGGGACGTTTCCGACAGACGCCCAAGGGCTTGGGCATCAAAAAGCGCCGCGATGAACTTCTTCTTCTCGGTCAGCCTCTCCGGGACATTCTTGAACAGTGACGAGACCCGGGCGTCCAGCCGCCGGACCTGCACGCTTATCTCCCGCTCCGTTTTGGCCAGATATGGATCGTCCGTGTAGTAACCGATGGAATAGAGATTCCCGTACACGTCGTCGTTGATCTGGGCCAGCGTCTCGTCAAAATCCAGGATCGTCTCGAAACCCGAGAAGTGTTTCGCCCCGGTTTCGGTAGCGAGACGGGCGAATGCGGCCTCCCGTGGTCCTTTACTCACATCAGCCACTTGGCTTTCGGCGGGGCCGTCGGCTGACCCGATGTAAAGCTGCGCCGCAGATGGAACCAGGACCGTGTAGACATTGACCCGACTCTCTTTGGCTTTCTTGAGCACCTCCGGAGATTTCGCGAAGTTCTCGTCGACTGCGTCGGATACGAGGATGACAACCTTGCGGTCGGTGGGCTTGGCGCGCTTGTTCAGCCGGGCGATCAGATCGTCCAGCGAGTCGTAGATTGCCGTCCTGCCCAAGTGCTGGCGAGCTTCACCGAAGGCCTTGAGCGCCATCGACCGGTCGCCGGTGAAATCCTGAAACACGATCAACTTGTCGGTAAAGCCGAATATTCCGACGTGGGTAACCTGGTGGATGTTGTCGAAGAAGGTCTGCGCGGCGATGATCTCTTCGGACCGCGTGGCGAACGTGCTGCCGCTTACATCGAGCAGGAAGGCGAGCAGGATCGGTGATGCTTCCCCGGTCGGATTGTGCGGCCCCTCGAAGAACGCGATGTCCTTCGGCTTTGCGTTTTCAAAGACCCGAAAATCCTCCTTGGGAATCTGGTTGAGCAACTGCCCCTGTTCATTTTTCACCGTGAAGCGCACGGTGACCAGGTTGACCTCGACCCCGATCCGCTGCTCAGACTGCTGCGGGGGCGGAGGATCCTGGGCGGCCAAAGGCACCAGCGCGGCTGCCATGACAAGCCACAATGCGGCGGTTCTTCGGGTCAAGCGGGCTACGGGGCCTTCGCTCATTGCTCGCTCTTCCTGACCAGGTCGAGGAATTCCATCCGTGAACGCTGATCCGAGCGAAATCGCCCAAGCATCGCGGAGGTGATCATCTTGGTGTTTTGTTTGCAAACACCTCGCATCATCATGCACAGGTGTTGAGCCTCTATCACGACGCCTACGCCCTTCGGTTTGATCAGGTCGCTGATCGTTTCAGCGATCTGTTGGGTCAGCCTCTCCTGCACCTGCAGGCGCCGGGCAAACATGTCGACGATTCTGGGGATCTTGCTCAGCCCGATCACCTTATCCGACGGCAGGTATCCAACGTGACAATGACCGAAGAATGGCAGCAGATGGTGTTCACACAGACTGTACACCTCGATGTCTTTTACGATGACCATTTCGTCGTAGTCGACGGTGAACAGGGCCCCGTTAAGAATGCTTTCGAGGCTTTCCCCGTATCCACGGGTGAGAAAAGTGAGCGCCTCGCCTACCCGGCGCGGCGTTTCGGCAAGACCTTCCCGGCTCGGGTCTTCCCCCAACCGCGTCAAGATTCCACGTACCAGCTCTTCCATATCGCCAAGTTTCCCGATTCTGCCCGCATTCACTGAGCAGAAGCGCTATCCAGGCGGCCAGCCCAACGGCCGGCCACCTAACACATGAATGTGAAGGTGATGTACGGTCTGTCCGGCTCCCGTTCCATTATTGATCACAATTCGATATCCTGCGACGATCCCTTCGTCCCGGGCCACAGCCTGGGCGAAGAGCAGCAAATGCCCCAGCAGGTCCGAATGCTGCGCCTGCGCCGCCTCGAGCGAGGAAATGTGCTCTCTCGGTATGACCAGAATATGCGTTCTGGCCTGAGGGTTTGTGTCTCGAAACGCGACCGCCCGGTCATCTTCTTTGACGATGCGAGCAGGCTGTTGGTGTCGCGCGATACTGCAGAAAACACACTGGTCCACGACAGCACTCCTCATCAGCGAGAAAAAACGGCACACCGGTCGATTCCCGCCAGGTCTTCCGCGACTGAATCCAGGATCCAGCCGTGCTGTTCCCCGGCAGCGCGCACTCCCGAGAGAACGCCGTAGCCGAGCTCCAGAATCAGGAAACCGCCCGGTCTCAAGAGCGCCCGAGCCTGGTCGAAGATCTTAAAGTATATCTCCAATCCGCTCGGCCCGGCGAAGACCGCCTGGCGCGGCTCATAGAGTGCCACCGAAACATCAACCTGTTCGGAATCAACCGAGACATACGGGGGATTTGACACGATCAAACTGAACTGGCCCAATCGGGTCCGCACGGGCTCAAGCGTATCCCCCACCAGGAATTCGATCCGGTCCAGACAGCCGTGACGGGACGCGTTAGCACGGGCCACGTCGAGAGCCGCCTCGGAAATATCAGTTGCGGTCATTCGAACGCGCTGATTTTCAAGGGCGAGCGTGACCGATACGCACCCCGAGCCCGTTCCGATGTCGACCACCCGAATCTCGTCCTGTTCAAACGATTTCAGCTGCTCGACAGCCCGTTCCACCAACAGCTCGGTTTCAGGACGGGGGATCAGGACATCGGGAGTCACCACGAAACTGCGTCCGTAGAACTCCTGCTCGCCGACCAGATATTGCAGGGGATAAAAGTCGGCCCGGCGGTGAACCAGCTGAGTGAACCGTTCTTCCTGGTCTATAGGCAGGACTGTCTCCGGGTGAGCAAGAATCTGCGCGAGCGATAAGCCGGTCGCCGACTGCAGGAGCAACCGGGTATCCTGTTCCACGGTGCGGATCTGGGCGTCTGCAAGGATGCGGGACCCGGCTCTCAGTGCTTCTCTGATGGTCACGGATTCATCCGATCAGCGGATCGCCGTTAAACGATCTGGTTCTTCAGTGCTTCGGCCTGATTCTGGGTGATCAGCGCTTCGATGATCTCGTCGAGGTCCCCCTCGACAATGGTGTCGAGACGGTGCAGTGTCAGACCGATCCGGTGGTCCGTCACACGGTTCTGCGGGAAGTTGTACGTTCTGATCTTTTCGCTGCGCTCCCCGGCCTTGACCATCGATCGACGACTTTCAGCGATTTCGTTCTGCTGTTCCTCGAGAGCCTTTTCGTACAGGCGGGACCGCAAAACCTTCATCGCCTTCGCCTTGTTCTTGATCTGCGATTTCTCGTCCTGGCAGCTGACCACCTCGCCGGTCGGTATGTGAGTGATTCGCACCGCGGAATAGGTAGTGTTCACAGACTGGCCGCCGGGTCCTGAGGAGCAGAACGTATCGATCCGGATGTCTTTGGAATCGATGACGATGTCTACTTCGTCGGCCTCGGGGAGAACCGCGACCGTAATAGTCGAGGTATGAATCCGTCCCTGGGCTTCCGTTTCAGGGACCCGTTGCACCCGGTGAACCCCGCTCTCGAACTTCAACCGGCTGTAAACGTCCGGGCCGTTAACCAGCGCAATGACTTCCTTGAGCCCGCCGACAGAGCTGTAGGAAGCATTCAGGACTTCCACCTTCCAGCGCCGCCGCTCCGCGTACCGCGAGTACATGCGGAACATTTCCTGCGCAAACAGGCTGGCTTCATCACCGCCGGTTCCCGCCCGGATCTCCAGAATGACGTTCTTCTTGTCGTTCGGGTCACGCGGGATCAACAAAAGCTTCAGCTGGGCCTCTGCCTGCGCCAGGGCGGCTTCCAGGCTCTGCAACTCCTCCCGGGCCATCTCGAGCATCTCCGGGTCGCTTTCCTGCTCGAGTATCCCCCTGGTCTGCTGCACCTGGACGGAGAGCGTCTTGTACTGTCGGAACTTCTCGACCACGTCATGGAGCTCGGCGTGCGCCTTGGCAGTCTTGTGGTACTTGTCGGGCACCGAAATGACGGACGTCTCGCCTAGCAGATGGGACAACTCGTCGTATTTTGCTTCCAGAGCCTGCAGCTTCTCAAACATGAAGACCGTCGCCCGTCAAAGCTTACTTCTTGCCTTTTGACGCCTGAGCGTATCTCTTCTGAAAACGCTCGACTCGACCGGCAGTGTCAAGCAGTTTCTGCTTTCCGGTAAAAAACGGGTGACAGCTCGAGCAGATCTCCAGGCGAATCTCGCCGCCTTTGGTGGAACGGGTCTCGAACTCGTGACCGCAAGCACAGTGGACCTTCACAACTTCGTATTTCGGATGAATTCCCTCTTTCATTTCCCTCATCGGCCTTTCTTATTAAAGGTGTCACTAAAAAACAGGGACACCCGGGGGTGTCCGGCAGAGTAGTCTACCAAAAACCAGGAGCCGAAGTCGAATAGCATCAATCCAATCAATCCCTCCACTTCTTGACAAGAGCTTCAACGACACTGTATAAAGGGTGCTTCAGACTTCAGAGCAAAGGGAATTCTGGAATTGTCACAGGTGCACCGAAAGTGCTTCGACGAGGCGGCTCGTTCCCCACTTTGGATCAATCACACATCAACAATTGCGCCTGAGAATGATGCGATGGGCGTCAGCATCACCGGTTAACGCCGCGCTGCCACGCTCTCTTTGTAATTATAGTACTCGTTAGAATCGAATGACTGGGAGGTTTCAATCAGAATGTCTTTAGCTGCGGATCACAGCAAGTTGCAGGGCAGAGGCCGGAAATCCGGAATGCCCGGCCCGACAGGCGGACCTGCGCCGATTATCGAGGATGCTTCCGAAATCGATCAGGACTCTCTACTCCAGGCGTACAACTACAGTTTCAAGAACCTGGAGGAGGGTGAGGTCATCACCGGCACTATCATCAAGGTCACAGAATCGAACGTCATCATCGATGTGGGATTCAAGTCCGAGGGACTCATCCCAATCGAGGAATTCCGCGACGAAAAGGGTGCCATCGCCGTACAACCAGGCGATAAAGTCGACGTTCTTCTGGAAAACACGGAGGATCGAAATGGCTACATGATCCTGTCCCGTGAAAAAGCCGAAAGGATGAAAATCTGGGACCTGATCGAGCGAGCATACCAGGAACAGACGGTCATCACCGGCAAGGTGATCGAACGGATCAAGGGCGGTCTGGCCGTCGATATCGGCGTCCGCGCTTTCCTGCCTGGATCCCAGGTAGATCTGCACCCGGTACGCAACCTCGACAGCCTGCGCGGCGAAGAGCTCCGCATGCGCGTGATCAAGGTCAACAAGCGTCGGGGGAATATCGTTCTTTCCCGCAAAGCCGTCCTCGAAGAAGAGTATTACAAGCAAAAAGAAGTAACGCTCAAGAACCTCGAGGAAGGCAAAATCGTTGACGGTGTCGTCAAAAACATCACCGATTACGGCGCATTCGTTGATCTCGGCGGTATCGACGGACTCCTCCATATCACGGACATGTCCTGGGGCCGGGTCAATCATCCTTCGGACCTCTTCGAAGTCGGCGACAAGACCCAGGTGAAAATCCTGAAATTCGACCGGCTCGAAGAAAAAGTCTCGCTCGGCTACAAGCAGCTGACTGAAGATCCCTGGCTGACTGCCGCCGAACGCTATCCCAGAAACGCTCGAGTGAAAGCCAAAGTCGTCAGCCTGACGGACTACGGCGCATTCGTCGAGCTCGAGGAAGGAATTGAAGGCCTCATCCACATTTCGGAAATGACTTGGAACAAGAGGATCAAGCATCCCTCGAAGATCCTGACCGTCGGATCGGAAGTCGAAGCCGCCGTTCTTGAGCTCGACTCCGAGAATCGGAGGATTTCGCTCGGAATGAAACAGACCGAGCCGAACCCCTGGGATCTGATCGAAGAGAAGTATGCGATCAACTCGATCGTGACCGGCAAGGTGCGCAACCTGACCGACTTCGGTGCCTTCATTGAAGTGGAAGAAGGTGTCGACGGCCTGGTTCATGTTTCGGATCTGAGCTGGACCAAGAAGATCAAACACCCTTCTGAAGTCCTCAAGAAGGGACAGGACGTCCGCGCAGTGGTGCTCAACGTTGACGCCGACAACCAGAGATTGTCTCTCGGGATCAAGCAGCTGGAACCGGACAAGTGGGAACAGTTCTTCTCCGAACATCAGATCGGAGACGTCGTCCACGGACGGATCGTGCGATTGACCACGTTCGGTGCGTTTGTCGAGCTGACCGAGGGAATCGAAGGCCTTTGTCACGTCTCCGAGCTGGACGAGAAGCGCATAGAAAACCCCGAGACCCAGTTCGAAGTTGGTCAGGAACTGGATCTGAAGATCATCAAGATGAATCTGCTGGAGCGAAAGATCGGCTTGTCGGTGCGCGCCCTTAAGGAAGAAGGCGAAAGAGATACCTGGTCCTATACACCCGAAGTGGGAACCGCTTCCATCGGTGAATTGGCCGGCGATCAGCTGGGCGAGTTCCGGAAAAAAGCGCAACGAGCAAGAGGAGGCGAAAGTGACTAAAGCTGATTTGGTGGATGAAGTATCCCGAAGTGCTGACCTGAGCAAGAAAGACGCGGAAGTCATTGTTCAGATCGTGCTCGACAGCATCGTCGACTCTTTGAAAACAGGGGACAAAGTGGAGTTGCGCGGTTTTGGCAGCTTCCGGCTGCGAGACAGGGCGTCCCGGCATGGTCGCAATCCGAAGACCGGTGAAAAGGTCCAGGTGCCGGCCAAGCGAGTGCCCTACTTCAAGCCAGGCAAGGAACTGAAGGAACTGATCAACTCCTGATGGACTACCTCTGGACCCCTTGGCGGTTCCAATACATTGCGTCCGGCGGAGAACCAAAGGGTTGCGTTTTTTGTGCTATCCAGGATGAGAGCCAGGATGATAAGAACCTGGTTCTGCTTCGCCGGTCACGCTGTTTCGTGATCCTGAACCGATTTCCCTACACGGCTGGTCACCTCATGATCGTGGCCAGCCGGCACATTTCTTCCCCGACCGACGCCGACGATACCGAGCTGACCGAGATGATTCTCACGGCACGCATGGCCCAGAGCTGCCTCATCGACGCATATCGACCCGACGGCTTCA
The DNA here is from genome assembly GCA_964421755.1 of uncultured Acidobacteriota bacterium. Lineage (GTDB taxonomy): Bacteria > Acidobacteriota > UBA6911 > RPQK01 > RPQK01 > CAVUUN01. Next base: position 12,359 of record CAYQYP010000127.1, read on the forward strand.
ATATCGGCTTCAACGTGGGCAAAAGCGCAGGCGCCGGTATCGCAAGTCACCTCCATCTGCATGTGGTCCCACGTTGGCACGGTGACGCGAACTTTGTTTCCATCGTCGGCGAAACCCGCGTCCTGCCTGAAGATTTGGAGACCACGTTCGGAAAACTGAAAGCGCCTTTCCTGGAGGCGACGACCGGTCCGTAGTCGGTCAAATCGCCTAAAACAGTAAAATCGGCTACGCGGTTCCTGCCCGCCTCACCGCACGACCGTTATATCCCATCAAGAAAACAGCTTCCCTAAACGAAATACCGAGACACCGTCACGAGACCTAAACCGGGTCTGAAGCAGATGTGCTCTAACCGGGCGCTGGGACACGGATTCCACGCAAACTTTAAAAACCATGCAGAAAATCCGTTGCCGGTCTTTTCCCCCCGTGTTAGCGTACCTCCAGCTTACCTTGAGGCGAGTTCATAGCACGGATTGGAAGGGGAGTTTTCCACAACTGTGGAAAAGGCTGTGAATAACTGATCGGTCGTCTGTTCGTCAATTCCCGGGTCTATTGCTTCGCGGGACACTGCGCACTATGAATGTTTGGGACGAAATTCTTTGTTGTATCGAGAAGAGGACCTCTCCTCAGGTCTACGAGGTCTGGTTCAAACCCACATTTTTCGAGGAGCATGACTCTCAGCACCGCGAGATCTACGTACGCGTTCCCAATCGCCACTTCCAGGAATGGTTGAGCGAAAATTATCGCGAGGTCCTCGATCAGAGCCTCGAGGATCTCGGACTGAACGACTACCATGTCTACTTCCTCTCCGCACACCGGACGGTCAAGGAGGGAGAAAACGGCTCCCGAAACGGTAACGGCCTCAACGAAACGCATTTCAACCCCAAGTACACGTTTTCTCGCTTCGTGGTCGGCTTCTGCAACCAGTTTGCCCATGCCGCCTCACTGGCCGTCGCCGAACAACCATCCAAAGCCTACAACCCGCTTTTCCTTTACGGAGGCGTGGGACTCGGCAAGACGCACCTGATGCACGCGATCGGCCACAAGATCCGGGAGGCCAACCCGCATCTGAAGCTAACGTACATTTCGGCCGAACGCTTCATGAATGAGTTGATCAACGCCATCCGGTACGAGAAGACTTTCGAGTTCAGGGAAAAGTATCGGTCCATCGACGTGCTGCTCATGGACGATATCCAGTCACTGGCAGGCAAGGAACGTACGCAAGAGGAGTTCTTCCATACTTTCAACGCTCTCTACGACGCACAGAAGCAAATCGTCATCTCGAGCGATTCCCAACCGCGGGAGATTCCTACACTTGAAGAGCGCTTGCACAGCCGTTTCGAATGGGGCTTGATCGCCGACATTCAGCCTCCGGACCTGGAAACCAAGATGGCGATCCTGCGCAAGAAAGCCGAGCTTGAAGGCGTTTCACTGCCGGACGACGTCTGCCTCTTCATCGCCGGCAACGTCAAGTCCAGCGTCCGGGAGCTGGAGGGTTCCCTGGTCAGACTGATTGCTTACGGCAGCCTCACAGGCCAGGAGATTAACCTGAACCTCGCTCACCGCGCTCTGAAGAACATCCTGGACAAGAACAATCGAATCCTCACGATCGACGAGATTCAGAGGGTTGTAGCCGATTATCATTCGCTGAAGATCGTCGACCTGAAGAACCGGGATAACTCCAGGAGGGTTGCATTACCCCGTCAGATCGCCATGTATCTTTGCCGTGAGATTCTGAAGGCCTCCCTGCCCGAAATCGGCAGGGGATTCGGAAACAAGCATCACACGACAGTTCTTCACTCAATCCGGAAAATCGAGCAGCTGCGCGAGACCGATCCGAAAATCAACAGCACTTTGAACAGGCTAACAGATTCGCTTCGTTAGCCTTGTTGTCGATCTGAGCAAATCAGCCTGAGGAAGGAACTTGGATGAGACCGGATAGCCACCGATCAACAGGAAAACCGAGCGGGCCATCCAAAAACCTTTCACAGGCTGACTGCCTCGAAACCCTCGGACGACAAGGTGTTGCCGTTTCATTAACAGAATTCACACCCCCTACTACTACGACTGGAAATAAAATACAGTCTTCTGTAACTCAGGAGTAGAAAACACATGGATCTGGTAGTCAAAAAAGCTGACCTTCTTAAGGAACTGCAATTCGTTCAGGGAGTCGTTGAGCGGAAGACTACGGTTCCGATTCTCTCCAACTTCCTTCTTGAGACTGCCGGTAATTCGCTGGCGGTCACGGCTACCGATCTGGATGTGACGATTCGTTGCGGCTGTTCCGCTGCCGTCAGGGTCAGCGGAGCAGTCACGGTCTCCGCCCGGAAATTGTTCGATATCGTCCGATTGCTGCCTGACTCGGATATTCACTTCAAAGCGGGCGGTGCGGACTGGATGAACATCACGTGCGAGCGGTCTCGCTTCAAGATCGCCACTCTTTCCAAAGAGAATTTCCCGGATGTTCCGGCCGTCGATGCGAAAACAGTTCAACTGCCCAGCTCCGCGCTTCGCTACATGATCATGCGGTGCGCGTTTGCGATCACCCAGGAGGAGTCCCGTTACGCGCTCAATGGCGCCCTCATGATGATCAGGCCGGATGGACTTTCCTTCGTGACCACCGATGGACACCGCCTGGTTCTGATCACGGCCAACCAGGAGATCGCGGGTGTCGGTCCTGGAGAGGTCCGAATCGTTGTTCCCAAGAAGACGATGGTTGAGTTGAGCAAGCTTACCGCGGACGATGTCCTCACCGTCGACTTCGGTCACACCGAGAACCACCTGTTCTTCCGGGTGGGCGAACGACTTCTGGTGTCTCGCGTGTTAACCGGGCAATTTCCGAACTACGAGATGGTCATTCCACGGGATAACCATCGCCAGGCGGTCATGAACACACTCGATCTGACCGATGCGCTGAAACGGGCATCGATCATGGCCGATGAAGTCTCCCACGGTGTTCGGTTTTCATTCAAGGAAGGGCAATTGGACATCGTGGCGGCAAGCACCGACCTCGGAGAGGCGCGCGAGACATTGGGCGTGGAATTCCAAGGGGACGTTCTCGAAATCGGTTTTAACGCCCAGTATCTGCTTGATTTTCTAGCAGGTCTCGAGAGTGAACAGGTGATCCTGGAGCTTCGCGATCAGGATACCCAGGGCATGCTCAAGCCCAAGGCGGAAACCGACTACAGGTATCAATACGTGATCATGCCGATGCGAATCTGAACGATCGATCTCCGTCGTTTTGTCGGGTTCCCACTCTTAAGCCTCGTCACCACCATTAGTAGTAGTGCCTAGGTGCGGAAGCCCCATCCTATTTGGTCTGACGTCGCCCGCAGCAGACCCCGTGTGTTATAATAAGTCGCCCTTTAAGTGCTTAATAGATTGAGGTTTTTATGGCAGAGAATCCGAACGAGTTGAACCCCGAAGGGATGCGGGCGGACTTGGCATCCGACTATACGGCCGATAATATCAAAATTTTGGAGGGGATGGAGGCGGTCCGCAAGCGCCCGGCCATGTACATTGGGACTACCAGCGTGGCCGGTTTGCACCATCTGGTCTACGAGGTCATCGATAACTCGGTCGACGAGTCCCTGGCTGGTTTTTGCACCAAGATCGAGCTGATCATCCATGTGGATAACTCCGTCACAGTAATCGACAACGGCCGGGGGATCCCGGTAGATACCCATCCGGTCAAAGGGATTTCCGCAGCTGAGGTCGTCATGACAACCCTCCACGCTGGCGGCAAGTTCGACAACGAGACCTACAAGGTATCAGGAGGATTGCACGGAGTCGGAGTGTCGGTTGTCAACGCCCTTTCCGAAAGGGTAGACCTGGAAATCTGGCGAGACGGGCATGTTTACCAGCAGAGCTATGAACGCGGAGTTGCGGTGACGCTGTTTCGGGAGACAGGTGTCACGAACCGTCGTGGGACGAAAATTACGTTCCGGCCCGATTCGACGATCTTCGAGACTCTCGATTTCAATTACGACACGCTTTCTCAGCGGATGCGTGAGCTCGCCTACCTGAACCAGGGGCTCACCATCTCGATTGAAGATCTACGGGCGGAAAAGAAGCAGGTGTTCTTTTACAAGGGTGGCATCGTCAATTTCGTCGAGCACCTGAACAAGAACAAGAACGCCCTTCACAACAAGCCGATCCATATCCATGACGAGCGGGAGAACGTGGAAGTGGACGTCGCGCTTCAATACAACGACGGCTACACCGAGACTCTGTTTTCCTTCGCAAACACGATCAACACGGTTGAAGGCGGCACCCACCTGATCGGTTTCAAGTCTGCGCTGACACGGACACTCAACGCTTACGCGGCTGAGAACAACCTGATGAAGGACCTCAAGCAGAACCTGAGCGGGGACGATGTTCGAGAAGGCCTTACCGCGATTGTCAGCGTGAAGCTCCCGAATCCTCAGTTTGAGGGGCAGACCAAGGGGAAACTGGGGAACAGCGAGGTGAAGGGCCTTGTGGAGGCCATCTGCAACGACAAGCTGTCGGTCTTTCTGGAACATAATCCGCCGGTTGCCAAACGGATTGTGGAGAAAGCCATCGAGGCGTTGAGGGCTCGCGAGGCCGCGAGAAAGGCCCGGGACCTCACTCGCCGGAAGAGCGCACTCGAGAACACGTCGCTGCCAGGCAAATTAGCCGACTGCCAGGAACGCGACCCGCAGTTTTCTGAGATCTTCCTGGTGGAGGGAGATTCGGCCGGAGGCTCCGCCAAACAGGGTCGCGACCGCAAGTTCCAGGCGATCCTGCCGATCAAGGGCAAAATCCTGAACGTGGAGAAAGCTCGGTTCGACAAGATGTTGGGCAATGAGGAAATTGCCACGATGATAGCGGCCATTGGAACGGGAATTGGTCTTAGCGATTTTGACCTCTCTCGCCTGCGCTATCACCGGATTATCATCATGACCGACGCGGACGTCGACGGCAGCCACATCCGCACCCTGCTGCTGACCTTCTTCTATCGCCAGATGACGAACCTGATCAAGGCGGGTCACGTCTTCATCGCTCAACCTCCTCTGTATCGGCTTAAGAAAGGGAAGCAGGAAAAATACCTGCACCACGAAAAAGAGCTCACCGAGGAGCTGATGTCAACGGCCACCGAGGACCTCACGGTGGAACTGGGTGACGGCGCCAAATCCTACCAGGGCAGTCAGCTGATCGAAAAGATCCATGAGCTGATGGATTTCCGCCGAGTTTACGGGAAACTGAATCGCAGAATCGGGAGCAGCAAGCTCCTGGACAAGCTCCTGGCGGCGCTTGATCAATTGATCGCCGTCGAGCCGAACTGGCAGGAGTTCCTCAGCTTGGAAGCCAACCTTGAGAAGCTGTCGGCCGCCTTGACCGACACGGGCTACGAATCAGAGATCAGTTTTGACGAGGAGCATAGCCTCTTCAGTCTCAGCCTGCGCAATGGATCGGCCACCCCCGTCCTGCTCGATTACGAAACCCTTTCGTCCGCCGAGTGGAAGCAATCGCTCGGGTTGTTTAAAAAGATTGCGGAGTTTCGCGTCGGCGGGATTCTGCTCAAGGAGGGTCAGAAGGAGACGAGGCTCGAGAACGAGACGCAGTTGATCGACCACGTCGTGACAGCCGGGAAGAAGAACCTGACGATCCAGCGCTACAAGGGCTTGGGCGAAATGAATCCACAACAGCTGTGGGAAACCACGATGAACCCGGACACCCGTACGATCCTTCAGGTAACGATCGACGACGCGATCGAAACTGATGAAATCTTCACGATCCTGATGGGTGACCAGGTGGAGCCGCGGCGTAAGTTCATCGAGGACAATGCACTCAACGTGAAGAATCTGGATATCTAGGCGGAGTTTGGAAAAGCAATTGGGTCGTCGGTTCCAGCCGCGTCCCACGGAATTGAATTGACAGCCGGCCAGTTAACGAAAGGCCGGGTCTTGGAGTCGGGAGATGCACGAATATCGCGGTCAGGAGATCGCAGTCAACATAGAAGAAGAAATGAAAACGTCCTATCTGGACTATGCCATGTCGGTCATCATCGGCAGGGCTCTTCCAGATGTCCGGGACGGGTTGAAACCGGTCCATCGCCGGATCCTCCACGCCATGTCGGAGCTCGGGAATACGTCGAACCGCGCCCACAAGAAATCCGCCCGCGTCGTCGGCGAAGTAATCGGCAAGTACCACCCGCACGGCGACGTGGCGGTGTACGACACCATCGTCCGGATGGCACAGGAGTTCTCAATGCGGGAGGTTCTGGTTGACGGCCAGGGGAACTTCGGGTCCGTCGACGGAGATGCTGCCGCGGCAATGCGATACACCGAGGTACGCATGTCGCCGGTCGCCGAGGAGTTACTGGCCGACATCGACAAGGAGACGGTCGATTTTCAGCCGAATTACGATGAATCGCTGACCGAGCCTGTGGTTCTGCCCGCCAGGATCCCGAATCTGATCGTCAACGGGAGCTCAGGCATCGCTGTCGGGATGGCTACGAACATCCCGCCGCACAATCTCGGCGAGGTCGTGGACGCTCTCATGCTCCTACTCGACCGTCCGGACGCGACGCTGCCCGAGTTAATGCAGCTGGTTGCTGGCCCTGACTTCCCCACCGGCGCGTTCATCTACGGACGGAGCGGTATCCGCCAGGCGTACGAGACGGGACGCGGGATTCTGCAGCTGCGCGCCGTCGCCTCGGTTGAACGGATCGGCAAAGACCGGGAAGCGGTCATCGTCACCGAGATCCCGTACCAGGTCAACAAGGCCAAACTGGTCGAAAAGATCGCGCAGCTCGTCCACCAGAAGAAAATCGAAGGGATCAGCGACCTCCGCGACGAATCCGACCGCGAAGGGATGCGGATCGTCATCGAGGTGAAGCGTGGCAGTGAATCCCAAATCGTGATCAATCAGCTCTATAAGCTGACGGCGATGCAGACGTCGTTCGGCGTCATTCTGCTCGCGCTGGTTGATGGCCAGCCACGGGTTCTCAGTCTGCGCGAGATCCTCAACTACTTCCTGGAGCATCGCAGGGAGGTAGTAACCCGCCGGACCCGCTACGAGCTCCAGAAAGCTGAGGAGCGGGCCCACATCCTGGAAGGCTTGAAGAAAGCGCTCGATCACCTGGACGCCGTCATCACGCTCATCCGGAACTCCCGGTCGCCGGCCGAGGCGAAGACAGGCCTGATGACTGGGTTCGAGTTCAGCGCGGTTCAATCCCAGGCGATCCTCGATATGCGGCTGCAGAGATTAACCGGGCTCGAGCGGGACAAGATCGTCGAGGAGTACGCTGAAATCATCAAGAGGATCGCCGAGTTGCGCGAAATCCTTGCGAGCGAGCAGGCCCTCAAGCGCGTGATCCGGGAAGAGCTGCTGGATATCCAGACCAAGTACCAATCACGACGGAAGACCACGATTATTGACGAAGAGGGGGATATTTCGGTCGAGGACCTGATTGCCGATGAACCGGTGGTAATTACGTCCACGCACACCGGGTACATCAAGCGGACCGCTCTCCACATCTATAAGAGCCAGCGGCGAGGAGGCAAGGGTCGCATCGGGATGTCGACAAGAATTGAAGAAGATGTGATCGATTACCTATTCGTTGCCTCCACGCACAGCTATATACTCATTTTCACCGACCGTGGGCGGGTCTACTGGCTGAAGGTATATGAAATCCCCGACGTCGGAGCTGCCGGAAAAGGAAAGCCGTTGATCAACCTCGTCAAGCTGGAGAGAGGCGAGAAGATTGCCGACATGATTGCGGTTCAGGATTTCACGGAGCCGGGCTACGTCGTGATGGTATCCAAGCGGGGATACATCAAGAAGACCGATCTGCAGGCATTCTCTAATCCGCGGTCCGCAGGCATCATTGCTTGCACGGTGCCTGAGGACGACGAGCTCTTTTCGGTCGCGCAGACCACCGGGAACAACGACATCCTGCTGTTCTCGAGAATGGGCAAGGCCATCCGGTTCTCGGAGGAAGAGGTCCGTGACATGGGCCGGGCGGCGCGAGGCGTTCGAGGCATCTCGCTGCGCAAGGGTGACCAGTTGGTTGGCATGGCGGTGCTTCGGGATGAATCCTCCGACATCCTTGCCGTTACCGAAAATGGCTTCGGAAAACGCACGCCGGCCAGCGAATACCACCGCCAGGGGAGATCCGGCCAGGGAGTCATCAATATCCGGACCAGCGAACGGAACGGGCAGGTGATCGCGGCCCTGCCGGTTCAGGATGACACCGAGATCATCATTATCACCGAGAAAGGGAAGATAATCCGGCTGGAGGCAGCCCGAATCCGGCAGACGATCTCGAGGAGCGCGCAAGGGGTCAAGCTGATCGACCTCGAGACGGAGGACAAAGTCGCCGACGTGACGCCGATTCCCGAAGAAGAGGAAGAGGACGAACTGAATGACGGACAGGTCTAGGTGGGTCCTGCTGCTGCCATTTCTGGTGTTCGGAGTCGGAATCTGGTTGTATTTCCAGACCGACAACGAGGTCCGGGTGCAGATGAACCGGGCCGCCGAGAAATGGCGGACAGGCGCCTTCGAGGACGCTGTCCAGCTTTACGAGACGATTCCCGCCCGCTACCCGGCCAGCCGCTACGCAGACGACGCGGTCTGGGAAATCGGCAGGATCTCCTACTTCAACTTCGACGACCTGAACCGGGCAATCTCTTGTTTCGATCGCATCGTGACCCAGTATCCCGGCACGGCTCTCGCCAAGGAGAGCCACCTGAAACTCGCCGAGATCAACGAAACATCCTTCAAGGACCTTCCCCAAGCCATCAACCACTGGAAGCAGGCGCTGCTTACCGATTCGTCCATTCGCCTGCGTCGAGAAGTGACATTCAAGATCGCGAGCGCGTACCTGAAAATGGGAGATTTTGACGAGGCCCGCGAGCAGTTCAGCCGCCTGATCGACGATGAGACCAGGGATCATATCTTCGAACAGGCCACTGTGAGGGTCGGTGCGATCCTTCAGATCAAGAGGGACCACCAGGGGGCAGTCGGGTATTTTCAACAGGTCTTGGACGACAGTCAGTGTCTTGAGTGCCGGGTGCAGGCCCGCCTGGGATTGATCGAAAGCCTGGAGTATATGGACGAGATCCCCCGGGCGATTGCGGCTGCCAGGCAGTTCGAACCGGGTAGCTATCCGGAACCACTGAAACAGGAACTGTTGAAACGACTGGGAGAGAAAAACCGCTTCAACCAACCAAAACTATGGAATGGCCGCTGAAATTCGGGGACGTGCTTGACTGGTTGCGCAGTTCACCAATGAACCAGGCGATCGTCGGCGTGGGGGTAATCCTGCTGCTGCTGGTCGTCATCCTGCTCGTCAGGAGACGGCGGTCGCGCGCCCGCAAGGCGGCGGCGGCAGTCGTGGGCGGACCGATAGGCAGGGTGGGTGGTCCCACCGAGCAAGTACTGGAGTTGTATCGGGAGAGTCATCCTGCCTTCTACCGCATCGTCGACGAATACCGCCGGCAGCAGGGGCTTGATCAATTCCTGAACGAACCGGATTTCGCGAGTGCGTTCCAGAGACTCAAGTCCCTGAAATCAAAAACAGATCGCCAGAAACGCGACAAGCGGGTCTCGGCTCTTCAGATTTCTGCGGCCGGGGAACGCGAGAACGTCAATAAAGAGACCCGGGCTGCGATGCTGACGATTCTGCGCGTACTGTATTTGAACCGGAGTCCCGAGACGACGCTAACACCCCAAGCGGATGCCGAGTTGGACCGCTTGCTCGAATCCTTGACAGACTAAGGGATCGGGATTTAAACTACTCTTTCTGTCATTCAGACCACAAGTAGAGGGGGTGTTAAGTTTGGCCGAAGTGATCGTGCAGGACGGCGAGTCCTTGGAGAGCGCTCTGCGCCGGTTCAAGAGGAAAGTGCAGCAGGAAGACATCATCAAAGACGTCAAGAAGCACTCCTACTACTTGAAACCAGGCGAGAAGAAGCGACTGAAACAGGCGCTGGCCAGGAAGCGCAGCAGGAAGAGAGCCAGACAGGTTCCTTCCACCACCTAGGAAGTAACAAGACCTGCCAAAAAAAGAAACCCGGGGACGGCCCCGGGTTTTTTGTTTCTAACAGCGGATTCAGGTCGTCGACCCAGCTAACCGTTGATGCAGCGGACGGCCTGCCAATTCCCCATGAACCCGACCTTCTCCCGTACATCGATCTCAAGCCCGCAGGTTTGAGCCAGCCGTGCGAGATCCAGATCCGTCCGAAAGCCGATCCGATAACAGAGAGGTGAAATCACCTTCTCTACCGAGCCGACGAACGGGTTTTCACTCCGGAAGTGGTTCATGAAGACAAGGTACCCGCCGGGCCTGCAAACTCGCCGCATCTCCCTCACGACCGCGACCGGATCGGGCACGGTAGAGATGAAGTAAGCGGCCAGCACCCGGTCAAAGCTGTTGTCCGGGAAATCGAGCCGGGTCGCATCCATCTTGATCAGGTCAACATTTTTCAGAGCAAGGCTCTTGGCTCGCACTTTGGCCTTGTCCAGCATCTTCTGGGACAGGTCAATGGCCGTGATGTGAACGTTGCGGGGAAGAAGCGGGAAGGATAGGCCAGTGCCCACGCCAACCTCGAGTAGTTGCGCACCGGGGAACAATTCCAGAAGTTCCGGAGCCAGTTCCCTTCCGTCTTGGAAGATTTTGCCAAAGACTAAATCGTAAAAACTGGAGTAGCGGTTGTAAACCTTCTCGACATATTCAACTGTCACCCTGTGCCCTCCTCTTTTACAACGCGCGTTATTGTAACATCTTGAGACTTCTGCCTGAAGGTAATATCCTTGCGCCGTTATATTTCGAGGGAAGGCCACCCCGGCAGTTCAGAGATTCATTGTCCCATGCGCCCGAAGATTAGTGAAGTGCAGCAGATCTTGTACGACTCGAGGACCCTTCGCCGGCGGGTCGCCGCCCTGGGGAAACAAGTCACCCGCGATTATCGGGGCAGAACGCCCCTTCTTGTCGGTGTCCTGCGGGGCGCTGCGGTATTTCTCGCCGACCTGATTCGCAATATCGACCTTCCCGTCCGGACGGATTTCATTTCGCTGTCGAGCTACGGAACCGCCACCGATTCTTCAGGCCAGGTGCAGCTGCTCAAAGACCTCGAAACGAGCATTGATGGAGAGGATGTCATCCTCGTTGAGGACATAGTCGACACCGGTCTGACGCTTAACTACCTCATTGGTAATCTCCAGAGCCGGAACCCGGCCTCCCTGCGCGTCTGTGCGCTTCTCTCCAAGCCGGACCGCCGTAAAATCGAAGTACCGATACACTATCTCGGATTTGAGGTACCTGACCGGTTTGTGGTCGGCTATGGCTTGGATTATGCCGGCAACTACCGGCAGTTGCCGTACATCGGAATTCTCCACGATTCGGTAGTGAACGCGAATGCTCAAGGAAAGGCAAGGAACCCATGAGTGCCAACGTGGATCGTCAGTCGGCCTGGACACTGCTCACTCAATACACGATGAGCGAGAGTCTGCTGAAACACGCGCTGGCCGTTGAGGCAGCGATGCGTGCCTACGCCGTGCGCTTTGGCGAGGATCCGGACAAATGGGGTATCGTCGGCCTGATCCACGACTTCGACTACGAAAGGTACCCGGATGCTGCCGATCACCCGCGAGTGGGCGCTGCCATACTGGCCCAGGCCGGTTATCCGGAAGACATCGTCCACGCCGTGCTCGCTCACGGGGAACACACGGGCGTGCCGCGAATCAGCCAGATGGACAAGACCCTTTTCGCCGTTGACGAACTGTGCGGTTTCATCATGGCCGCGACCCTCGTGCGTCCCGGAAAGAAAGTGAGTGAGCTCCCGGTCAGCTCCGTTAAGAAGCGACTCAAGGATAAAGCCTTCGCCCGTTCAGTTAATCGCGACGAGATCTACAAGGGTGCCGCCGAATTGGGTGTTGATTTGGATGAGCATATTCGGTTTGTTATTGCCGCGATGACCGAAGTTGCCGGACCGCTGGGCCTGGCGGGCGAGTGACGTTGCCGGCCGCTTGGGACTAGGAACTGGTCAGACTTGAACTCGTCCCTCGGGTTCATCTACCCTTAGTAGCAGTTTCCTTTCTGATGTAAACCCCTTTCACAAGGAGGACACATGCCTGTCAGACCGATACCGGAGGGCTACCACACGTTAACCCCGCACCTGCTAGCTGAAAATGTCGACAAGGTCATCAACTTCCTGAAGTCCGCCTTTGGTGCGCAGGAGAAATTTGCGATGCGCATGCCGGACGGCAACGTCATGCATGCGGAAATGCAGATCGGCGATTCCATGCTGATGCTCGGCCCTGCTATGGGCGAGTTTCGGCCGACTCCCTGCATGCTGTTCATCTATACCGAGGATGCGGACAAGCTGTACCAGACGGCTGTGAAAGCCGGCGCAACTCCGAAAGAGCAGATGCGAGATCAATTCTGGGGCGATCGGGCCGGAAGTGTTCAGGACCCGTTCGGCAACCACTGGTGGATCGCAACGCATAAGGAAGATGTATCCATGGACGAGCTGCTTCGCCGCGCACAGACGGCCATGCAGCAGCACGCCTAGGTCCCACCAAGGCCACGGATTGCACCGGTTCGCCCCCTGTGCGGGCTGCCGTGCAATCCGCGGCTGACAGTTCCCTGGCCCCGCCAATTTGTACTCCCCCGGACCATCTAATACTCTGGATTGATCGGCACGAATGCCCAATCCACTGGAGGACGCGATGGAGCAGAACATCTCCGGGAGCATCGAAACATTGCTGAGCGAGGATCGGCGCTACAGTCCGAGTCCGGAATTCCAGAGCACGGCTCGATGGCATGACAAGACGATATACGACCATGCCCGCGCCAACCCGGACGCGTTCTGGGCCGAAGTCGCAAAGGAAATCGACTGGTTTCAGCCTTTCACCAAGGTGCTCGAATGGGATTCGCCGAACGCCAAGTGGTTCATCGGTGGGCAACTGAACGTCTGTCACAATTGTGTCGATCGACACGTCAAGACGTGGCGAAAGAACAAGGCGGCCATTATCTGGGAGGGGGAGCCAGGCGACGAGCGGACGCTCACCTACCAGGATTTATATCGCGAAGTCAACCAGTGCGCGGCTGCGCTGCGGCGGCTGGGTATCCAGAAAGGCGACCGGGTCGCTCTCTACATGGGGATGATACCCGAGCTGGCCATAGCCATGCTGGCATGTGCCCGTATCGGAGCTCCTCACACCGTGGTTTTTGGAGGATTCAGCCCGGATTCGCTCCGTGACCGCATCCTCGATTCCGAGGCCAAGCTTCTGATTACTGCAGACGGCGCCTGGAGGCGTGGAAACATCGTTCCGCTGAAAGAGAATGCCGACCGGGCGGTGGCCGAGTGTCCTTCAATCAAACAAGTGCTCGTCGTGAATCGCGTCATGAACGCCACCCGGGTGCCGATGACCGAGGGGCGAGACCATTGGTGGCACCGAGAAATGGATCACAGCGGTGCTGTTCACGTTGAGACCGAAGCTGTCGACAGCGAGCACCCGCTTTATATTCTCTACACCTCCGGAACAACCGGAAAACCAAAAGGCCTCCTCCACACGACGGGCGGTTACCTGGTCGGGACTCACGTGACGACAGCCACCGTGCTCGACGTCAAAGACACAGATACTTACTGGTGCACGGCGGACATCGGTTGGGTCACGGGCCACAGTTACATCGTCTACGGGCCGCTTTCGCTGGGGGCAACTGTCCTCATGTACGAAGGGGCGCCCGACTATCCGGATAAAGACAGGTTCTGGGCAATCGTGGAAAAGTATGCCGTGAACGTGCTGTACACCGCCCCGACTGCCATTCGCGCCTTCATGCGTTGGGGAACCGGCTACCCGGAACGTCACAACCTGACCTCGCTCCGGCTGCTGGGGACTGTCGGCGAACCGATCAACCCGGAGGCGTGGATCTGGTATCGCAAGTATATCGGGGGTGATCGCGTGCCGATCGTGGACACCTGGTGGCAGACTGAAACCGGAATGATGATGATTGCCCCGTTGCCGGGCATCACTGAATTGAAGCCGGGATCGGCCACCCTTCCGCTGCCCGGCATCGAGGCCGACATCGTAAACGAACGGGGCGAAACGGTGGATCTGGGTGGGGGTGGATACCTCGTGCTCCGCAAGCCATGGCCCGCCATGGCCCGCAGTATTTGGGGCGATCCGGACCGCTGGAAACGTCAGTACTGGAGTCGTTTCCCTGGGCTGTATTTCACGGGAGATGGCGCCAAGCGCGACCGCGACGGGTATTTCTGGATCCTCGGTCGCGTGGACGATGTTCTGAACGTCGCAGGTCACCGGATCGGCACCATGGAAATCGAGAGCGCCCTGGTCAGCCATCCGTCGGTCGCGGAAGCAGCCGTCATCGGTGTCCATCACGAGATCAAGGGACAGGCGATCGCAGCGTTCGTTACCCTGCGTTCCGACGAACGGCGGGCTCCCCAGGACCTGGTCGAGGAACTGAAGCAGCATGTCACCGAGAGAATAGGTGCGATCGCGAGACCGGAGCGGATCTTCATTACACCCGAGCTTCCTAAAACCCGCAGCGCGAAGATCATGCGAAGGCTTCTCAGGGATATCGCCGAAGGCCGGGTCCTCGGAGATACGAGCACCCTGGCGGATCCGACCGTCCTGCAATCGATCAAGCTTCAGTACGAAGACCGCGAGTAGTGTCCGACTCACCTAAGTCGGACACTTGGAGTTTACATTTTCCGCCCGGCTTCGACAGCTTTGCTTCAGGCCGAAGAAAGTAGGCGGCCTTCGGCCTGAAAGGCCGAGACATACCAGCCCAGGGCGGAGCGCTTTTCGCGCAGCCCTGGGTTGGCAGAGGTGTCTCGGCCTTTCAGGCCTGAGAATGTAAAAACTCCAGGTGTCCGACTCTCCCGAGTCGGACACGGCCGGCAACTGGCTGGCTGTTGCGCGAGGTAACTCCGGCGTAGGTCCGACTCTCCCAAGTCGGACACTCACTTGCGGCGCCGTGATATGCGGGGACGCTGGCTAAGGCCGGAGGCCGCCTCAGTTTTCAGACCAATCAGGTTGCCGAGGACCGTCCGTTTAAGGCTCTGTTACTCGAACGCCGGAATTCCGGTGATGTGCTGTCCGAGGATGAGCGTGTGGATGTCGTGTGTGCCCTCGTAGGTGAAGACAGACTCCAGATTCGCCATATGACGGAAAACCGGGTAATCGCTGAGGATGCCATTCGCCCCGAGAATGTCCCGGGCAGTCCGGGCAGTCTCGAGTGCGACCCAGACATTATTGCGCTTGGCCATTGAGATTTGGACCGGTTTGACCTTGTGTTGATCCTTCAGCTGTCCCACCCGTAACGCCAGCAGCTGCGCCTTGGTGATCTCGGTCAGGAGATCGGCGAGCTTCTTTTGCACTAACTGGTGGGACGCGATCGGCCGATCGTTGAACTGCTTGCGCTCTATAGACCAGCGTCGGGCGGCGTCAAAACAGGCCATCGCGCTTCCTATGGCTCCCCAGGCAATTCCATAGCGAGCCTGACTGAGACACATGAGCGCGTGCTTGAGCCCTGTGGTGCCGGGCAGTAAGTTTTCAGCGGGAACGCGGCAGTCGTCAAAGAACAGTTCCGAGGTAACGGAAGCGCGCAGCGAGTGCTTGTTGTGGTAGTCCTTAGTCTCGAAACCGGGTGTTCCCCTCTCGACCAGAAAGCCGCGGATCGCCTCGTCCTCGCACTTCGCCCAAACAACAGCTACCTGGGCGAGACCGCCGTTTGTGATCCATGCCTTCGAGCCGTTCAGGACGTATGTTTCCCCGTCCCGGCGTGCCCGAGTTCGCATGCCGGACGGGTTTGACCCGAAATCGGGCTCGGTCAATCCGAAGCAGCCAATCGCATCGCCCGCCTGTAGCTTCGGGAGCCAGCGTTGTTTCTGCTCTTCGCTGCCGAAGGCGTGGATGGGGTACATCACGAGCGCTCCCTGGACCGAGACGAAACTTCGCAAGCCGCTGTCCCCACGTTCCAGCTCCTGCATGATCAAGCCGTAGGCGACATTGTTCAAACCCGCGCAGCCGTACCCCTCCAGATTGGCCCCGAAATAGCCGAGATCTCCCATCGGCTTGATGAGTTGTTCCGGGAACCGACTCGACTGATAGCAATCCTCGATGACCGGGAGCACATTCTCCTCGACAAATGCCCTAACACTGTCTCTTACGAGCTTTTCCTCGTCGGCCAGAAGGTCGTCAAGCTGCAGAAAATCCACGGGTTGGAAGTTAGCCATTCAAGGAATATAGCACAGGCTGGTCCGGGGCAGTCCGGCTTCCAAGTCGGGCATCAGCGGAATCCTTACCACGCCGGCTGGCCGCGGCTGTGCTATAAAAGAGGGCCATGATCATCGGTCTGACAGGCAAGAATGGTGCGGGTAAGGGTGTTGTAGCTGAATATCTTAAGGCAAAGGGCTTCTATTATCGCTCTCTCTCGGATGTGATTCGTGAGCAGATTCGGGCACGCGGGCACGAAGTGAGCAGACAGCTTCTCCTGGAAGTGGGCACCGAGTTGCGGGCGACAGGCGGAACCGGTTACCTGGCTGAACAGGTGCTAGGCCAGCTGCAGCGTGACAAGAACTACGTGGTGGACTCCATAAGACATCCCGACGAAGTGGCGGTCTTCCGGCGGTCGCCCCGCTTCTTGTTTATTGCAGTCGTGGCCGATCCGGCGGTGCGCTTTGAGCGGATGAAGGCGAGGAAACGCGAGAGCGATCCGACGACCTACGAACAGTTCATCGCGCTGGAGGCGCGAGAGGCCTCCAATCCCCAATCGGAGCGACAGCAGCTCGAAGCGACGGAGGCCCTGGCCGATTTCCGCCTCGAGAACAACTCTACGATTGAGGAGCTGAACGGCAGGATTCGTGAGCTGCTTCAGCGGGTTGCAACCAAGCTTGATCGGCCAGGCTGGGACGAGTACTTCATGAGCCTGGCGAAAGTGGCCTCCTTGAGAAGCAACTGCGTGAAGCGCAAAGTGGCCGCGATCATCGTGCGCGACCGCCGGGTGATTTCAACCGGGTACAACGGAACACCCAGGGGAACAAAAAATTGTTACGAAGGAGGCTGCCCCCGCTGCAACAATTTGGCCGATTCCGGTACTAAGCTAGACGAGTGTCTCTGTTCGCACGGGGAGGAGAACGCGATCGTGCAGGCGGCTTACCACGGGGTTAGCGTGAAGGACGGAACGCTGTACACGACATTCGCCCCGTGCCTGATGTGCACGAAGATGATCATCAACGCAGGGATCAAGGAAGTGGTTTACAATGTAGACTATCCGCTGAATGAAACGTCGTTCCAGCTGCTCCGTGAAGCGGGTGTACTCTGTCGTCAATTCAAAGTCGAGTAGTTCCAAGCGGTTAGCCGTCGGGGGTGCGGACGCCAAGCAGGGCCGGGCAGTCCAACTCCGGCACTCGTGAAAGGGACAATCGTGGAAGAGTTGCTAGGCCTTGCCTCGCTGTTTTTCTTTTCGATGGCCTCAGCCGGTTTCGTCCTTTTCATGCTGCGTTACCCGCATGGCTCAACCATCAGGACGTGGGGCATCCGGATGTGTCACGGCTTCGGGTTCATGGGAGTCGCCCTGATGCGGCTGGCCCGCGGTCATTTCAACGAAGCTTCTTTGCTCGTTATCTCCTCCCTGATTGTCTCACTGCTCAGCTTCGAGATGTCGCGCAAGTATCTGCGCTGACGGCAGGAGACGTGTCGGAGAAGTCCCAGACGGCGATCCAGATGGCGCTGACGCAGAGGAACCCGGCTATCCACACCACTTTTGCCCAGAATAACGGCAATACCGGCCGGTTGTAGATATCCAGGGCCACAACCAGGGTGCCGAAAAGAAGGAAACCGAGAGCGACCCGCAACCAGTCTGCAGCGCCCGCATGGTTGGAACTCCAGCTGTCGCTCACTCGGGTCACCAGCAAGACAATGGCAACGAACAAGGGCCCATAGAAGAGAATCCATTGAAACAGTAGGGGCCAGTCGGGGAACAGGATCGCCGGCAGGGGGGCCACCCAGCGGAAGACCCGGTCCCAACCGTGGCCCACCAGCCCGATGCCGAGTAAGGCGATCAAGCTCCTTTCGAGACGATCGACGGGGTGTCTCCACGCGCACACCAGCGTGAGAAAGCCGGCGGTCAGAGCTTTCACACCAATGTAGTAAGCAGGCAGGCCTCCGACCGGAAAAGAACCGGCCTCGTAGTCAACCCCTCGGCCCGCCGCGAGCCAGAGGACGACGATATCCGCGATTGTCACAACGATAAGGAAGCGTTGCCTGCTGAAGACGCCCAGCAGGTCCCGAACCCACGATTTCCAAGAGCCAGCTGATAAACACGCCAAAGAAACCGCTTGAAGAGTGGGTACGACAATCGTTTGCACATATGAAGCGAAAGTAAGATCGAGGTGGTTGTTTTTAATCAGGTCGTATCCAACCATCACGGTCGCGTAGGCAAGCGCGAGAATCGGCCAGGAGAGGACAAGGGGGAGCGGCCGTGCCGGACCAGGCTCGCGGAATGCCAGTCGAACGAGATTCTCGAGTCCGACGAGCGCAAGGGTCTGAACGGCGGTGACGAGCAAGAGCTCAAGGGCGAACCGGCCGGTTAGGGGCAGACTCCCGTTGATCACCTGCTGCGTCACTATCCGGCCGATTGCCTGCACGACAAACAGAACCGCGGGAAGCCGATACTTCATGTTGGCAGGCTCCTTGGCACTCCCGTAGCCGCATCAACCCAGCTCATCTGCATTTCTCCGACCGGTAGCCCAAACGAACAAGATCTGCGCCACGATAGAAACCGATTTGCGTGACAATGCGACTAGTTCAATTTCAGGCCAACCGGCATGGTCAGATACTGATTTGGCCGGGTCTGAAGAACCGTCGCTGCAATCTTCTTTCCTCCACTGGTGGCTTTTAGCACGCCCTTGAAATTCCTCAGATCGAGAGGAGGGCTCCATTGGAACTCCGAAAGCATTTGCGCCAGATGGCCGTGCGCAGCCAGTCTCACCTGCGCGATCGCCTGCTGGTGGCCATCCATATTGCACAAGCTGAAACTCAGATCCGCTGGCAGGGCACTCAGGTTGGTCACCCCAATCCCGGTACTGATTCCCGCTGCCTGGTTGTTCTCCATGGGTGCGATGAACCCCTGGCCAGTCTGGGCGCTGGGCCCCACCCCGGCGGCACCGACCGAACTGGCGTAGAGCAAGTTGCCTGAGACGACACGGTCCGAGCTGACGGTCACCGAGCCGATTTTGACGGCGCCCGTTCCATCGGTATTGACAATTTGAAGGCCGTTGCGCGGTACTGAGACCAACAGTTCTCCCGCAACCGATTGCCCATTCAGGACGACATTGAGTGGCTGGCCGCTGTTATCGCGTACCAGAACGGTCGCCGTGGCAGGCGCATTCAGGTCCTGGTTGAAGAGGTAGATGCTGCTTACGATTGAATCCTTACCCACTGCCCCCGTGGCGAACTGCGCGAAATCGAGAGAGAAGCTCTGGCTGAGAGCCGGTGTCGAAGCCATCGTGGTGAGCAGTTGAACAGGCTTGGTCCCATTCGTGTTGAAGCAGGGCATGACCGGTTGGGTTGCATACTCCCCGGCCCTCGTGAGCAGGACCGTCGCGCCCGCTTTTCCGGACACAAGAATTTTGAGGAGACCAGCGAAATCGTTAAGTTTCTCCTCGTCCGCACCCCAAAGGTCCCAGTCGAATTCGTCCACCATGATGGCTAATTGCCCGTAAGGATCGATCCTTTCCGAGTACCCTTTGCAAAGGTAAGCACCGTCGGCCTCATAGAGCTCCGGCTTAACTTCAATGGCGGTGCCCTGAAGGTTTGTTATGGCGACCCCTGTGCCGATATTCTGGCTTAAGACTCGTCGTACCGGGGCGACAAACCCCTGGCCAAAGTCCGCGCTAGCCCCCACGCCCGCTGCACCAGCGGGACCCCAGTAGATGGTCGTACCCGACAAAGGGCGGTTCGATTTAACTGTGACCGAACCGACCGTAAGGGCCCCATCGCCGCTCGTTTTCAAAGACCGCATGCCGCCGGCGGGAATGTCAACCGCGATCACCCCGGTCGTCGGCTGCCCGTTGATTTTGACAGGGAAAAGAGCCCCTTCAGCATCGCGGATGGTCACCTCTGCGTGCGCAGCCGCTGTCGAATCCTGGTTGGCCAGTATCACCTCGCTGGTAATGGAAAGTCCGCTTACCTGGCCGTTGGCAAACTGTGCGAATGACAGGCTGAATTCCTGGGCTACGTTCTTTGGCCCCGCTACGACAACCGGCAGCGGTATCCCAGGGTCCGGTTTGTTGTCAAAGTCAAAGTCAAAAGCGGGGGCGTCCGGGATCCCGTCGCCGTTCGTATCGCCCAGCGGAACCCAAACCTGGAATGGGGGTACGGGATTGTTCGTCGCCGTCGCCGCAGCTTGCACGACTGCCCACGGCATGCTGAAGAAATCGGAGTTGCCGTCACCGTTTACGTCGGAGTACACCATGCTGAGCGAAGTCCGCGGTATGCCTGTTCCCTCGCCCACATGCGCGTCGACGATTCCGTCCCCGTTGGTATCCTGGGCAGCGAGTGTTCCGGTCTTTACACCCAAAGCTCCACCCCGCGTTCGCTCCTCGACCATGGACGCCGAGCTCGGTCGCCGGTTCGCGTCATAGCCGTCGATGTTCACTGTGAGGACCGACTGGTCCGGTGCCGTTGCGTTCGCCTGCAAGAGGGCATTCCCCACCGGGCGAATCGCAGCGTCGCCGCTCGATTGGGGCTGTCGATAGATCAATGACTGGAAATTTCCACTTTGCGGATCAGGGTTTCCCATTTCCACAACGCAGGTTCCGAAGCGACTTTCAAAAGTCAGGTAGTTCATACTCCCGAAGTCCCGGGTGACATCGACCGTCCCGTCCGCCGGATCCGGGCGGCCATTCTGATTGGTGTCCACGCGGATGCTGCGGGTCCACTTTTCTGACGGGATCGGCGGAACGAACTGTCCCTCTACTTTTGCCCCTTCGACGCAGTCATCCGAGCTCCAGGCGAAGTTGTCGAGGACTACGGCCGAATCGACGTTTGAATCACCTACGTCCCCGATCGTGAAGTACAGATCGACGTCTTGACCGGCGGTTACAGTCGTCTGTGCCCGCAGCAGGGGCGTCACCCCGTCGAAGAAGGTCCCGGTATTTCCACTGATCCCGAAAGCACTGTTGACCGTCACGACACTTTTCTTGGAGTCGAACGCAAAATTGTAGGTCGAAGTGATAATAGGGTTGAAGGTCTCGGGATCGTACGACGTTTGAATATCGGTCTTTCCCTTCTCCGCGACGAAGAAGTCGTTGTAGCGGCTGTTCACCCATTCCGGAAATTCCTCGGAATAGAAGGCGAAGTCAAAACCCATGCAGGTCTTCCCGGCTGGGACTTTGAGCTTGAGGTGAAGCTGCACTGTGTCGGGGCTGCCCTCCAGATTCGTCGTCCAGTTCGGGGTGCGGGAGGCCACTTCCAGGCCGCCCGCGTAACCCGTGGATAGTATGGCGGCCGTATCGCCATGGGTTGGGAAATAGCCGATCGTCCCGCTTCCAACAGCGCGGGCCAGCGGATCCTGATTCATCGTGTATTCGGCAACGACGATGTCTTGGTCGCTGATGCCCATAGCCGATGCCAGTTCGCGGGCTGTGGCGGCCGTGGTAATCGCTGTGGAAACGGGAGGTTCAGAGTCAATCCTGCTGGGAAGCCGCGTTGCTGCGTCGGACAGCGCCCAGGACACCACCCTGCCGGACGAGATGAGCAACGCTGCCAACGCGACACAACCGACAAGCTCGAGATACCGCCCCATACTGCGCATGGTTCGCCTCCCTGAACCTGGTAAGCAGCCGCGCAATCCGCCTCTTAGGTTGGGAGGCCTGGTCTATCAGCACGGTCGGCGTTCGCGCCTGCCTGTCCACTTGGACCCGATCAATCGATACGCCCGGCGATCGGGTCTGCTCGTTCGGTTGGCATTAAACCACCGGGCGCGCCCTTCCGCAACTAAAAGATTGGAGAGCGCTTGCAGGTTCTGCACTTTATGCGGATCTCGAGGTCTTTCGTCCCTTCGGGACTCTGTTGGTTGCCCCCAAGAATGGCCGGTCGCCCACCTGGCGCTCTATGGTTCCAAAATCCGTATAAAGTGTCGCGCCAGGTTGCACCGAGGAGTCCGGCCTATGGCAACCGAAATGCAGCTGAACGCCCGGGCCCGATCAACTCCTGACCTGCCAGGGAATAGCCCAGCGGGAAAGACTGTTGAGAATCAAGCTGAAGCTCAACCCAAGCAGGGCGGTTAGAAAGACGGTGGCATACAGTGCCTCGATCCGCAGAGTTTCCCAGGCGGTCCAGATCATTGAGCCCAGGCCTGTTTCCGCCGCAACCAGTTCAACCGATATGGTGACGACCAGAGCCGAGTTCAGAGCCAGTCGAATGCCAGCGAAAATGAGAGGCAGGCTCCCAGGGAGAATCACCCGGTGGAACATCCGAAGAGGCGTGGCGCCGTAGTTTTTCGCCACCTCGCAGTAGAGTGGGCTGATTTGGTGCACGCCCGCGAGCGAACTGATCAGCATGGGGAAGAAACTGGCAAGCGCAATGATAACCAGGTTCGGTGCCTCGCCGATTCCGAGAACAATCATGACCAACGGGAGAAGTGAAATTTTGGGGACAGGATGCAGGGCGGCGACGAAGGGATCGAGAAGACCCTGGAGGCGCGGGGACCACCCCATCGGGAGCCCGATCATGATTCCCAGGGCGCTGCCCGCGAGGAAACCGCCTGCCATGCGTGACATCGTGGCTCCAAGGTGTACGACCAGCTCTCCACTTCGAAAGAGATCCAGCAGTGTCCCGAGAATGACCGAGGGAGCGGGGAAGAAAAGCGAGGAGACCAGCCCGGCGCGTCCGAGGCCTTCCCATGTGCCCAGGAACCCAGCCACAATCAATAGCTGAACGGCTGTCACCGCCGAAATGCGAGACGTCTTCATGGCCGCGACCTATAGAGTCGTCTGCGGACATCCTGCTCGAGCAGCGTCCAGATCTCCTTCTTCAGACCCACCGATTCCGCCCATTCACTGGTTGGGTCCCGGGGGCGCTGGAGGTCCACCGGTATCTGCTCGAGGATCGTCCCCGGCGATCCGGACATCACCAGGATCCGGTCAGCCAGCAGAATAGCCTCATCCATGTCGTGGGTCACGAAGATGACCAGCTTCCTCTCCTGGGTCCAAAGAGCCAGGAGTTCCTCCTGCAGAAGCAGCCGTGTTTGCGCATCGAGCGAGCCAAAGGGTTCGTCCATCAGCAGGATCTGGGCGTTCGAAACGAAGGCGCGTGCAAGCGCGACCCGTTGCCGCATGCCAACCGACAACTCGAAGGGATAGCTCCTCGAGAAACCCTCCAACCCAACCTTCCGGATAAAGCAGTGCGCTGCCTCCGCCCGTTCTTTGCGTCGCACTCCCTGCATTTCCAAACCAAAGGAGACGTTGTCCAAGACCGTCATCCAGGGAAAAAGACCATGTTCCTGAAAGACAAGCGCATTTCGGGGCTGCTGTCCGTTCAACGAATGGACGACCACCTCACCGGAGGTCGGTTCCAGCACCCGAGCCAGGATCTTCAACAGCGTTGTCTTCCCGCTCCCACTGGACCCAACGATGCACAGAAACTCGTTATCGGCCGCAGTGAAGTTGACAGACCTCAACGCCTCGGTATCCCCTCTCGGGGAGCGGAAAATTTTCGAGATGTTCCTGCACTCGATGCTAATCATTGCCTCCAGATACCGCACCCGCCCCCTGTAGCACCAGGCTCGCCGATTGGACGAAACGAGGTTCCCAGACGGCTTCGAGCGGCAGCACGCGGCCAAGCTCGCGTCTCTTGACCGCCCATTCCTGGTACCCGCGCAGCCCATCTGAAATGATTGCGCCGTCTCGGTCGATGTCAGGCCAGCAGCACCTCGAGAGAACCGAGGCGCCCACGCCGGTCTCTTTGGCGATGATCGCGAGGTTCCGCTCGGTCTTGCCCTCGTTGTACTGCCGGACTCCCTTGAGATACGCAATCATGAAACGCCTTCCAGTGTCGCTCGATTTTTCGAGGAAACTGGGGCCATACGCGATCATCGAGTACTGAAGCCGCTCGACAGCTTCGTTGATCGAATGCCAAACCACCACCGGGCCGGAGTCTTGAAACTGCGTCAGCCACGGGTCCGCAGCGGAAACGGCGGCAACCGCCCGATTCTGCAGTGCGGCCAGTTGTCCGCCCCGGGGCAGGTTCACCATCTCGACGTCGTCGAGGGTCAACCGGTCCCGCTGA
Source organism: uncultured Acidobacteriota bacterium (assembly GCA_964421755.1). Lineage (GTDB taxonomy): Bacteria > Acidobacteriota > UBA6911 > RPQK01 > RPQK01 > CAVUUN01. The sequence goes on from CAYQYP010000127.1 coordinate 36,641, forward strand.
AGCAGCGAATCGTAGGCATAGCTGAGGATGGAGTTCTCCCTGAAGTCGACTTTTTTTCCTCGCAGCGACGAGAGGGATGCGAGCGTGCCATCCTGGAGCGCGTCCCGGTGGACCAGCAGCGCGCTGACCGCGCAACTGGAGGGCGTGTAGTGACCCTTGTCGGCCACGATCCGAATGTTCGCGCCCTTTTCAATCGCATTCAGGAGCACAAGGTTGACCGAACCGGCGACGACGTCGACCTGGCCGCGAGCCAGGGCTGCCACAGCATCCCCAGCCCTTCGGAAAGTCACCAGCTCGATTTCGAGCTTCTGTTCCCTGAAATACCCCTCCTGCTCGGCTATCACCAGCGGAGCCATAGACAGGTACGGAACGCGGACCAGTTTGACGGTGGTGACGTCCTGCGGGACAGATCGCGAGCACGCCCCCGAGGCAAGGAGGACCGTGAAAACCACTGTGAAGATACGCCCGATTTTCGACCTCATCCGTTGACCTTGGTGTTGCATTCCGGGCACACGATACTCAATTCACTTGCCGGCTGTCATTGCCTTTTCAGAGCCGCGCACGACAGCGAGGGTGTTGAAAATGTTGACCTTCGTGTAAAAAGGCCTGAAAGGCCGACACATATTAGCCCAGGGCGGAGCGCTTTGTGCGTAGCCCTGGGTCCCGGTTCGAAGCTGATATCCAGCCCTGAAAGGGCGGCACAACTCTCTATCGTGCAGCTTGTTACGCCCTTTCAGGGCTGG
>CAYQYP010000128.1:0-2940 GCA_964421755.1 uncultured Acidobacteriota bacterium
AGATCGATGGGCGACAGCTTCCAGATCTTGCGCCCGTCATCCATGCGGGACTCCAGCCGCCGGGTCTGCTCCTGCTGGCTGACTTCCAGCCAGTACTTCAGGAGAATGATTCCCGACTCGATCATCAGCGTCTCAAAGCTGGGTGTTATTTCGAGGAAACGCTTTGCCTGCGCCTCGGTGCAGAATCCCAAGACCCGCTCGACCCCCGCGCGGTTGTACCAACTGCGATCGAAGATGACAACTTCGCCCGCCGCCGGGAAATGGGGTACGTAACGCTGGGCGTACATCTGGGTTTTCTCGCGGTCGGTCGGGGCCGGCAGCGCTACGACCCGAAAGACACGGGGGCTGACCCGGTCAGTAATCGCCTTGATGGCTCCACCCTTGCCCGCGGTGTCGCGCCCCTCAAAAACGATGCACACCTTGAGCCCCTTGTACTTGACCCATTCCTGAAGTTTCACCAGTTCAACATGGAGTTTGGCGAGCTCCTTTTCATACTGCTTGCGCTTGAGTTTCTTGGTGTTGCTTCTGGTGGCCTCCCTCTCCATCGCCATGCCTTTGCTGGCAGCTGCCATAAGTCCTCCTTCCTTTCAGGTCTATTCGGAAACAGTGACAAAGCTGACTCCGATTCTTCTTTGAAACGGATCAAAGCTGGGCACAAGCGTTATTTTGCCCACCCGCACTGAAAGCCCGTTTCGCCGACTGACACTGCTTCCCACGATGTAGCCGAGCGTGGCACCTGCCGCCAGATCGCTGGCCCAATGCTTGTTTTCCCTCATCCTCGAAAAGGCGATGAACGTGGCCGCCGAGTAGCCCATAATCCCCGCCGTCCTCCCATAACTGCGGTGCACGACCGTGGCGATCATGAAAGAGGTCGAAGCGTGCCCGGACGGGAACGACCGGTTGTCGCTCCCATCGGGCCTCGTGCGACCGACGGCGGCCTTCAGACTCTGCACAAGGGCCTCATTAATGGCTGTGGCCTGGGCCAGGTTGTACGTGAACAAGCGGAACCGAGTGTTGGTCGAATAGTGCCCGCCTATCAGGAGCCCAGTAACGGTCGGCAGTACAACCGCCGGACCGCCGATCACCGAGCCGACTTTTCCGATAGTGCTCGATTCCCCGTTCTTTCCTATGCTGTCTTTCAGGTCATCGTCAAAAGGGGAGACGATTGAGGTGGCCGAGGCGCCGATCACCAGGGGCAGAACGTTCTTCTTGTCTAACAATCCCAAGAAGTTCTTCCCCAGGTTCTGGGGAAATCGTTTGAGACTCGTGTCTGTAGGCGAGATGTACGCGATTACAGGCGCAGCCGTCGGTACCGATTGGACGTCCTGGGCGACGGCGCGTCCAACCAGCAGCAGAAGAACAAAGGCCAAGGCAGTCCCTGGCCTTCTCGTGGGCATGAAGGCCGGCGTGCTCACCATGCGAGCAAACTGCCGGACTGCCGCCCTTCGCGCAACTGGTAAAAAGAACAGTGGTAAGTGGCGAGTGGCAAGTGGCGAGTGGCAAGTGGCGAGTGGCGAGGGGCGAGTGGCGAGTGGGGCAAAATGCCCCATGATCCGCCGCAAAACAAATATCGAATGTCGAAGTTAGGATCTCCTAATGATTCCTAACTCGGCACCTCACCAACAATTGGACGCTGGGGAGATCCCGCTGTGATTATCTGTCCAGCACTGTCTCTTTTCCCTTCCTTCGATATTCGACATTCGATATTCGACATTCGATATTCGTTTTGCAATTGGCTCACAAGTATCGCGTATCGAATAAACGAGTTTCTTGACTCATCTCCCTGCGGCCGCTACCAACGGCTCGGGCTCCGACGGGCGTCCTTCCGCGTCGGTCACCGCGGCGAGCTTACCGAGCTCAAGGATCTGCTCGGACGTGGTGGTGGCAAACAAATGCATGATGCGGGCAATAATGCCGGTCCATCCTGTCTGATGGCTGGCTCCCAGCCCGGCCCCGTTGTCACCGTGGAAGTACTCGTAGAACAGAATGAGATCGCGCCAGTGCGGGTCTTCCTGGAACTTGGTGGTTCCTCCATAGACCGGCCGTAGGCCCTGGCTGTCCCGCAGGAAGATGGAGGCCAGCCGACGTCCGAGCTCTTCGGCCACCTGGTACAGGGTCATCCGCCTTCCGGATCCGGTCGGGCATTCGACCGTGAAATTGTCTCCGAAGTAAGCATAGTACTGCAGCAGAGCCCGGATGATCAGGCCGTTGACGGGCATCCAGATGGGCCCCCGCCAGTTTGAGTTACCGCCGAACATTCCGCTATCGGATTCCGCTGGCAGGTAGGCGACCCTGAATTCCTGGTCCCCCGTTCGAAACACGCAGGGATGCTCCGAATGATAGCGGGAGAGGGCCCGGACACCGAATGGGCTGAGAAACTCCTTTTCGTCAAGCATGGTCGCTAAAACCCGACGGAGCTTGGCTTCGTTCAGGATGGAGAACAGCTTACGGTCTGCCTGGCCGGGTTTGAGCGGATCGTGGATGAGGGCCCTCAGTTCCGGCCGTGCTCCCAGGAACCTGCGCAGCCGCCGTGCGTCCTCAGTGTCCATCCACATGCCGGTACCCTCGAAGACGGTGACCGCGCACAAGGGAAGCAACCCCACCATGGAGCGAACCTTCAAACGCATCGACTGGCCATTCGGCAACCGGAGGACGTCGTAGAAGAACCCATCTTCCTCATCCCACATCCCGATGTCCCCTCCGCCGTGGATCATGGAAGACGCGATCCAAAGGTAGTGCTCGATAAATTTTCGACACATCCCAAGGTAGGCCGGTCTCTCAACGGCCAGCTGCCCCGCGATTTCGAGCATGTTTTGACAGAAAAGCGCCATCCAGGCGGTGCCGTCGGCCTGTTCAAGATAACCGCCAGTGGGCAGGGGTGCGCTCCGGTCAAAGAGCCCGATATTGTCTAGCCCCAGAAACCCCCCTTCGAAGACATTC
>CAYQYP010000129.1:0-4445 GCA_964421755.1 uncultured Acidobacteriota bacterium
CCAGCCCTGAAAGGGCGTAACAAGCTGCACGATAGAGAGTTGTGCCGCCCTTTCAGGGCTGGATATCAGCTTCGAACCGGGACCCAGGGCTACGCACAAAGCGCTCCGCCCTGGGCTAATATGTGTCGGCCTTTCAGGCCTATTTACACGAAGGCCAACATTCTCAACACCCTCGCACCGCTTCGTGCGCGGCTCCATTTTGATTATCCAAACCTCGCCGCATAACGCGGGTTCAGAGTCATTTATGCGTCGAATAAAGACGGAGGTGCTCGTGATCGGCGGCGGAGCGACCGGTGCGGGCGTCCTGCGCGACTTGGCCATGCGCGGCTTCCGGGCGATTCTCGTCGAGCGCCGGGACCTCGCTTCGGGCACTACCGGCCGCTACCATGGTCTCCTGCACAGCGGGGCGCGCTACGTCTGCAACGACCCATCCGCGGCGCGCGAATGCATTGAAGAAAATCGCATCCTCCGCAAGATCATCCCGCACTGTCTCGAGAATACGGGCGGCTTGTTCGTGTCCACTCCGACCGACGACCCGAGTTACGTCCCCCGGTTCCTGGAAGGCTGCCGGGCCGCCGGCATTCCGGTCGAGGAAGTCCCAATCGGCACCATGCTGCGTGAGGAACCGCGCCTGAATCCGGCAATCACCCGTTGCTTTCGAGTCCCGGATGCTTCGGCCGACTCCTTCCTCGCGACTGACTTGAACGCCCGGTCGGCCGAAGAACAAGGGTCGGAAGTTCGCCGCTATTACGAAGTGAAACGCCTGCTCCATCAGGATAGCGGCTCCCCGAGGATCACGGGCGCTCTGTGCCACGACCTGGTCTCCGGGGAAGAAGTGAGCATCGAATCCGATGTCGTGGTCAACGCCTCGGGCGCCTGGGCCGGGAAGATTGCGGCCACGGTCGGGATTCAAATCCCGATGCGGCCGGGCAAAGGCACCATGGTAGCCGTCAACCACCGTGTTGTTCATTCGGTCATTAACCGCTGCAAACCACCTTCAGACGGCGACATCCTGGTTCCCGCCCACACGGTTTCGATCATCGGCACGACCGACGAGCCGGTGGAAGATCCTGATTCTCTCGGCATCGAGCCGTGGGAGATCGCCCTCATGCTCCAGGAGGCAGAGCAGATGATCCCCGGCTTTCGCGAGCTGCGCATGCTACGCGCCTGGACCGGCGTGCGCCCGCTGTACCAACAGAGCCAATCCACTCACTCGCGACGGATAACCCGAGCGCACGTCCTCATCGACCACGAGGTGGTTGACGGAGTAGCAGGGCTCATTACCATAACCGGGGGCAAATGGACGACATACCGACTCATGGCCCAGGTTACCGTCGACAAGGTCTGCGAGAAGCTTGCGGTATCCCGGCCGTGCCGCACGCATCTGGAACCCCTTGAATCCGAAGGATATCACTCGCTCGGTTCCCGGCTCCGTCGCGTCGAATCGGCACAACTGCAGGACTCGCTGATATGCGAGTGCGAACTGGCGACATACGAGGACGTCAAGCTCGCAATCGTGCTCGGGCGGGCAGTGACGATTGATGACGTTCGCCGAGACACCCGGCTTGGCATGGGACCATGCCAAGGCAGTTTCTGCACTTACCGCATCGCAGGACTGCTGGAACGGGAGGCGGGAAACCCGGTTGTCGACATAAACGCCTCGATGCGGGACTTCCTTCAGGCCCGCTGGCGCGGTCTGCGACCCGTCCTATCGGGGACCCAGTTGAAACAGGAGCGTTTGGCCGAGTTGATCTATGCCAACGTGATGGCGATCGACTCTCTGCCCGGCCCGCGATCGATGGGCTACGCAGGTAGCGGTGATCTTCTCGGCACGAACACCCGGGGTGACAGCCTTGCGCACCCCGGCCAGGAAGTGCCTCCGGACGACGGCGACGGCAGGTCAGCAGGGCGCCGAAAACCGTCGGCGGGCAAACCCACCTTTACGAGCACCTCGGACGTCCTCGTGATAGGAGGCGGACTCGCCGGCCTGATGACCGCCTGGTTCGCCGCCCGGCGTGGACGCACCGTCCGGTTGATCACCAATGGACAAAGCGCCCTCATGTTCTCGGCCGGCACAATCGACATCCTAGGCCGCGAGCCGGGAAGTGAACATCCCGTGTCCGACTTAAGAACCGCCCTTGGACGTCTCGTCGAGCGCAACCCTCACCACCCGTACGCGGTTGCCGGGATCAAAAACCTCGAAGCAGGAGTAGCCGAACTGACGCGCCTTTGCGCCGCTGCCGACTACCCTTTCGTCGGTGCCACGAGTTCCAATTCCCTTCTCCCGACCGCCTGCGGCGGCCTTCGTCCAGTCTGCCTTGTCCCTGAATCGACGGCGCACGGACTCGTCAAACCGGGCGAGCAACAAGAACCCTTCCTGATCATCGGGCCGAAGGATTATCTCGACTTCTTCCCCGCCCTGGTGGCGCGGAACCTCCAAGAAGCCGGGTATGAGGCCGATTGGGCAAGGATCGATATGCGGTTGCCGTCCCAACGTCGGGCCCTGAACTCTAAGATTCTCGCCCAATTCTTCGACGAGCCAGTCCACTGCGATGGTTTCTGCGATCTGCTCGCCTCTGAGCTGACGGCGCATCCCGCTAAGAGTCCGATACGTCTGGGACTGCCCGCGGTCCTCGGCCTCTCACGAACCGGCAGGATCCTCGAACAGATTGAACGGAAGACCGGGTGCCAGGTTTTCGAGATTCCCGGGCTGCCTCCATCCGTACCGGGGCTGCGCCTGCAGAACATCCTCATTCAAGCGTTGCGACAGGCTGGAGTTGAAGTGTCGGACGGCATGGAGGCAGTAAGTTTCGAACACAACGCACACAGGATCGAGAAGGTGTGGACAGAGGCGGCGTCGCGCTCCAAGCCGCACTGTGCCGGGCAGTTCGTCCTGGCAACCGGGGGAATCCTTAGTGGCGGGCTCGTCGCCGGCCGCAACTTGAATGTAGTGGAGCCGTTGTTCGGGTTGCCGGTCACTGATGTTTCGGAGCTTACGCACCCGGGCTTCGTCGACCCGGAAGGCCATCCGGTTTTCCAGACAGGTATCCGCGTGAACCCCGAGTTCCAGCCAATCGCTCCGGATGGCGGGCTCTGCTTTGAGAACCTGTTCGCGGTCGGCAGCGTGCTTGGGGGGACGGACCCGGTTCGCGAATTCTCCACGGAAGGCGTCGCACTCGCGACCGCTCAAGCGGTGGGAGGGCTGCTGTGAGCGAGCGGGACAAGCCGGTCGAGCTCACGCTTGATCAGTGCATCAAGTGCAACATCTGCACCGCCGCCTGTCCGGTTTCAGCTGTGTCCGATCTTTTCCCCGGTCCGAAGTACTGTGGCCCGCAGGCCGCACGGTTCAGGCACCCTGGTCTGGCGGTTCCGGCGGACTCCGTCGACTACTGCAGCGGCTGCCGCGTCTGCAACATGGTTTGTCCCTCGGGGGTCCGAATCGCCGAGATGAACGCCCGTGCCCGGGCGGCAGTCGTGGAGCACGGACATGTGCCCATTCGACAGCGGATCAGGAACAACCTGCTGGCCCGGCCGGAGCTGCTTGGGCGGCTCGCAAGCCCCGTTGGTACGCTGGCCAACCGGCTTGCCCGAGCGCGTATCGGCAGGCGCTTCGCCGAGATGGCCCTCGACATCCATCGCGATGCGCCGATCCCGCGTTTTGCCGCCGAGCGGTTCACCAGCTGGTTTGCTTCACGCCCGGCCCCAGTGACGGGAGCATCAACCGAAAAACAGGTGGTCTATTTCCACGGATGCTCCACCGAGTATTACGAACCGCGCGTCGGCCAGGCCGCCGTCCGCATTCTGGAAGCAAATGGTTTCGAAGTGATCGTCCCGAGGCAGAACTGTTGCGGACTGCCGCTGCTGTCGAACGGCGAGTTCGCGGCGGCCCGCCGATATCACCGCCGCAACGTTGCAAACCTCGTCGACTTCGCCCGTAAGGGCATACCGATCGTCGGCACCTCGACCAGTTGCACCCTCACCCTGAAAGAGGAGGCTCCGGAGCTGCTTGACCTTCATGACGAAGCCACCCGGCTCGTCGCAGAAGGCACCTACGACTGGAACGAATTCCTGCTTTTGTTGATCGAGCAGCGGCGGCTACAGCTGAATCCCCGCCCGGTTCCGCTGGAGCTTCTCTACCACGTTCCCTGCCAGTATCGCGCCCACCGCCTGGGAGCTCCCGGGGTCGAGCTCCTTCGGATCGTACCGGAATTGCGGATCGTGGAGAGCCGCGCCGATTGTTGCGGTATAGCGGGCACCTACGGCTACAAGAAGGAGAAGTACGATATCGCGATGAGGGTCGGGCAACCGCTCTTCGACACCGTCACCCGATCGGATTCGCAGGTCGTGTTGTGCGACAGTGAGACTTGCCGCTGGCAGATCACGCACGCGACGGGCCGGCGGGCCATTCATCCAGTCGAACTGCTGGCCTTCGCCTGCGGGCTGTC
>CAYQYP010000130.1:0-8351 GCA_964421755.1 uncultured Acidobacteriota bacterium
GGCTTCAGCCGGCCGAACAGGTCGGCAAGCCCGATTGCGTTGGTCCGACTTCCAAGTCGGACACTACACACCGCCAGCAGTATCGAGCCAGCTGGCCGCATACCGAATGTCCGACTTGGAAGTCGGACCAACGTTCGAACCAGATGGCGCACTGGTGGCGGAGTCGCCAGGCGGTTCGTAAGGCAGGTGACCGTGGCTCGACACCCAAACGTCGGCCGGTGCGTCGTCTTCCACTCATTTCGGCGTTGCGCCAGTCATCCTTCAAGCCGGCCAGTCATACGAATCGCGTTTGGCGATTCGGCGCCTCGCGGTAAATTCCCGCCGAACAAGAACTTGGACCGGCCACCCAAGGGAGACCCGCACACGGGCTCCCGAGAGGCCGAAGGAGAAACGTCATGAATAGGTCTTTAGTGATTCTCGTGTTTTGCGTCATTGCGTTTGGCGCTGACCTGATTGCCCAAGAACCACCCCGAGTCGAGGTCTTCGGCGGGTATCAATATACTCGGATCGGTGGGGTAGGTGGCGTGAACACCAATGGGTGGAACGCCGCCGTCACGGCTGACTTCAACCGGTGGTTTGGTGTCAAGGCAGACTTCAGCGGGGCCTACAAGGACGTCGCCGGCCTCAGTGCCAGTGCTCAGACCTACACGTTTGGCCCGGTCTTCTCGCTGCGTGGCGAGCGGGCCAAGCCGTTCGTGCATGCGCTATTCGGGGGTTTTCGGGCCTCGGCCGGATTTGGCGGGGCGGGCGCATCCACGGACGGGTTCGCGATGATGGTGGGAGGCGGGGTGGACGTGGCGGCTTGGTCCCGCCTCTCGGTGCGCGTCGTTCAGGCGGACTGGATTTCGTGGCACACCCAGGGGCTGACCGAAAGGAAAAACGCCCGCATCTCGACAGGACTGGTCTTCCGGTTCTAAAAGCGTGCACATCGGGTCGGAGAGTCGAGGACGCGGCTCACGGGCCTCGACTTTTCATTTTCCTGATACAATCCTGCCGCTCCTCCTCGGTTTGAGGAGCTTCGGGAGTGCGCCGGCGCAGCGGGCGGAGGGAGTCGTGCCTGGATACTACCCTTGGATTGCGTACTATCCGTTGGTGGAAATGCTGCTGTGCAGCTTCAACGCAATTGTGTTCACCCTCCTCTCGTTCCTTTGTTTGCGCGACTTCCGAGGCCGACGGACTCAATGGGGCGGCTACATCTATCCCAGCATCCTGGTCGTATTTGCAGTCCTCTTCGTCGTTCATCTGGGAACCGAGGTGGTGATCGGACTTCTCGGGCGCAGGCTGCTCGCGCTGGATATTCCGGAAGTTACTGTCAACTACTTCATCCCTCCCCTGGTGGTCCATCTTTTCTACCACAGTGAGAGGGAACACCTGAAGACGTCTGGGTTCTGGCGCATCTCGGTCGTCGCCTTCTACGTGGTGAGCTTTGTGTGGTGCGTGGCGGCAGTGAATGCCGTCGGCGGGTTCTGGCGGGCAGGATGGCCTGGCTGGCCGGTGAGCGTGATTGCTTTCCGCAGCCTTATGGTCGGGACCGCCGCCTGGTGCGGCCTCCTGTTTTGGGCATCACGCCATTCCAATCGCAGTCAGCTGGCGATGAGCCAACGCCGTTGGCTGCTCGGTTTGTTCGGCGCCTGGATCTGCGTGTTCATCATCGAAGCTTTTCTACCATTCGGGTGGAACGCTTTGTTCGAGAAGTTCCTCCCGCTGGGTTTTCTCTTCGTGATCACCTATCACGTGGAAAGGTCAACCTTCTTTGACATTCTGATCAAGAGGGGCGCCTTCGTCTTCGCCTCGTTCTTCCTCCTGACGATGTATTTCGTTTTCGTCCCGCCGCTCCTGATGCGTCTACAGTTCGTCACCTGGATTGGCAGTCTCGTCTGGGCACTTTCCGTCTGGCCGATCGTGCTTTTGGCGCCGTGGGGTCATCGCAAGGTGTCGGCCTGGCTCGACCGCCTCTGGCTCGGTCGTCGCTTTTCTCCGGCCCAGGCGACAAGATACTTCCTGTCCGGTCTCCAGGGCGTCATCAGCGAAACCGAGTTGGCAAAAAGAGCCGGAGACCACCTGGCGGAGATCTTTCGATCGGACGCAGAAGTCTCACTCGTTCCTCCCTCCGAGACCCCGCCGGAGCCACGGGGAGACCTCGTCGTCGCTCCGATCCGCCTGGCCGGCGAAAATGTGGGCGAGATTCGCATCCGGCCCCGGACGGGCGACACGCGGTTTATGAGCGAGGACATGGCCCTGCTGGCTTCGTTGGCGGAAGGCCTGGCGTTCCTTCTCGAGAACCTCAGGTTGCGTGAGAAACGTCTGGAACAGGAACAGAAGGAACGCGAATTGCGCTTCGCCGCCAGCCGGTCGGAGCTGAAAGCGCTGCGCGCCCAGGTCAACCCGCACTTCCTCTTCAATGCGCTTAATACGATTGCCGGCCTGATTCCGCGCCGGCCGGAGCGGGCCGAAGAAACCATCGAGGAACTGGCCGAAGTCTTCCGGCATACCCTGCGGCGGTCGGAGCGAGAATGGGTTCGCCTGGACGAAGAGTTGGAGGCGATCCGGGCCTATCTGCACATCGAACAGGCGCGCTTTGGAGAGGACTTCAGGTTCCGAATCGAATGCGACAAAGACGCGGGCGAGATACGCATCCCGTCGATGATTATCCAGACGCTCGTGGAGAATGCCATCAAGCACGGGATTGGCTCGCTCGCGACGCCAGGTTTCGTTGACGTCCGGGTTCACGCGTCGGAAGCCCGCATGCGGATCGAAGTCCGAGATAACGGCCCAGGGTTCAAGGAACGTGGCGCGAAGTCGCACGAAGACGGGGGAGGGTACGGCTTGCGCAACATCCGGGAGCGGCTGAAAGGGTACTTCGGAGAGGAGACAGCGCTCATCATCGGCCGCGACGAGGCGCGCGATATGACATTGGTGAGCATTGATATGCCGCGGACCTCACTTGCCGTCGCCACGGGGGTTGCACCATGATTCGCGTCCTCATCGTGGATGACGAGGAACCCGCCCGCGAACGCCTGCGCCTGCTGCTCCAGGCGGTGCCGGACGTCGAGGTGGCAGGGGAGGCTTCCAACGGCGAGGAAGCCATAGAGAAGACGGTCAACCTCCGCCCCGACTTGCTTCTGCTTGACATCCAGATGCGCGGCATCAGCGGCTTGGAGATCGCCGCCTGCCTGCCGCGGCCGCGACCCAGGATCATCTTCTGCACCGCGTTCGATCAGTACGCCGTGGAAGCGTTCGAGCTGCATGCGGTCGACTATCTCCTGAAACCGATCAACCGTGTCCGACTGGCCCAGTCGATCGAGAGGATTCGGAGCAAACCCGCATACGACGCCGAGACGGATGTCGACAAGGTGACCGATATGGTGCAGGGGAAATGCACTCGGTTGCTGGCGCGGTGCGGCGACCGTTTTCGCATCATCCCTCAGCGCGAAGTCGTTTACTTTTCCTCGGAGGGAGGGCTTTCCCGACTCAACACCCGGGAGCGACAGTACGTTCTCGATCCCACGCTGAATGAGCTCGAGACTCGGCTCGATCCCGGGCTCTTCTGTCGGATTTCACGCGCGGCGATCGTGAACATGGACGCCGTCCGCGAAGTGCACCCTATGATCGGCGGAACCGCCAACGTGGTCCTGAATACCGGCGTCGTATTGGAAGTAAGCCGGCGGCGGGTCAAGGAATTGCTCGACCGCCTGGAAGGCGCCCGGTAACCACCCGCCCTGTATGCCTTCCGGTGTCATTTTCTTCACCGGAGCGGTGTCTATATCTAAGCTTCAGCCCTCAGATTGCGACGCGAGCCAGGTTCGGGTTACGGTATTCCCAGATGATGAGCCGTCGCCGTTTTCTGACTCGCTCCCTCATGACTGTTGGAGGCGTGAGCCTGGCCGCGGGCCTGTACACATGGCAGCTTGAGCCCCATTGGCTCGAATTAGTCTCCCGTCACCTCCCTGTTCGCGGTCTTCCCCGCGCTCTTTCCGGAGCGCGGATGGTGCAGCTTTCGGACCTTCACGTGGGTCGGCAGGTGGCGGACAGCTATATTCTCGAGACTTTCCGCCGGGTAGCCGAGCTCGAGCCCGACATCGTGGCCTTCACCGGCGACTTCACCAGCTATCATCCGGAGATCTTTGCTCAAGCCGAGAGGATATACGCCCACGCTCCACTCGGCCGACTCGCCACCGTCGGAATTCTCGGCAACCACGATTACGGTCGAAAGTGGGCCCATCCCGAGGTGGCCAGACGGTTGGCGAACATCTTCGACCGGGCCGGCATTCGAATTCTGCGCAACGAGGTGACCGAAGTGGAGGGTCTGCAGATTGTGGGGCTCGACGACTTGTGGGCCCGACAGTTCAGGCCCGTGCGCGCCTGGAGTTGTATCAACCGCGAGAAGCCGGCTCTTGCGCTCAGCCACAACCCAGATACCGTGGATCTTGCAGGCTGGCGGGGGTTCTCTGGCTGGATCCTTGCGGGCCACACTCACGGCGGCCAGTGCAAGCCTCCGTTCCTGGCTCCACCACTGCTGCCGGTTTCCAACAGGCGTTACACCGCCGGTGAATTCGATTTGGCGGATGGCCGCAGCTTGTACATCAATCGGGGTGTGGGCCACCTGCTGCAAGTGCGTTTCAACGTCCGCCCGGAGGTCACCGTGTTTGAGCTGGTGCCCGGCTAGTCCTGGGGGCGTGCGGACAAGCCCTGAAAGGGCAGAAGAACGCCGGGCTAATCGATTCGGCCCTTTTCGGGCCTAAAGACCCTGATTCAACACGCTCCAGCGCTTGCCTTTTCAGAGCCGCGCACGCAGCGAGGGTGTTGCATAAGGCCGGAGAAGTGCGTTCGGCCCACGGGTATTGACGGACCTGTAATGGGCTGATGTCGTGCGGAGGGCGAGATCGAATGGAGCCGCGCACGAAAGCGAACGGCAGTGAGCGAGAGTAAGCGGAACACCAATCATTCGCTAAGTCGAGCATTTAAACACGAAACAGTGGAGCGAGTCAGGTGGTCCGCTTACTCTCGCTCGCTTCTCTCGCTGTCGTGCGCGGCTCCATTCGATCTCGCCCTCCGCCGGGAACTCGCCGGTCCATCTTACCTATCGGACCAAGCACCCATCCTTGGATCGGTCTTGAGTATCCCTGGGAAACCGCATAAAGTTCAAAGACCATGAGAGCTGTTTTAAAGCCAGTCGATGGCGCCTTCAGGTGGGCGGTTATCCTGGCTGTGCTTCTTGGCCCAACTCTCCTCGAGCTCGAACCGATCGCCGCAGAGGGAAGCCCGTCGGCATCCCCTGTCCAGTCGGCTGGCATGCAGCTGGCGCCTATCGCGATCGACTACCCCGAAGAGGGCACGATATTTCCTCCCGAATTCCGATCTCCGACCTTCCTGTGGCGGGACACCGCCTCGGAAGCCGTGACGTGGTCGATCGAAATCAGGTTCGACGGCGCGAAGAAGGGGAAGAAAATCAACTCGAAAGGCGAGTTGATGCGCGTTGGGGAAATAGACCCACGTTGCGTCGCGCCTACCAACGAGCTCCCCAAGCTTACGCCGGAGCAGGCCGTCACACACACGTGGGTTCCCGATGCCCTGGTCTGGGCTGAGATCAAGAAGCGGTCGCGGAAGCGACCCGCGATCATTTCGATCACGGGTTTCTCCGACCAGAAGGCGACTCAGGCGGTCTCGCGAAGCGAGGTTGCCATCCGTACCTCGAACGACCCGGTCGGCGCGCCTATTTTTTACAGGGACGTTCCCTTGATGCCGGCCGACACGCAAAAAGGCGTCATCAAGCCACTGGTGCCCGAAGCCATCCCGCTGATCGCATGGAGACTGCTCGCGCTTGACGAACCCGGCAGTCGGATCATGATGGAGGGGCTTCCAACCTGCGCCAACTGCCATACGTTCTCGCGCGACGGGAAAACGTTGGGACTCGACGTGGACGGTCCGCAAAACGACAAGGGATTGTACGGGCTGGTGCCGGTCAAGTCACACACCTCCATCCGCCAGGAGCACATCATCACCTGGAGGAGTGTCTATGAGGGGGACCTGGGGGGCCGGTTACGGACAGGTTTCATGTCCCAGGTGTCGCCAGACGGGCAGTATGTGATCACTACGATCAACGACCCGGGCGTGCCCCAGACTGAAACGCGGCGCCGCGAGAACCCGGCGGACCTGGTCGGCAATTACTTCGTCACGAACTTCAAGGATTACCGTTTCGGTCAGGTTTTCTTCCCTACCCGAGGGATCACCGCCTGGTACAGTCGGGCGACCGGCAGGCTCCAGCCGCTGCCGGGGGCGGACGATCGGCGCTATGTCCAGACAAATGCAACGTGGAGTCCCGACGGGCATTACCTGGTGTTTTCCAGGGCAGAGGCAAAGGACGCCTATTCCCCGGACGGCAAGGTGGCCGAGTATGCCAACGACCCGAACGAGACCCAGATTCAATACGACCTGTATCGAATCCCCTTCAATGGAGGGAAGGGTGGTACCGCAGAGCCGATCGCCGGCGCCTCGCGAAACGGGATGAGCAACAGTTTTCCCAGAATCTCCCCGGACGGACGCTGGATAGTCTTCGTCCAGTGCCGCAACGGCCAGCTAATGCGTCCCGACAGCCAGCTCTATATCGTGCCGGTGGAGGGCGGCAAGGCCCGCCGCATGCGGTGCAACACCTCGCTGATGAACTCCTGGCACAGCTTTTCGCCTAACGGCCGCTGGATGGTGTTCAGCTCCAAAAGCCGGTCCCCGTACACTCAGATGTACCTCACTCACATCGACGAAAACGGGCAGGACAGCCCTGCGATCCTGATCGAGAATTCGACGGCGGCAAATCGAGCCGTGAATCTACCGGAGTTCGTCAATGTGCCTCCGGGCGGTCTCGTCGCAATGGATGCACCGGCCACCGAGTTCTACCAGCTTTTCGACACCGGCGCCACCCTCGTCGAGGCAGGTGATCACGAGGGGGCCATCCCCGTGCTTCGGAAAGCCCTCGATTTGAACCCGGAAGACGTCCGCTCCCACAACAAGCTGGGGATAGCATTGGCGGGCGTCGGTCGCACGGACGAGGCTATTGCCGAGTACCAGAAGGCGACCGCCCTCGATCCCGACTACTTCGACGCCTATGTGAAACTCGGACTCGCGTTCGCGGGGACGGGGAAAATGGAGGCGGCCAGGCAACAGCTGGAGAAGGCGGTGAAAGTCGCACCTGAGAACCCGGACGTCCACAGCACCATGGTGGCCCTGCTTATAGGCGAAGGCCGGCTCGACGAAGCGATTGCCTATTCTCAGACTCTTCTGGAGCACGCACCCGAACACGCCGGCGCTCACGGCAATTTCGCGATCGCGCTGACAAGAAAAGGTCGGTTTGGAGAGGCGATTCCCCACTTCGAAAAGGCGCTGGGGGCGGGTACGAATTCCGCCGACCTTCATTCTGATCTGGCCACGGCGTTGTTCGAAACAGGACGGCGCGACGAGGCGTTACAGCACTTGCAGAGGGCCGTGACGAACGATCCCAGCTCCGCCGTTCTTCACCGCCAACTGGGGCGCTTCCTGGCGGAAATGCGAAAGTTCGACGAAGCAATCCCTCATTTGGAAAAGGCCCTGGCCTCGACGCCCGATGCTGCGGACCTCCACCACAACCTTGCTCGAATCCAGGCGTCACGTGGAAGGTTCAAGGAGGCGATCCCTCATTTCGAGAAGGTGATCGAGCTCGTGCCCGAAGCAGGCCAGGATCCGGTGTTCCTCGGCATGCTTTCCGCCGCGTACGCCGAGGCGGGTCAGTTTCCGGAGGCCGAGCAAACGGCCTTACGGGCCTTGGACCTGGCCAAGTCACGGAACGACCAGGCCCTGATCGCCGCGCTGTCAGCGAGAATCGAGCTCTACAGGACCAGGAGGCGGGCGGGACAGGAATAATCCCTGGTGAATTCCCAACCGGGGATGCTTGTGGCCGGGTGTCTCGGTGAAACCTTCAGGATAGGCGGGTCTCTGGTCGAGGCAGTTGTCGTGGCTGTGTCGAAAGGGGTGTTGCCCAAATCGTTTTTGGAGTGCGGCGGCAGAGAAGGCAGAGAAGCCATTGAGAAGATCCCTGTCCTCGCACCGTCCCTGTTTTTCTTGAAGCTAGAACCGATTTGGGCCCTCAGTCTTCCCGATCAACTGACATCGAGGCAAAGACTGATTTTGGCGGACGCCGGGGAATGGCGTTCGCCAACGTTTCGCGCTGTGCCAGAGAATCCGATTTAGCTCCTCGGAAGGTACGCATCCAGGACATCCCACCGCATGCGGGCGGGAGCGAGCGGAGGCGTTGTCGCCTACGCTACAATCCGGGAATGGAACGACGACAGTTTCTCAGGCGTCTGACCGGCGGCGCAGCCGCG
>CAYQYP010000131.1:0-5751 GCA_964421755.1 uncultured Acidobacteriota bacterium
GCCGTAAAGCGGCGGATTCTGAACCGCGAATCCGCCCTACGACCGCCCGCCCGTGCGGAAGCACCCAGTCGTAGGGCGGATTCGCGGTTCAGAATCCGCCGCTTTACGGCCCGGTTGTCGATCTCACACCCCAAGAGGGCAGTGTCAGTTGTCAGTCGTTCGTTGTGACCGCTAGGCGTCCGGCGATTTCTGGTGGAACGGGTGCCTACTCGCTCCACTGCTTCGTATTAAATGCAATCGACTTAGCGAATGATTGGTGGTCCGCTTACTCTCGCTCACTGCCGTTCGCTTTCGTGCGCGGCTCCATTCGATCTCGCCCTCCGCACGACATCAGCCCATAGCAAGTCCGTCAATACCCTTGGGCCGAACGCACTTCTCCGACCTTTTTCAACGCCGAAGGCGTTGCGTAGCAAAGCCCGGGGTTGCCCGCGTTTTCTGCGGGAAACCCCGGGTTGACACCGGGAAAGATGCAACCCTGAAAGGGTTGCATATTGCGGTACGCAACCCTTTCAGGGTTGAACGCCACACCCCGCCCCCGTCCCAGGGTTTCCCGCACATAACGCGGGCAACCCTGGGCTTTGCTACGTGACCCCGTTGGGGTCATTCGGCAATCCCCTCCGGGGATATAACACACAAGTTAACATTTGCAGCACCCTCGCAGCGTGCGCGGCTCCGTCATAATTCGGTGAGAAATCGGGCTAGTGTCATGAGTCATAAATGCGTTCGCTGTAGTTCTAGAGTCCCGAAGGGACGACGGCCTGTCGTCCCTTCGGGACTCAAAACCTACTGGGAAGTTATCTCTGACTCAGCACACTAGTAGCCTTTGCGCTTGTCCACGACGTTGAGTAGTGGAAGCCCTTTCGCGAACCTTCGGATGTTCTGCCGGTACAGCTCCAAACGCCGGGAATCCAGCTGGTCCGACTGCCCCGCGATGTGCGGGGTGATGACAACGTTGGCCATCTTCCAGAGAGGGTGATTCGGCGGCAACGGCTCGGGATCCACGACGTCGATACCTGCACCGGCCAGCTGACCGGATTCCAAGGCCTGCACCAGGGCTTCAGTCTTCGTCGTCTTGCCCCGGGAAACGCTGATGAAGTAGGCGCCCTGCTTCATCAGGGAGAACTGCTTCGCGCCAAGCATGTACTCCGATTCGGGAGTATGGGGCGCAGCCATGAAAACGACGTCCGCCTCGGGAAGGAGTTCGTTGAGCTGATCGGGCGGCACGACGCGCTCTATGGCGTTGATGTACGGAACATCCTTTGGATCCACCCCCAACACCCGCATCCCGAAGGCGGCGGCGCGTTCCGCAATCTGCGTCCCGATACCGCCTACCCCGATGATCACAGCAGTCTTCCCCCGCAGTTCGATCGGACGGTACGAACGCCGCCATTCCCCGCTCGCCTGCGCGGGGATCGTCTGTCTCAGTGAACGCGTGAGCGCCAGGAGAAGGGCCATCGCGTGGTCGGCAATCTCGGGTCCCATGACAATCTTGGCGTTTGTCAGGAGGATGTCCCGTTGAACCAGGAGAGGGGCGCATCCTTCGACCCCCGCGCTGGCCGTCTGCACCCAGCGAAGCTTCTGTCCCTTGGCCAGGAGCGATGAATTGCAGGATCCGACCAGCGCATCGGCCTCGGCGATCAGGGTGGCGGCATTATCCGCCGAGGCGGGAACGATTTCAGCCTCTGGGACCGCTTTCTGCAGCTCCTGCGCCTGTTCGGGGGACAGGCCCTGCACCAGCACTTTCGGACGAGCCGGGCTTTGAGCGAGCAGCACGGGTAAAGAGAAAAAGAGAAACACGACTGACAATGGAGCGGCCGTTTTTCGGGTCATCATGCAAACTCCTTCTGCCTGATTTGACCACAGACCGAGCCGAGAAGCATTCGGAAAATCCGCGGTTTCTCGGCTTCTTTAGGGGGCAGCAGTCGCCTCGCGCCGGCACTTGACGTGGTTGTCTACCCCGTCGCGGGGGCCCTCCAAGCCGACCCGCAAGTGAGGCACGCAGTTCAGGGGGGTTAATGGATAACATGCTACAAATACACTTGTTATGGCGCACACGCGTAGTGCTTAACCCCGGTTCAAGCCGTATCCCGTTACCCTCTTTTACGTGGCTTTTGCGCGTAGATCGTGATACAAAGTGGGCCGAGCATCCCAGGCTCGTTGTGGTTTCGAATAATAGGTGTGGTTCTTCATTGATCCCCAAAAACTGACGGAGGAGGAAGAGTAGATGAAGAAAGGTCAACTTCTATTTCTGACCGTGATCGCACTGATCCTGGTGATGCCGGCCGCGTTCGGCCAGGCCCAGTTGATCAGCGGCACGATCGTGGACCAGTCCGGGGGCGTTCTCCCGGGTGCAACGGTTCAAGTCATCGACCAGGCTAAAGGCGTCCTGGTCGGTGAAGTCGTTTCCGACGATGCGGGCCGATTCCAGGCCCTCAACGTCCAGCCTTCGGTTTATACAATCAAGGTCGAGTTCCAGGGGTTTCAGACGCTGAGCCTCTCCGACGTCAAGCTGGACGTCAACGCGAAGCTCGATGTCGGCAAGCTGGCGATGAAAGTCGGCGAAGTCGGGACGGTGATTTCGGTTACCGGTGAAACCCCGATGGTGCAGACCAACACCATGGAGAAGTCCTTCATGGTCGAGCAGAAGCAGGTTTCCGAGCTGCCGATGAACGGCCGGAATTGGACCGCACTGATGAGGACGGTACCGGGCGTCACGATGAACAACCAGTCGAACCTGGGTTTGACTTTCAACGCAGTCGAGAACCTGCACGTCGCAGGCGGCCGTGGTTCGCAGAACAACTTCTACCTCGACGGCACCCCGAACCTCGATGTTGGCGACAGCCAGTCACAATACACCCAGCCGTCGATTGACTCGGTTGCGGAGTTCCGGGTGCAGATGAGCAGCTTCAACGCGGAATACGGCCGGAACTCCGGCATGGTCGTCGCGGTTCAGACCAAATCGGGCGGCAGCGATTTTCACGGGTCCCTGTATTGGTATGGCCGTAACGATTGGTTGGACGCTGTCAACCCCGCCAAATACCGCAGGCAGCCCACTGACGACCCGAACAAACGCGAGAAGGACATCCTCAACCGCCACCAGTTCGGCGGCAACATCAGCGGCTGGATCCCCTTCCCGAAGATCTCGACGAGCGACAACAAGAGGTTGTTCTTCTTTTACAACCGTGAGATGACCCGCGAGCTGAGAAGCGCCTCAGGAAGCTCGTCTGCCGAACTTCCGGGTGCCGCAATCCTGGGCGGCGACTTCCGCGAGATGCTGACCAACGATCCTATGCAGTTTGCGCCGCAGTTCAAGGTCGGCACGATTTTCCAACCGGGAAGTGTTGTCCGTGACGGTAAAGGCAACATCATCGATGGCGTTCCGATGCCGAACAATACCATCCCGAAGAGCATGTGGGTGGGCGCTTCGGCCAACTACCTGAAACTCTTCGCGCCTCCGTTCATGCCGGATGTGGCGACCTTGCCAAATTCCGAGCGAGCGGGTTTCAAGCGCTACTACTACATCTCACCCAACAAGTTCAACAAAGATCAGGACCTGTTACGTATTGATTACATGGTCAACGACAGCACGACCTCCTACTTCCGCTGGGTCAATGATGACCAGTGGGAGCGCGGGGCGGGCGCCATTTGGGGAGGCCAGCCTTTCCCGATCGCGCCGCAGGAAAGACCGAAACCGGGGAGTTCCTGGTCGTGGAGCCTCGTCAAAGCCTTCAACCCGAAGCTGTCGAGCGAGACAATTCTGGCCTACATGCACCAATCGCAGGAACTGCGACCGGTTGACCCCGAGTCAGTTTCTATGACCGGCCTGGGCGTCAGCTACGAGCAGTTGTACCCACTTTCAAACCGTTACGGCATCGTTCCGAATTTCAATGCCGGCGACAATATCCGGATGGACTGGGGAGACCCGGGGTGGCACAACGACGGCAAGGACTACTCGCTGACCGAGAACGTTTCCTGGTTTACAGGCGCCCATACCTTCAAGTTCGGGTTCCACTACAATCGGGACAACAAGAAACAGACGAGTACCTGGCCTATTCAGGGCAGCATCAATTTCCAACCCAACGCGGTCATGGGCGCGAAAGATACCAATAGCGGTATCGCGAACATGATGCTCGGCCTGTACCAGAATTACAGCCAGGCGAGAGTGCACGTGTACCCCTACTTCCGCTTCCAGTCTTGGGAAGGTTTTGCCCAGGACAGCTGGAAGATAAACCCGCGTTTCACCCTGGAATACGGTGTTCGCTTCCAGCGTACGACCCCGACCTATACGTATAAACGCAAGGACGGGCAGCCGGGTGACGAGGGGACCTTCGACAGCTGGAGCGTCGACCTGACCAAGTATAATCGCTCCAAGGCACCAGCGATCAACCTGAGCACCGGCAACTTCGACGGCGATCCCACTAACGCGCTGATGGGGATCGGCCTGATCAACGACCTGATGCCCGGTGTCCCTCGAGGGTTTGCCGACACGTTGAACCTGCTTGCTCCGCGCGTGGGTTTTGCCTACGACGTCACCGGCGACGGTAAGACATCATTGCGGGCGGGCGCGGGCGTGTTTTACGAGCGGCTGCGTCAGAACAACTTCAACTTTGGAGCCGGCGGCGTGTTTCCCACCGCGGGCACCTCAACCGTGGGTCCGGGCCTGGTCACCGATATCCGGACAGTCACGAACACATCCGTACCCTCCAACGTTGCCCCTCCCGGATACAATGTCTTTCCGGCGGACAACTCAATGCCGCACATCTACTCCTGGAACCTCGGCCTTCAGAGGGAATTGTCCTCTGGCTTCACGCTTGATCTTTCGTATACGGGCAACGCTGGGAACTACTTGATGATTCAGCGAGCCATGAATGGCCTCCCGGCCGGGTATTACGCTGACAACCCCAATGCGAAGGCGAGTGTAAACGGCCGTGAAAACGCTCTGAGGCCCTACTACGGCTTCGGCGCCCTTACTGCGGTGGAAACCTCGGCTCTGTCGGAGTACCACGGACTTCTGGTCCGACTGTCGCGCCGGTTCTCGAACAATTTCTCAATGAACGCCAACTACACATGGTCGAAGGCGATGGGCGAGGCCGACAACGACAGTGATACAGTCAACGATCCGTTCTGCCGTCATTGCGCTTGGGCGCCCCAGTCTTATGACCGGACGCACGTGTTCGTGCTCGACTACATCTACGAGTTGCCGGGCCTGTCCGCAAAGCTGGGAGGAAACCCGATTGCCAAGGGCGTCTTTGACGGATGGCAGTTGAGTGGAATCACAGAGTTTTCGAGTGGCCTGCCCACGACGATCAACTCCAACAGTGTCAGCGGTCTGTATGGTTTGAACGTTGGCAGCGTTCGTGCCGTCCTGAAGGGCGACTACGACGGAAGGCGCGACGAGTTTCCTTCGATCTGGTTCGACCCGGATGCTTTTGCCCGGCCGGCAGATCCCACAGGCGTGGGTGAAGTCAACTGGGGTCTTGGTCGGAACTCCTTCAGGTTGCCCGGCGTGAACAACTGGGATCTTGTTATCCAGAAGTTCTGGGGTCTGGGGATCAGCGAACAGTCGAAGCTGAATTTCCGCCTGGAGATGTACAACGCGTTCAATCACACTCAGATCTGGGGAGTGGGCACGAGCTTCTCTTCGGAAGCTTCCGGCGGTGGCATTTCCACCAACAACCGCGGAGCTTTCGGGAAAGCGAACGCATTCCGCGATCCGAGAACCTTGCAGCTTGGTCTGAAACTGACCTTCTA
>CAYQYP010000132.1:0-2743 GCA_964421755.1 uncultured Acidobacteriota bacterium
TTAAAATAGAACTGCAAAAATAAGCTGTAATCCATCAATTTAGAGATAAGGAGATTCTTATGAACCCAGTTAAAAGCACCACCAGGAAGCCCACGCAGAAGTCCGCCAGGGGACTCACAGTCGAGGAACGAGCCGCGTTGAAGGAGCGCATCAAAGAGGAGAAGGCGGAGCGCGAAGGCAAGGCGGCGGAAAGCGACGTACTCGCGAAGATCGCCGAGATGCAGGGATCGGATCGTGCCATGGCCAAGCGGATCCATGAGATCGTCAAAGCCAGCGCGCCAGCCCTCTCGCCGAAAACCTGGTACGGGATGCCCGCGTATGCCAACAAGGATGGCAAGATCGTCTGCTTCTTCACAGCCGCGTCGAAGTTCAACTCGAGGTACGCGACGTTCGGCTTCAACGACACGGCGAACCTCGACGAAGGCGCCATGTGGCCAGCCTCCTTCGCGCTGAAGGAGTTGAACGCCGCCGAAGAGGCAAAGATCGCCGCCCTCGTGAAGAAAGCGGTGCGCTGAGTATGAAAGCAAGCACGAATCCTTCTCCGAAAGGGAAGTCCGCATCTCAACAGATAGATGCCATAATCAAGGAGCCGGGTGATTGGCGGGGCAGGAAATTATCCCGGCTGCGCGCTTTGATCAAGAAAGCCGACCCTGCCGTGGTCGAAGAAGTGAAGTGGAAGAAACCCTCCAAGCCATCGGGAGTCCCCGTTTGGTCTCATGATGGAATAATATGCGTAGCAGATACACTCAAAAACGCCGTGCGGCTGACATTCCCCAAAGGTGCTCAGGTGAAGGATCCGAAGAAGCTCTTCAATACGCGTCTGGAAAGCAACACGGTTCGTGCCATCGACTTCCACGAAGGCGAAAATGTAGATGAGGCGGCGCTAAAGGCACTCATTCTCAATGCCGTGCGGTTGAACACACCAAAAGAGCGGGGACGATAAAATGAATTTACGATATAGTTTCGCGGAGAGGGCAGACTCGCTTACTGATTATTGAAAATTAATTTTCGCATCCAATGTCGTTGCGAGGAGGGCGCTCTCCCCGACGAAGCAATCTCCCGGCTCGATTTACCCGTAATATTGCTTGAAAACAGGAGATTGCTTCGCAACGAACGCTCGCAACGAGATGTATGCGGCGGAAATGATTAATTCAAAACTCAGTAGCAATCAGGATTAGATTGGCAAGTCTACCTTTCTCTATGGGAGATCAAACTCATGAAATACTTGTTATTGATGTATGCAGCTGAGTCGATCGGCTCAGAATGGTCGCAGGAAGAATTCCAGGCTGCAAAGGAGACCTGGGCCGAGTTCAGGAAGGAGATGTCGTCATCCGGCGTACTGGTTTCCAGCAGCGGTGTCGCCCCCGACACCAGCGCGACGACGGTCCGCGTCCGGAACGACAAAACCATGATCACCGATGGCCCGTTTGCGGAGACACACGAGCAACTGGGCGGGTATTTCCTGGTAGATTGCAAGGATCTCGACGAAGCAATTCGCTGGGCGGAAAAGATCCCCACCGCGCAATACGGCTCGATCGAAATCCGGCCTTTGTGGTCCCCGGGACAATAGCATTAAGACCTGACAGGTTTCATCAGGACGCAAGGAGTTGATCGGACTTCTATGAATAGCGAGATATTCGACCAATCCAGTTCCCGTGGAAACCCTTCGACAGGCTCAGGGCGGGCTCTGTCAGGTCTGATTGAAAGGATCTTCCGCGAAGAACACGGTCGCGTCCTGGCAGCACTGATCAGCCGGTTCGAGGATTTCGATCTTGCAGAGGATGCCCTCCAGGATGCGCTGGTCAACGCGCTGGAGCGTTGGCAGAGTGATGGCATTCCCGAGAATCCAGGAGCCTGGCTGACGACTGCCGCCAGGCGCAGAGCCATCGATCGGATACGACATACAGCAACACTCGAACGCAGTTTACCAGTTCTCGATCCTCAACTTTTTTCATACGATGAGCATGAAATGGACGAAACCCAAATCCCGGACGATCGTCTGAAATTGATGTTCACCTGTTGCCATCCTTCACTGGCGCTGGAGGCGCAGGTCGCGCTGACGCTGCACACCCTCGGCGGTTTATCCACGCAGGAGGTCGCGCGCGCATTCCTCGTCTCAGAGCCAACGATGGCACAACGATTGGCGCGGGCGCGGCGTAAGATCCGTGATGCACGCATCCCCTACCGTGTCCCGCCCTCCGATCTTTTGCCGGAACGATTGGACGCGCTGCTCGCAGTCATTTATCTCATTTTCAATGAAGGCTATGTCACTACGATGAGCCAGGCTAATCATGGTGATTCGCTGACACGGCAGGAATTGTGTGGCGAAGCAATCCGTCTGTGCCGCGTGCTTGTACATCTCCTTCCTCAAAGCGCGGAGGCACGTGGGCTGCTGGCACTTATGCTTTTGCATGATTCACGGCGCGAGACAAGGCTCAATGCAGCAGGCGAACTGGTCCTGCTCGAAGAACAGGATCGATCGCGCTGGGATCAGGCAAAAATTCAGGAGGGGATTACGATTCTAGATGAGGCACTCGCCCTTCGCGATCCGGGTCCTTATCAGGTGCAGGCGGCGATCAGTGCATTACACGCCGAAGCACAAACTGCTGAGGCGACCGATTGGCGTCAGATCGTGGCGCTATATAGTACGTTGTCGAAAATGATTCCATCGATCGTAGTCGAGGTCAACCGCGCAGTGGCGGTGGCGATGGTGGAAGGGCCACAGGAAGGTTTGAGAATCCTC
>CAYQYP010000133.1:0-15176 GCA_964421755.1 uncultured Acidobacteriota bacterium
TAAAGCCCGCCTGAAGGCGGAACTACGAACCAACTATAAGTCTCTGTCGTCCCAACTCTTGCCGTAGTCCAGGATCGGATATTCTCTCCAAATTCGCTCTGCAGGCGTGCTGACTCGGCAGTCCTCTCGTTCACAACAGGATCCTCTGATTCCCACAAGGCGACGGCGCCGGCAAGGTGGGCATAGCCGTGCTCTGCCCTCTCTTACGCCGGTAGAAGCGAGCCAGGCTCTCGGCCGGGATCCCCAGCTGGTAGCCTGCGATCACGAGCTGGTTGATGATGGTGGTCCGAAAAACGCCGAGATTCTTCCACCTGCGGCCCGACGTTACGGCCTGAAACGGCAGGATCGAGATCCGACCTTGACGCCTGAGCCGGCGGACCAGATCGAAGTCCTCCATGATCGGCAGCTCTTTGAACCTGCCCATCTCCTCGAAGGTCGATGCCCTCATGAAGATCGCCTGATCGCCATAGGGCATCTGCAGCCGTCGTGACCGCCAATTGGCAAGCCTCTCAACAAGGCGCAGGCCGAGACTGGCGCCGTCGACGCGAAATTCGAATGCCCCCGCAATGACTCCGTCCTCGGCTAGCTGATTTCGAACGGCTTCCGCAAAGTCGGACGGCAAGCGCGTGTCGGCGTGGAGGAAGACCAGGATGCTCCCGCTCGCTGCTCTGGCGCCGGCGTTCATTTGCCGAGCCCGCCCGCGCGGGGCACGCACAACCCGCGCTCCCTGGGCCGCGGCTCTCGCCGCTGTCTCGTCGCTACTGCCGCCATCCGCGACAATGATCTCCACACGCTCGGCGGACCTGATCCTGGCAACGGTTGGTACGATGTTGTCGGCCTCGTTGCAGGTCGGGATGATGACGCTGATCAACGCACCCATGTGAAAATCCTCTCGAGCAGCCGCTTGCGCGACGGAGTCAGACGCTTTCGATTGTACAGGTCCGCCGCCTTGCGGATCACCTCGGCCTGGGTGGGATAGGGGTGGATGACACCACCGATTGCCCCGATTTTGATGCCCTGCGTCATTGCCAGCGTCAGCTCGCTGATCATTTCGCCAGCGTGCCGGGCCACGAGCGTGGCCCCGAGGATCGTGCCCTTGCGAGAATCGACGTGAACCTTCAGGAATCCGCCCTCGTCCCCGTCGAGGACCGCCCGGTCGGTTTCCTCGAGCGGCACTCGTATCGTCTCGAGCTCGACTCCGCCTTTTTCGAGATCATGCGGGTAGGCGCCGGTGTGCGCGATCTCCGGGTCTGTGTAGGTGCACCATGGAATCACAAGGCTTGAAAACTTCTTCTTGGGCAGGAACGGGAAGAGCGCGTTTTGAACCGCGATCCGGGCCGCGAAATCGGCTGTATGAGTGAACTTGAAAGCGGACGAGACATCCCCGGCGGCGAAGACGTGCCGGTTGCTGGTGCGCAGGTTGTCGTCAACCACGACCCCGGCTTTTTCGTACGTCACCCCGGCCTTCTGCAGATTCAGTCCTTCGACGTTCGGGGCCCGGCCGACTCCGACCAGGATTTGATCCGCCGCAAGCACCTCGACCCGCCCCTGGCGCTCGACCTCGAGTCTCCGCCGCGAGCCTTCGCGGGTGACGCGCTCGACCTTACTCTGGAAGAGCACGCGCATTCCCTCTCGCTCGAAGACCTCCGCCAGCAATGACGAGGCCTCCTGATCCTCGCGTGGCAGCAGGCGGGTGCCGGCTTCCACCAGCGTCACGCGCGAGCCGAGGCGGGCGAAGGCCTGGGCGAGCTCGCACCCGATCGGGCCTGCCCCGATCACCATGAATTCCCGCGGCAGCTCCGTGAGCGAAAACACGGTCTCGTTGGTGAGGTACCCTGCTTCCTGCAGTCCGGGAATAGGAGGCGCCGCTGCCCTGGCGCCGGTGGCAATGATCGCCTTTTTGAAGCGCAAAGCGGTTCCGCCGACTTCGATGTTGTTCGGGCTCGTGAAGCGGGCGTCTCCCAGAAAAACATCGACCCCGAGGTCAGAAAAGCGACGAGCCGAATCGTGGGGGCTGATGTCGCTGCGCAGTCGTCGCATGCGCTCCATGACGGCGCCAAAGTCGGCGGCGGCAAAATCCGCTTCGACGTCCCCGGCGCCATTGACTCCATATTTTGAGGCATCCCGCAGATCGGCGACGGCACGGGACGAGCGCAGGATGGCCTTGGACGGGACGCAGCCGACGTTGAGGCAATCGCCTCCCATCAGGTGACGCTCGATCAATGCGACACGCGCTCCCAGGGCCGCCCCGATCGCGGCCGAGACCAGCCCCGCCGTTCCGGCGCCAAGCACAACCAGGTTGTAGCGGCCCTTCGGTTCGGGGTTCTTCCAGTCAGGGGGGTGAACGTTCCGGACCAGCTTTTCGTTGAACTGATCCATCGGTTCAACACGCACCAATGCCGGAGAAGTGTCGGCAACCGCGCGAAATGGGTCCGTTGTCGACCTCATTGAATTGTCTCCTTGTTGTCTGGTTTCGGGACGGCCTCTCGGAGCGATCGGCGGGCTATCCTCGTGATGATGATCGTGACGACTACAGTCGCGACGAGTCCCAGGATCTTTATCAATTGCTGCGCCATCCCGCCCTCCACGTTGCCCGAAAAAACCTGGGCCAGGTCTTTCGCGGTCGAGCCGAGGTAGACATAAAGTAATGTGCCTGGGATCATGCCCATCCAGGAGGCCAGGATGTAGCGCCGAAAGCTCACGCCCGTGAGGCCGAAGGCGTAATTGAGCACATTGTAGGGGAACACCGGCGTGAGCCGGGTCAGCAGCACAATCTTGAACCCCTCTCGCCCGACCGCCCGGTCAATCGAGTCAAACTTCGGGTTCGACGCGATTTTCTTTTCGATTCTTTCCCGGGCCAGGTAACGACCGACCAGGAATGCAGTGGCGGCGCCGAGGGTGCTGCCGATGGAAACCACAACCAAACCAGCCGGGACGCCGTACAGGAAACCGGCGGCGAGGGTCAACAGTGACCCGGGCACGAAAAACAGGGCAGCGACGATGTAGGCGCCTATCAGCACCAGGTAACCCCAGAAACCAAGTGATTGTGTCGCCTGGAGCAGAACCTCGACATAGTGCCGGAGGGGCAGTGCGAAGAGAGCCCCCGCCACGGCAAGTAACACAACGGCCAGAAGCAGCCAACGCAGCCAGTTGCCGCGCCATCGTTGGACAGATAAGGTCTGATCAATCATTTTTTCGCTCCTCGTTGAGCGACCAGTCGTAGGCCAGGTAGTCGACAGTACCGGTAATCCTGTCAATCCTGTTAAGTCCAACACGTTGGCCGAACGTTACAGGCTATCTGGCAATTCTTCACAGGAGGCCGTCGGGCTGTGGCGCTAAATCTTTGCTCGACTCCCCAGACCCAGGAGCCGGCGGGCTCATGAGCTGAAAGACCTCAGAACCGCAAGCGAAGCGCGCGGGCCCGAGCGATCAGCACACTTGACGGGTGGGGTTGCAGAATTCCTGACGGTCGGCAACAGTCTCGGGCCCGCGCGCTTCGCTTGCGGTTCTGATGTCTTTCAGGGGCGGGGCTCCGGCTCCCTGCTACCGCGCCCTTTCTCTAAGGGAACTTCGCAGAATCTTGACCGCCGCTTGGGATGTCTTCTTCGATTCTCGCGTAGCCTGGTTATATCCTCATGGTTCTTCGATGCGGCTGGAGAGACGAGCAGGAGGTCGATCTATGTCACACGTCTGCGATGACATAGAATCGAGAGCAGCACCGAGAGAAGGGCAGGGGACAGAACCATGAGGGCACGTGCGATCGTATTTGCCCAACCGTTCGAGATCGAACTGCGGGAGTTCGAGTTGCCGGCTCCGTCGGCATGCGAGGTGCTTATTCAATCCGCTTTCACCTGCATCAGTCCCGGTACGGAATTGAGACGGCTGCGTGGAAAAGAGGCGCTCGGCGCCCCCCGTTTCCCGTTCATTCCCGGATATTGCCTTGCCGGCACCGTCCTCGAGTCGGGACCCGAGACCGTGTTGGCCCCCGGAACGAGGGTGATCACGTGCGGCACGGTTTACGCTGAAGGGCTGGGCCTTTGCGAGGGCGGTCAAACGAGTCACGCGGTGGCGCCGGTCGAGACTGTCGTCCCCATCCCCGACGGCGTTGATTTCCTGGATGGTTCGGTCGCGATCCTGGCCGGAATCTGCTACCACGGACTCCTTCAGAGCCGACCCGCCCGCAATGAAAAAGTCGCTGCCATCGGACTGGGCGCAATCGGGCAGCTGGCCGCCCGGTTGCACGCCTTGTCAGGTGCCGAGGTCATCGCCTGTGACTTGAATCCGAGCCGTGTGGATATCTCCGAGCGCGCCGGCGTTCGTTCCGTCGTCGTTGCAGGCAGCCTGTCCGAAACCTACTCGACGCTTTTCAACGATGGCGCGGACGTCGTCGTCGACTCAACGGGTGCCCCACCGGTGATCCTGCAGGCGATGAAAGTCCTGCGCCAAAAGCCCTGGAATCCTCTCGCCGACGGAGGCTCGTGCCGATACCTTGTACAGGGAAGCTACGAAGATACTTTCACCGTCTCCTATCCTGACGCTTACGCCGCCCAGGTTTCTATCCTGTTGCCGCGAGGCAGCCAGGCCTCGGACTGGAAAGCCGGGCTCGATCTGATCGCCGCCGGTCGGCTCAAGGTTCGGGACCTGGTCAGCGAAGTCGCCAGGCCGGAAGATGCCGCGTCTCTTTACGAAGAGCTGGCGCGCCCATCTTCCCTGCTCCTGACCGCCGCGTTCCAGTGGTGAGTGCACTTATCAATCCGAGACGAGCCCTCCCTTCTCAGCTCAGTCTCCTCCGCGCCGGCCGGCAAAAACTGAAAATTGAAGCTTCTGTCACCGGGGACCCCGAGACCCTTATATCGCCTCCCCGGAGGTTGAGTTTTCGGTCTTAACCTCACTTTCGCTTGGAGACCAGGTCCCCGAAGTCGGCAAGCAGGCTGTATTTGTCGAGCCAGGTGGTGTAGATGATTCCGACAGCACCGGGCGTTTTGTCGAGTGACCTCAGCCAATCAGTTGGGTTCTGCAGGTCGTCAGCGTCGTAGTAGGACCCGGCCAGCGTCCGAAAACCCAATGACGAAAAGTGCTTCAGGCTCAAATCACGCCGCTCGTAGTACCAGCAGCCGATGATCAGGTCCTTGGGGACATGGTTCCAGGAACCTTGGAAATTCCCAGAGGTCAGGTAGTAGTACTTCCTGGCGTCCGCGTTGTGATTAGGGTCAAGCATGTCGGACCAGACACACACCTCGGCCTTCGGGTTCACTTCCTTGAGTAGATCGGACGCGCGCGTTATGCAGTCTCCCATCAACTCGCCGAGGGTCAACCGGCGCTCGGCGCAGGCCCGGCACGTCCCGGCGGCCCGCTGTTCGTCGGCGTTCAGGAAGTAGTACCGAGGCGCAAGCGCCTCGTGGATCATGCGCGCCTGCGTCTTCCAGATCTCGTACACTTCCGGTTCGGACATGCATACCGGCGTCTGGCCGTTGTAGATGAGGACCGGATGGTAGAAGCTCACCCGCAGGTCCTCGCCGCTTCGAATCCGCGTCCCGGGGATGAGCCGAATAGAAGGGCCAGAGTGATCATAGCGGGAGTTCATGAGGGGGTCGCTGATCGGTGCGAAATCCTCTCCTTCCTTGTACACGACGCCGGTCGTCCCGTTTCGAACTTCCAGCGGTGTTCCAGGGCGTCTGAGCACGTTGACAAGCGCTACCTCTTCGACCTGGAGGTCGTCTATCCAGAACTTGCCGTTCCGCCTGCCGGTTACAGAAGGCGACAGGAGCACTCGATCATAGCCCCAGCTGTTGAATCCGACCGCAACCTGGCGCCATTCACTGCCGGGCGCTGGCCTCGGATTCTCCCACTGCAGCTTGCGCTTCTCCTCCCCGCCGAAGACTTCGAGCTGGAAGAAGGTCTCACCAAAAGGGTCAGTCGACTCGAGCGATTCGGCTTTGACCCAGCAACTCACTCGGTAACATCGGTAAGGACGAACCGCAACCGACTGGCTCAGAGTAATCCGGCCATCCGGCTGGGTCTCGAAGCTCTCGAGGCGTAAAGACGTCCGCCCGTTCTTCCTGACCTGTTCGTCGAGGATGGCAACCCGGCCGAAGGGCCCTGAGACGTCAAATCCCTCAAAGCGGTCGGTGCCCGGTTTTTCAAATCCGCCGTTCGCAACGCTGACAGGCGGATCCGCGACGAGCTTGGCCTCCTGCCCTTGAACGCGGAAGAGCGCGTCCTTGACCGGCAATCCTTCCGCCAGATTCCTGTTGTGCGCGAGAAGCGACCCCCCATAGCCCGTTGAGAAGATCGCGGGAATGATGTCGAGCTTGCTCTCTTCGCAGATGCGTTTGACCTCGGCCAGGCGTGTTTTGTAAGCAGCGGGTTTCAGATCCAGCTGATCTAATCCTGCCGAGAGGAGGATGCCATTTAGCCCGTGTTCCGATGCGGTCCGCGCGATCTGGCGGACCTTCTCGAGGTCTCTGTCATCGGAGAGGGCCACGTTCAGTCTGACCCAGCGATACGGGTAGATTTTTGGCTCGCTTTGAACAAGGAACCCCGCCGAACAACAGAGCCCGGCCAGCACGATCAACAGAAACTTGGTTCGCATGAGACTCCTTTGTCTACGGATCATGGTTCCATTGTTACACCTTTGCAAGCGGCGATCAGCCTGCTGAGACCGTCTCCGGCCGCCTCAGCGTGTCTCGGTACTTAGCGTTTGAGGAGCCCCAGCGAAGCAGTCCCCGCTCCCGCCGTTCGCGGCGGGCAAGGCCGCCAAATAGCGATCGCAAAAGCGATCAGACGTCGGCTAGAATGTACCCTCTCGCACCGGTCAGTCGGGTCGAAGTGTGGCGCGTCGTTAGCGCCGACTACGAAGGAAGGCGGTTAACGAGATGGGCCAGCAGGCCAACCAGCCGTCGCGTGACGGCGTGGACGGCGAGGAGGAGGCATTATGAAACCACCTGTCCGCGTCCTCCAGGGACTGCTCCTCCTCTTTGTCTTCGCGATTTCCGCTGCCGCGGCTGACCCGCCGGAAATCCGCGCCGGCAGCGAACAGGATTTCCGGCCCTATTGCTTCACGGAGAAGGACGGCCAACCGACCGGATTTGGTGTTGAGCTGCTCAAAGCGGTCTTCGACAAGATGGGACTGCGGGCCGAAATCACACCTGGACCGTGGGACCAAGTGTGGAATGACCTCGTGGCCGGCCGCCTCGATGTGTTGCCCGTGGTGGCGCGGACGCCGGGCCGCGAGCTGCTCGTGGACTTCTGCCTCCAGCACACGGAGACATTCGACGCGTTTTTCCGGCGCGCCGGCCAGCCAGACTTGCCGAATCTCGCCGCCGCCGCCGGCATGCAGATCGTCGTCCTGCGCTCCGATGCGGCCCACCACGAACTGGTCGAGCGGAAGTTCTCCGGGAAAGTCATCCCGGTCGAATCGATCCCGGACGGCTTGCGGTTGATCGCAGCAGGCAAGCATGATGCGTTCTTATGCTCGAAACTCATCGGCACGCTAGAGGTGCAGCAGTACGGCATCCGAGGTCTCGTCGCCGGACCTCCGATTCCCGACTATAAGCGCGTCTTCTCCTTTGCCGTGCGCAAGGGCAACGCCGAGTTGGTGGAGAAACTCAACCAGGGGCTGCGCATCGTCAAAGCCGACGGTACCTACGACCGGCTGTACCGCAAGTGGCTGGGTGTGGAGATAGCGCCGCTGCCCCGGTGGCAGCGGTATTTGTGGCCGGTTTTGGCCGTGCTCGCCGTGTTGGCGCTACTCGTCCTGGCATGGCGTGTCCTGCGCCAGCCGGTCATATGGGACGACCGGCTGCTGCGCACGCTGACGCCGCGACTGTTCTCATCCCTTCCGCCGGTCTGGCGGTATGCGCTGGCGGTGCCCTCCGTCGGGGCGGCCACGGCTCTGCGGTGGGCGCTGATCCCATGGCTGGGAACGGTCGTTCCATACAATGTCTGGATTGTCACGGCGGCTGGAGTGACGGTGCTGCTTGGACTCGGGCCGGGATTGTTGTTCGTGGTGTCGGGCATCGTCGCGGTCGAAGTTTTTGTCCTCGGGTCGCTGCCGATTATGTTCACGGCCGAAACGCTGGGACGAATGGGCTTCACCTTGTTCGTGGGGGTTTTCGTTTGCGTCCTGCCTCACATTGTCCGCGTCAGCGAGCTCAAGGCGCGGCACAGCGCGGAGCGTCTGGCGGCGTTTGGCGCAGCGACCTTCGAGGGCATCGTCGAGAGCCAAGCCGGGCGGATTCTGGATTGCAACGAGCAGTTCGCCCAATTGACGGGCCGCACCGTGGCCGAGTTGAAAGGCGTGGCCATCGCCGACCTGATCGCGCCCAAAGACCGCGACCGGGCACTGGCGGGCATCCAGGCCAATCGCGAATCGGTAATCGAGCACGAAATGGTGCGCAAGGACGGGACGCGGCTCATCGTCGAGACGCACGGCCAGCCCGTCGCGCCAGGCAGTCCGCGCCGGCATACCGCTGTTCGCGACATCACCGCCCGCAAGCAGGCCGAAGCTCAGCAGCAGCGCCTGGCTAACGAGATCCAACGGGAACGGGACCGTTTGTCCGCGCTGATTAACAGCATGACGGACGAGATCTGGTTTGCCGATGCTGACCAGAGAGTCAAGCTTGTCAACCCGGCCGTCTGGAAGGAGTTCGGCGCGCGGCTCGGCGACGAAAAAGAAGTTGCCAAGATCGCCGCCGGCTTCGAGGTCTACCGAGGCGACGGGACTCCTCGTCCGGTCGAGGAAGCGCCACCGCTACGGGCTTTGCGGGGAGAGACCGTCAACGAGGAGGAGATCGTCCGCACTCCGGCGACTGGGGAACTGCGTCATCGCCAGGTGAACGCAGCGCCGGTCCGTGGGCCGGATGGCTCGATTGTCGGTTCGGTGTCTGTCGTACGCGACATCAGCGAGCGGAAGACAGCCGAGGAGGCTCTGCGGCGCAGCGAGGCGCGCTTCCGCCTGGCGCTGCGAAATGCCCCGGTCTCGGTCGCGGTGCAGGACCGAGACCTTCGGTACGTCTGGGCGTACAACCAGCGATCGGCGACACCCGATAAGATCATCGGGCACACCGACCACGAGATATTCACACCCGCCGAGGCCGAGCACATCACGGCCATCAAGCGGCGCGTGCTGGAAGAGGGCATCGAGCTTCGCGACCAGATGTGGCTGGACCGGTCCATCGGGACGATGTACCTGGATATGTGCTGGGAACCGGTGCGCGACGAGGCCGGCAACATCATCGGCGTGGCGTCCGCGACGGTCGACCTGACGCCGATCAAGCAGGCCGAACAGGCCTTGCGCCAGCACGGCGCCGTGCTGGCGGGCATCAACCGCGTCCTGGAACTGGGCCTGGGCGGGCAGACCGAGGAGGAATTCTGCACGGCTTGCCTGGAGGTTGTTGAAGAGGCCACAGCCAGTAAGATCAGCTTCCTGGGTGAGATCGGGTCTGACGGCTTCCTGCATGACCTGGCGATCAGCAACCCGGGCTGGGAGGCCTGCAAGATGCAGGATGAGGCCGGCCACAGCAGGCCGCCGGGCGACTTTCCGATCCACGGAATCTACGGGCGCGTGCTCCGCGACGGCAAGAGCCTGATCGTCAATGAGCCCGCGACCCATGCCGACCGCATTGGGCTGCCGCCGGGTCATCCGCCGTTGGCGAGTTTCCTGGGCGTGCCGTTGCGCCGCGAAGGCAAGACGGCTGGAATGATCGCAGTCGGTAACCGCGAAGGCGGCTACCGTGAGGAGGAGCAGCAGACCCTGGAAGCCCTCGCCCCGGCCATCGTCGAGGCGCTCGACCGAAAACGAGTCCAGCAAGCCCTGCGGACAGCCAAGGAGGAACTGGAGCAACGCGTCAGGGAGAGGACTGAAGATCTATCGCAGACGGTTAACTCACTTCGGGAAGAGGTGGGCCGACGGACGTTGGCGGAGTACGCGCTGCGCCAACGAGGCGAGCAACTGCGGTCGCTCGCCTCGGCGCTGACTCTTGCCGAACAGCGAGAGCGCAGACGGCTCGCCCAGGTGCTCCACGACAATCTCCAGCAGCTCCTGGTGGGCGCCAAGTTCCGGCTGAGCGTGCTGAGCCGCTCCAGCGACGACTTAGCCAGACAGGCGAGCGCCGAGGTGCAGGACCTACTGGACGAGTCGATTGAATGTTCGCGCTCCCTGACCGGTGAACTGAGCCCGCCTATCCTGCATGAGGCGGGACTTGTCGCCGGCTTGGAATGGTTGGCGGTCTGGATGCAGCAGAAGCACGGTTTGAACGTCGATCTTCGCACCGAGGCCGACGCCGCCCCGGGATCGGAAGACATGACCGTCCTGCTGTTCCAGGCGGTCCGAGAGCTGCTGTTCAATGCCGTTAAGCACGCCGGGGTCAAGACAGCCCGAGTGGACCTTCGGAGGACCAACCACCATGTCGAGATCACAGTGGCCGACGAGGGGGTGGGCTTCGATCCCCAGACGGCCATGCCGGGG
Source organism: uncultured Acidobacteriota bacterium (assembly GCA_964421755.1). GTDB lineage: Bacteria > Acidobacteriota > UBA6911 > RPQK01 > RPQK01 > CAVUUN01. The sequence continues at coordinate 10,469 of CAYQYP010000133.1, forward strand.
AAAGACAAGGCCGGCGGGTTCGGTCTGTTCAGCATCGGAGAGCGGCTGAACCTGATGGGCGGGACAATGGAGATCGACAGCGCCCCCGGCCGCGGCAGCCGTTTCACACTGCGAGCCCCGCACCGGACCGCCCGACCTGTCGAGGAGCAAATGCCTTCTACGCTGGCCGGGGTGCGGATAACTCGGGCAGGGCCGCTCCCAGCCGGTCCCACAAGCCGGGCCTCTGCCACCGAGCACCGGATTCGCTTGCTGCTGGTGGACGACCACGTTGTCGTCCGGCAGGGGCTTTCGCATCTGCTACGAGAGGAGCCGGACATCGAGATTGTGGCCGAGGCTTCGGACGGGCAGACGGCTGTGGAGATGGTGCGGCGCTTCGGGCCGGATCTGGTGATGATGGACATCAACATGCCCGTTATGGACGGCATCCAGGCCACCAAGGTCATCCACGCCGAATTCCCCGGCGTACAGGTGATCGGCCTGTCCATGTTTGAAGAAGGCGAGCGTGCGGAGGCAATGCGGAGCGCAGGCGCGGTGAACTACCTGACGAAGAGCGGCCCGTCAGAGGCGCTGTTGGCCGCCATCCGCGCCGCTACGGGGGTAGAGCGTCCGCGACGGGGGCAGCTCGACCGATAGGCGATTGTTAAATTTGGGTGCTGTAAATCTGGGTGTAAATCTGGGGACAGTCCCCAAATTTCCCGGCGGGCGTCAGGGGTTTCAATTTTCCCGAGCCCTAATAGAGCCGCATGTCTGCATCCAGATGGCCGTTGATTTCGGCGATTAGCTGCCGAGTGTTCTCCCCTTGAGGCCACTCCGCAATGTTCAGGCAAGCCACTCGCAGAGGCCTGCCGTGCAGGAGGACCTCCATGTCGACGCTTGTACCGTTCATGGTTCCTCTAAACGGTAAACCGCAAAAATCAGTTACAACGGCGGCCCGTTCCGCCAGCGTCACGATTTTGCGGTACTCGCTCTGGGACAACACCTGTTCGGTCGTCCGACCCCGTAGCACGACCAGCTCACCCGGTTCGAACAGCTCCACCCGGAAAACGCCTGGTCTACCGTCGCCCCAAATTCTGAGGCTTATCACCGGTCGCCCTCTCAGGACACGAGTTTTAAACCTTTCCAGCGCTATCTTGGTTGATTCGATTCTGACAAGAGTCAGAGGAGAGAGAGTAAAAGGCGAGCCAGATCTGCCCGGTCGGGGCTCGACCTTCCTGGACTGCCTCACAAAACCAGGCTCGCCCCTGTTTCCCTCCGATTCAGGCGCCCCTGACTCAAACGACAGGAGAACCCAGACTAAAGCAAATACGGCAAAGAGCGAGGGGACAACGCAACCGAGAATTTTCAGATTTCTCCGATTTTGTCGGCGCATAGAGCGAGGCGAGATCGGCTCGTCTGGACCTGTGGGATTGAATCGACCCAGGCTGCCATCCGCCTTTGGCCCGAGTCTGCTCCCACTCCTGCCACAGAATCAAGTTGATTCTCGGCATGGATTCACGAACCGACACGTGCAAAACGAAAGCGTCTTGTTAAAAGGAGTCCAGCATGCTGGAGCTATCTCGGATACCCGATCGTGGTTTTCACCTCATTCATTTGAGCGACGTGGCGCTCAGCGTGTCCGGCCATCATAAGCAGATATTGGTAACCGTCGATGCGCGTCAGCTTTCGGTCCGGAGTGAAATGCGCTCGCAGGTCGTCCTGCGTAGTACGGGCGTACTCGATCGTCTTGGTTCTCTTCTCGGCGAAGGCCTGCAGTCCTTCATCCACGGTCTTGTATATGCCCGCCGGACGTGCAGGTTCGACGGCCTGGCCCTTCTGTGATCGGTCGGTGGCCTGAGCGAGCACCTGGGCGTCAGCTTCCTTGTACTGGTCGGCCGTCAGTTCCGCGAAATCAGGAGGCGTGGGAATGTTCACGAGCTGCCCGGTCACAAAGCCGCGCAGCATGTCCTCCATTTTCGCGATGTGCTCGGCGATCTCAGCGAGGGACCAGCGATCGGGCGCCGGCTTGAAGGACCACTGCTCTGGCGTGACTCCAGAGAGCGTCTGCTCAAACGATTTCTGGGTTCTCTCCAGGTGAGCGACCACGGTGTCCCGTTCATCGCCGGTTATCGGCCTTCTCTTTTGTGTCGCGGGCAGATCGAACGAGCCTCGTTCCAGGACCAATGGAAAGGATTGCCCACCCTGGGACAGCTTGCCTTCGATCTTGGAGCCGTCCTCTGAGAATGTGCCTTGGTAGACTACCCCGAGGTTGGGTAGCTCGAACTTAAAACTCCGATCGGAAACAGTGACTGTCTGGACGGAGATCCCCTTGGCCCCCTGATCTATGCTGTCCAGGGTAGCGGTGTAGGCGCCGCTGCTCTCCTTCTTGATATGGAGCTGAGTGCGCAGTTTAGCCATGCCGACGTCCAGTGTTCCTCGCCAGTCGCCGACAGGGTCCTGGGCAAAACAGACCGCTGTGGCGGAGGCCACGACGAGAACGGTGATTAGACAAGCACTGAGACGCAGCAGAATGGAAGTACCGTTGCATGACATATCGAAGTTTTTCTCCTGTCTTTCGACCCCCAGATTAGTCAGGACCTCGTACCCGGGCCAGGGTTTTGTGACGTGCAACGGTATGCTGTAACGAGCTGCCTCAACGGTGATGTGGACGCCGGAAAAAGCGATCCACGAACGGACACGAACAACGCGGCTACAGCCGCTGATTGAGGCGCGCTTCGAGCCTCGACCGGTACATCCGGCTGACCTTCAGCGAAGCCGCCTTCAGAGGCGCCGCCTTCAGAGGCGCTGCATCCTTCAGGACCACGGCGTAGTCACCGTGGGCGTCCTGGACCAGCTCTTGAATGAAGTCGAAGTTGACGATGTGAGAACGGTGAATGCGGACGAACCGGTGCGGATCGAGCTGGGCTTCCAAGCGGCCGAGGATTTCGCGGTGGAGATACACGTCTCGCGCGGTATGGATGGTGACGTATACTCCCGCCGCGTCGATCCATCGGATATCGCTCACATTGACCAGGCGGACTCTACCGCGCTCCTTGAGTGCGAGCCGGTCGAGGTAGGCATTCCCCGGCGAATCGGCGCCGGGTCGAGCGGGAGGCCTCGCCAGGTCTCCCAGCAATGCTTGCATCTGTTCGAGGAGAGAGTCGGATGCGCCGCTGCGGACGATCCGGAGCGCGCGAGTCAGCGCAACCTCGAACCGCTCGTCGCTGTATGGCTTGAGCAGATAATCGATGGCCTGCGCGTCAAACGCGCGCACGGCGTATTCGTCATAAGCCGTCACAAACACGACCACCGGCATCGGACTGACCGGCAAGGCGTAAAGCGCCTCGAGCGTGGCGAAGCCGTCCATCTCGGGCATCTGAATATCGAGGAAGATGATGTCGACAGACATGCCCGACTGTGCGGCGGCTGACACGGCCTCGAGCGCCGTTTCACCGCTGGCGCAACTCGCGGCGACCTGGACGTCCGGGTTCCGCTCGACGAGCGCCGTCAGCCGTGCGCGCGCGGGCTTCTCATCGTCAATAATCAGCACCCGAATCTGCCGGTTCATGCGACTTCAACGGTTTCGGAGCGAGACGGAGCGGCTTGCCGCGCAGTCGCCGCCTGCGCTTCTCGACGGAGAGGCAGGGTGATTTCAACGCGGACGCCACCCTCGGCGCGACCGCGCACCTCGAAGCTGTGCTCCGGTCCATACAACTGGTCGAGACGACGCATGATATTGGACAGGCCAACGCCGGCGTGATCCTCCAGGTGCCAACCGTCGGGCAAGCCGACCCCATCGTCTTCGACTTTTATCGTGAGCGCGTCGCCTGTCCGGCCGGCACAGACATGCACGTAGCCATCCCGGAGCACAGCGCCCGTCCCATGGCGGATGGCATTCTCGACGAGCGGCTGCAGGACGAAGCTCGGTACGAGCGCGTCGCCCACGCCGTCCTCGATCCGGACATCGACCGTCAGCCGGTCCTCGAATCGAAGCCGCTCGATCGCGAGATAGTCGTCGAGGAATCGCAGCTCCTCGGCCAATGTGACCTCCTGCCGTCCTGCATGGTCAAGCGAGAAGCGAAGCAAGGCGCCGAGCCGAGCCATCATCCGTCGCGCGGTCTTCGGATCAGTTTCAGTGAAAGCACTGATCGTGTTGAACGTGTTGAAGAGAAAGTGGGGGTTGAGCTGTGACTGCAGCGTGCGAAGCCTCGCTTCAGCGAGATGAGTCTCGAGTTGCGCGGAGTGAATAGCGAGCTCGGCTGCTTCCTGCTCGCGCCGTCGGGCTTCTCCGGCATAGCTTGTTGCCAGGCTCGCGCCCGCAATGGCGGCATACACCAGGGCGTATCCGAGGGAAGTCTGGAGGAAGAAGCGCGCTAGAGATTCCGGGAGCCACTCGACCTGCAGTATTTTCAGAACTGCGTAATCCACCGCCCCAGCAACGAATATGCACAGCATGCCGAGCGGGACATTCGCGAGGATTCGCCGCGGTAGCGGCAGCCGTCCAAACAGCCGGCGATCCGCGATGAAGATGAGTGGCGCGAGGAGACCCCAGTATTTGTTACTTGTGGCCGGAGATCTGATCTTGAGTAGGAGTGGCCCATAGGGCGTGAACGAAACGTGAGCAGTCAGCGCAAGGAGCCGCGCACGGCAGCGAGCCAAGCGAGCGAGTAAGCGGACCAGAACTCTCGCCCCACTGTAGTGTCTTTGAACGGCAACGCCGTGAAGCGCTTGG
>CAYQYP010000134.1:0-3725 GCA_964421755.1 uncultured Acidobacteriota bacterium
TGTTAATAACGGTTACCATAAAGAAATGTGTTGCGTCAAATCGCCCTGCCAGCCAAGACCGGAAACTTGAAGTGCGGTTCGACAAGGCGCCCCTGAGATGCAGCACCGAAAAGACTGTGTGGGTCCCGGCCGCCGCGTCAAATCCCTATGCTCATGCTGGTCGCCTGCGCGAAGGTCATCCGAAGGGGTGAGCCGCGACATCACATCGCTGAACGCTCAGTCATGCGCGGCTTTACTGGGACTGCAGCCACTTCTGATGTTCGGCTGCTTTGTCTTTCTCGCCAAGCAGGAAGTAGCTCTTGGCGAGGACGAGATGCGCCGCTCGTGTTTGCTCGGGTGACATATCCGTCCCGGCGAGGGAACCCTTGGCGGCCTCTACCGCCTCCTTCCATTTTTTCTGCCGCGAGAAGAAGCTGGCGCGAGAGAGCAGGGCGGGGCCGTAGTTGGGTGCCCAGGCAAGAACCTGGTCGATGACCTTCTGACTCTCCTCGGCTCGTCCCTGCTCCGCCAGGAAATCAGCATAAAAGAAGGCCGAGGCCGGTTTCGGTTGCTGAAGGCTAACGTTAGCGTCTAATGCCTTCCGGAACGCTGCCTCGGCCCGCTCGGGGTGTTCCAAACGCCTTTCCGCGTCGCCGATGAGAGTGTATACGTCCGTAAGCATTAGGGGGTCAGGGTTACCGGCGAGAGCAAGGGTTTTCTCCCATTCCTCGATCGCCTTTGCCTCCCGGTGATTCAAGAAAGCCCACTCGCCGTGAACGTAGTGAGACATGGGATCATTTGGGGCGAGTTCGAGCAATTTCTCCGCCAGCTGAAGGGCCCGCTCGCTGCGATGATCACGCTGGAGCTCTAAAACAGCGAGCCCGCGTGTCAGCACGACCGATTCAGGCACCCGCGTGATGGCCCGCTCCAGTTGCTCCTTCATCCGCTGGGCGGGTACATACCTTTTCAAGACGGTGAGGTAGAACTCGGCGTTCACAGTTTCGGCGGGATAAGCGGCTACACCGCGCTCGCAGAGCTCGAGGGATTGCTCGGTCTGGTTCAGGTTCAGATGGCAGGTAGCCATCAACACGAAGACCTCCGGCGGGGTCTTCAGGTCGCCGGTGAGGAACGGCCTCAACAGCTCCAGTGCGGCGGCGAATTGTCCGCCTTCCATCTGCTTCTGAGCCGCCTCGATCTGCTGCTCCGACGAGGAGGCGGGCGGCTGTTGAACAGCGAGCACCGGGCCTGTGGGGAGAAGGACGATGCACAGAATGATGATCAGCAATTTGCGCATTTTTGTGCTGTCCTTCATGGGGGGGCCGCCCCAATTATCGCGTCTTCCCCGGACCGTTTCAAACGGCCCATCACAATTCGGACTTCCCGGTGCCGCTGGATATGGTCGAGCGGGTTGAAATCCTGTACGGTCCCGGCTCGTCGCTTTACGGGGCAGATGCGTTCGGCGGAGCGATCAACAGCGGACCACCCATCATTGGCTAAGTCGATACATTTAGACACGAAGCAGTGGAGCGAGTCAGGTGGTCCGCTTACTCTCGCTCGCTTCTCTCGCTTTCGTGCGCGGCTCCATTCGATCTCGCCCTCCGCTGGGAACTCGCCGGTCTATCCGCCTATTAATGGAACAGTCAACATTTTCAACACCCTCGCTGCGTCCGCGGCTCTGACGGCGGTTGCCCGCACGGCGTGAGAAATGACAACTGAGCGACGTAGAGCGCTTGAGAACTCCACCCCTCCATGAGACGATCCAGGGTGGCGCGAATATGATCGTCCCGCTTGGAACGCAGATCGTGACACTGGTTGATATCTCGGGGAGGTCCGGGGTGGTCCTCCTGTCGAAGGGCGCCGTCGGGGTCGTGACCAAGGCCCCGTCCGACGAGACCCACTCCTACCGGATCCGCCTCGTCGACGGCCGGGAGCTGTCTCTCCATCGCCACGAATTCGCGGTTCGCAAAGACTTCCAACGCACCCAGGCGGGGGACACCCGCGCTGCCTGGCAGGAGGACCTGCCCGACTGGCGGTCCTACATCATTTACTCCTGCGTCGTCGGGTCACGCGCCTTTGGGCTCGCCCATGCGGACTCGGACACGGATCGCCGGGGCGTCTACCTTCCGCCTGCCTCGCTTCACTGGTCCCTTTTCGGCCTGCCCGAGCAGCTCGAGGACGAGCAGTCGCAGGAGTGCTACTGGGAGCTTCGCAAGTTCCTCATCCTCGCGCTGAAAGCCAACCCGAACGTCCTGGAGTGCCTGTACACGCCGCTTGTCGAGCGGTTGACCCCGATAGGCGAGCAACTCCTTGCCATACGATCCTGCTTTCTCTCGAAGCTCGCATACCAAACGTTCAACGGGTATGTGATTTCGCAGTTCAAGAAGCTCGAAGCAGACATCAGGGCCAAGGGGCAACCACGGTGGAAACACGCCATGCACCTTGTCCGGCTCCTCCTTGCAGGGATCACACTTCTGCGGGACGGCCACGTGCTGATCGACGTCGGGACGCATCGAGAGCGGCTCCTCTCCATCGGCCGGGGAGAGCTGTCGTGGGACGAGCTGGAACGCTGGCGGCTCGATCTCCACGCCGCGTTCGAGGAGGCCTTCAATCACACCCGCCTCCCCGAGCGGCCGGACTACGAGACGGCCAACCACTTTCTCATCGAGGCCCGCCGCGCCATGGCCGAGGAGGAGAATCGGTCATGATTACCGAGACGCAGAAAGCACACCTTGACCGAGTGATACGCCGGCAACCCTATCCGCTTCTGTTCGTGACCGTGAGCGGAGCGCATCTCTATGGGTTCCCCTCGCCGGATTCGGATTTCGACCTGCGCGGCGTCCACGTCCTGCCGTTGGCCGAAGTGGTCGGCCTGGATGTTAACCACGAAACGATGGAGCTGTCCGGAGAAGAAAAGGGGCTCGAAATCGATCTCGTCACCCACGACGTCAGGAAATTCATCAAGCTGATGCTGAAGAAGAACGGGTACGTTCTCGAGCAGCTCTATTCGCCACTGGTGCTGCTTTCGTCACCGGCGCACGAGCGGCTGAAGGAGCTCGCTGCCGGTTGTGTCACCCGCTACCACAGCCATCACTACTTGGGTTTCGCCGATACCCAGTGGCGTCTTTTCGAAAAGGAGGAGCCAAGGCGCGCCAAGACACTGCTGTATGTGTATCGCGTGCTCCTGACCGGCATTCACTTGATGCGCACCGGCCGAATCGAGGCGAATCTGGTGATTCTCAACGACGATTTCCGCCTCCCGTACGTCGCCGACCTGATCGCCGAGAAGACGCAGTCGGGCGAGCGCTCAGCAGCCGCCGCCCCCGACGTCTCCTTCCACCGGTCCGAATACACGAGGCTCTGCGCCCTCCTGGAGGCTGAATCCGCCCGGTCCCGCCTGCCGGAGGCCGCGACCACCCGGGAGGCACTGAATGACCTCCTGGTCGCCATCCGCACAGACCGCGCTCGATTCCTGCCGGGCCGCAGCTAAGCGACGCGTTCGCACCGCGACCCGCTTCGAACGCTGCGCGACACGGACGCCGTGCCCCGAGACCGTTTTGGCTGAAACAGCTCAGAACGTCCAACGGGGCGGGTAGGTTCGTAGTCCGGGCTTCAGCCGGCCGAACAGGTCGGCAAGCCCGATTGCGTTGGTCCGACTTCCAAGTCGGACACTACACACCGCCAGCAGTATCGAGCCAGCTGGCCGCATACCGAATGTCCGACTTGGAAGTCGGACCAACGTTCGAACC
>CAYQYP010000135.1:0-2319 GCA_964421755.1 uncultured Acidobacteriota bacterium
ATATCACACTTGTTTTCTCCATGAATGAGATAGGAACCATCGGCCCGATCCGTTGGACTGGGCGGATCCGTCGGGTCAAACCTCTTCCCTTGCGTTTTCTTTGCGCCTCTTGGGTCCCTTGCTCGTTTTCGCACCTACCGCTTGACGCGTCTGGGCGACCGAGCTACTCTGCGTTAACCGCATGGAAATTCTCGACCTGTTCCGGTACGGATTTCTGTTGCAGATCCTCGCTATCGTTCATTTCATCCGACGCAGGCCGGAGACGTGGTGGCTCTTGGTCATCCTCATAGGAGGGGCGCTGGGCGCGGTCGTGTACCTTGCCGTCGAGGCGCTGCCCGACCTGGTGGACACCAGGACCCTGTTTCAGCGGCGAAGCCGTATTCGCGCGTTACAGGCGCTCGTCCGGCAGAACCCTTCGCCGGGGAACTACGAGGAACTGGGCGATCTGTACATCGACACCGGCAAGTGGGTCGAGGCACGCGCTTGCTATGACAAGGCCATTTCCACCCGGACTGACTTCCTGGACCCGTTCTATCGCCGTGGAATCGCGGAAATGCAGTTGGGCGATTTCCAGGCTGCCGCGGCGGATCTCGAGCGAGTTTTCAACAAAGACCCCAACTACGATTTCCACCGTGCCATCGGTCTGCTGGCGCACGTCTACGCCAAGACCGACCAACCCGACAAGGCGCGCGAGCTGTTCGAGCGGGCCAGCCAGCGATCCACGCTCTCGGAGACCCAGGTGTACTACGCCGAGTTTCTCGCGGAGCAGGGCGAACGGGAAGAGGCGCGGCAGGTGGCTGCGGGAGTCCTCGAACGGCGGTCCGCGATGCCGCGATTCCAGAAACGTCGTGACCGTCCCTGGTTTGGACGCGCCAAAGCCGTGCTGAAGACCGTTCGTTGATTTGCCGCCGTTTGTATAATCAGGTGATGAAACCCTCCACGGTGCTCGGATCGCGTTTCCGGTTGGTATTGCTCGCACTTGTGTGCCTGGCTGCCCAGAGCGGCGGAGACGGCCGCGAAGGTGTGGACTACGCGGTCATGAACGCGTCCAGGCTGCATTGCACAGTGGGCAACAATCGGGCTCTCGGCGAACACCGTGCCTGGTACAACGGCGTATTCAGACTGCTTTCGCCTGATTGCCCTGAGACGCCCTTTGTCCCGTTTTTCGCCGGCCTGAATCTTGAACACTACTTCGACGGTCGCCCGGCCAGCGATGACAGGGCCATCTTCTTCGAGCCCAGGTCTGCTCCCATGGAATTCCGGCTGATCAACTCGACGACGGCGGAGCTTCGCCAGGCGACTACCCCTTTCTACGGCGTCGAGAGCACCACCCGATTCGAGCTGCACGATCCCTACTACGTCGACATGCACTTTGCCTGCATACCGCGCAAGCCCGGCCTCACAGGCAATTTCCTCGGGGTGTTCTGGGCCTCGTACATCAACGATCCAGAAGACAAAAGCATCTACTTCCTTGAGGCCGGGTCGACGCTCGACAAGCCTGTCTGGAAGCAATTCCTTACCCAGGAGCACAACCGTGACAGCACGGTTCGGCATGAAACTGATCGGGCGGACATCAAGATCGACACAAAGAACCCCACCTTGTTTAACAACATCTCGCCGGTGCAATACTCGGCGCCGTTTTTCTACGGCCGTTTCCGCAACATGGTCCTGATCTACATCTTTCGGCCCGACAACCGGATCCGCTTTTCTCATTCACCATCCGGGGGCGGGGCGACGAAGGCGGGGGACGGACACAACCCGGCTTGGGACTTCCAGCTGATTGTCCCCTCTTACAAGGTTGGAGAGGAGTACACACTGAAGGCACGCCTGGTCTACAAGCCATGGAAAGACCGAAACGACGTGCTTCTCGAGGTGCGCCGATACCTGAGCGGTCAGTGAGCGGGCGGGGCAGTGGCTGTCGACAACGTGCCCGGAGGCGGGCGGCTCCATGCTGGCCTCGAGCTTGGCCAAGCCGATGCGAGATCGAATGGAGCCGCGCACGAAAGCGAACGAAGCGAGCGAGTGCCGAAATGACCCCAACGGGGTCAACGTAGCAAAGCCCAGGGTTGCCCGCGTTGTGTGCGGGAAACCCTGGGTAGGGGTTGTACGCATCCAACTCTGAAAGGGTTGCGTACCGCACTACGCAACCCTTTCAGGGTTGGATCCTTCCCGCCGTCAACCCGGGGTTTCCCGCACACAACGCTAGCAACCCCGGGCTTTGCTACGCAACACCTTCGGCGTTGAAAACTGTCAATACGCTGCCGGCCGAACGCACTTCTCCGACCTATGCAACACCCTCGCTGCGTGCGTGGCTCTGAC
>CAYQYP010000136.1:0-13332 GCA_964421755.1 uncultured Acidobacteriota bacterium
CCCACTCCGAACGTGGCAGCGGTGGCCGGCGCGCTCCTGATGCTGCTGCCCTCCCTCGCGATTCCCACCGGGCCCGCTCTCGGCTCGGTTGGCGTGGCGCGTGGTTCGCAGGCGAAACCCGGCCAGACTGAAGAACCGAAGAAGACGCCGGCGGACAGGCTGGCCGAGCCGTGGCCCGATGCCGCGAAGCTGGCTGAACGCCGCAAGGACACGGAGGCGCGCCGGCTGTTCCAGGAGGTGGAGCCGCTCGCCTTCACCCTCGCGGCCGACTTCAAGGCGGTGAACCGGGATCGGAACCTCGCCAGCACCAAGGCCTTCCCCGCCGTGCTCACCGTGACGGGCCAGGAAGGAGTGGCCGCCGTCCCGCTCGAGGTGAACCTGCGCACGCGCGGACGCCTCAGGCGGCGATCGGATGTGTGTGCGTCCGCGCCGCTCACCATCGAGTTCGTCAAGCAGGACGTCAAACGCACGGTGTTCGACGGCCAGAGCAAGCTGAAGCTCGTGGTGCACTGCAACGAGAGCGAGGCGTTCGACCAGTTCGTGCTGCTCGAGTACCTGGCCTATCGCCTCTACAACGTGATGACGCCGCGGTCATTCCGCGTGCGGCTCGCGCAAGCCACGTACGTCGACTCGAAGAGCGGCCGGACGCTGTCCTCGCACAACGCCGTGTTCATCGAGGACGATGACGACGTGGCGCGGCGGATGGAAGGGCGCGCGGTGGAGATGCCCGGGCTGCTGTTCAAGGATTTCGACCAGGAGTCGCTCACGCTGATGACGGTCTTCCAGTACATGATCGGCAATCCCGACTACTCGATCTCCGGAATGCACAACGTCCGCCTCGTGCAGACGGCCGCGGGCGTGCGCTTTCCGATCACGTGGGATTTCGACGTGACGGGACTGGTCGACCCCCGGTACGCGGTCCCCGACGCGCGGCTGAGAAAGGCAATCGCGTCGGTCCGGGCGCGGTCCTACCTCGGACCTTGCCGGAGCGCGGAGGAACTCGAACCGACGCTGGCCGCCTTCCGGGCGAAGCAAGCCGAGATGCAGGCCCTCGTCGGTTCGATTCCCGGGCTCGACGACGCCGAGCGGCGGAAGGCCGCGGAGTACCTGGGGGAGTTCTTCACCGTGATCGGCAGCAAGGAGCTCGTCAAGCGTGAGCTGATCGACACGTGCCACGACCGGCCGACGACGTGACGTCAGGCCGCCGGCTACGCGAGTGTCTCCTGCGCGCGCAGCAGGTTGGCTCGGACCGCCACGCCGTGGGCGCACGTGAACGAACAGGAGGCACAGTCACGGCATCGAGCGTCCCTGGCCGGCTGCGGCATCTCCAGGAACCGCTCGCGGGCGAGCGCGAACTGGCCGTAACCCTCCGCATAGGTCAGGAACCGGAGCACGTCGGGAACCGGAACGCCTCTCTCGCACGTACCCCCGCAGGATCCGCACATCCGGCAGTAGGAGGAGCTGATGCTGGCGAGCTGGTTCGACAGCAACTGCTCGTCCTTCTGCGTGTACGGCTCCGACATCGCCCGGATGTTCTCGTCCAACTGATCGAAGTCGGTCATGCAGACGATGGCGGTGTCGACCGCTTCGTTCTTGAGCGCCCACTTGATCGCCGCCACTGGAACACCGGGTTTGCTGAGCCGACTACTCAGCTCCTTCGGGTTGGCCCCGTAGAGCCGGTCCCCCCGACCGACGCGGCTGACGCCGCCAGCCATCGTCTTCATCGCCACGATCCCCAGGCCGGCCTTGCGCGCCGACTGGATCGCCGCCGTCATGTCGGTCTTCGGCGCGTCGGGATTCGTGTTCATGCCGGCGTCAACCGACCGCATCGCGAAGTTGTAGGTGGTCAGCACGACGTCGGTCTGGCCCAGTTTCGCCAGGTGAGCGAGTATCTTGTCCATGTTGAAATGGGTGCTGACGCCGGCAAAGCGGATCTTCCCGCTCTTCTTGGCCACCCGCTGCGCCTCGAGCAGGTCTTCGTTCACCTGCTCCGGCTCGTTCTTCATGTGCAGATACCAGATGTCGAGGTAGTCGGTCCCCAGTTCCCGCAGGCTCGTATCGAGATCGGCCAGGAGCTGCGCCCTGGTCTGGCCCCCGCTCTTGCTCGAGATGATACCCTTCTTGCGCACGTCCTTGAGAGCGGCGCCGACCATCCGCTCGTTGTTGCCGTTCTGATAGGCGCGGGCGGTGTGGAAGTGGTTGATGCCGATGTCCGCCGCGCGCGTGATCACGGCCGGCTCTGGCGTCGTCATGCAGCCAAACGCGAGCGACGTGACCTTCAGACCGGTCTTACCCAACTCCCGGTAGGTGAGCTTGACGGATTCGGGCGTCGCCTGGCCACCCTGCGGTGCCAGAGGCGGATTGTTGGTGCTGCGAAGTCCGGCCGCTGGAAGCACCAGGCCGGCCGCGAGAAGCTCGCGACGCGAGAAATTAGTTTTCATTTCCAATCTCCTGGCTGCATTTTTGCGAGAAAGTAGACAAGAACCGCAGCCCCGAACCGCGTTCCGCTTTCTTCTTCCCTTTGTGTTCGATCAGCGCAGCCGCGTGCTTGCTTACCACAACTGCCCGCGCGAGTCAAAATTTGACGAAGGAGTCAATAAAGCTTAGGGTCTTTACAGTAGTGGAATACGAGGAGGAGATACTATGCGAATGCGGTCACTGTTCGTCGTTGCGTTGGTTCTTGGTTCAGCGATTGCCGGGTCGGCTGCCGGTGCTGTCAATGTTGTGCTCCAGATCGATGATGTGCCCGGTTCATCGCAGCTCGAGGGTTACAACGGCGCCATCGACGTCCTGAGTTTTTCCTGGGGGGCAAGCAACGCAGTTGGCGCGACTCCGGGTGGTTCACGGGCTTCGCGTCCGGAATTCAGCGAAATCACCTTCATGAAGACCATGGACAGCGCGTCTCCCGTCCTGCTGCAGGCGCTGACGACCGGACGGATTTTCGCGAAAGCTACGGTCACGCTGCTGATTTCGGCCGGTGATTCTCAGCAAGCGTACAGCACCATCGTCCTGCGTGACGTGGTAGTCACCAGCCAACAGTTGAGTGGATCATCCGAGAATCCGACGGAGTCTGTCTCCCTGAAGTTCGGGGCGGTTGAGTGGCGAGTCTGCTCTCAGGACGAAACCGGTGCGCTGACTGACTGTCAAACCGTCACCTGGGACGTCGTGAAGAACACTCCGTAGGTTTTCGGGCAAGCTGCGACAAGCCGGGTAAGAGAACGAGCGCCAAGAGACGGCCACTTCATTCACACCACAACCCCGTACCGAATCGAGGAATTGCCCGGACCAGTCAGCCCTTGTCTTGCGCTTGCACTTCCAATGCCGCCAAAACTCGCCTCATTCCCTTCTTGTACCCCTCCAGTGCCGCCCGACCCTGGGGGGTCAGGCGCAGGACAGTGAGGGGGATTTTGTCTCGGTATGTCTTATGAATCTCTACGTGTCCGGGCTGTTCCAGCTTTCGCAAGTGGCTCGACAGGTTTCCCTTGGTTAGACCGCGGCAAAGATGATTGAGGAGACTGTCTTCTTTCTTGTCCCCTTTCTTGTCGCATTCACGCGGTTGTCCATCGCCGTCTGTCAGCGCCGCCGACAATGCAGCCGCTGTTCCTTCTGCGATCTTCCGGTGTAGTATAGCGCCGATCAAACAATCGGACAGGACAAGGCAGCGAGCCACTTCTAAGGGAGGAATGATGGGCGGCAGTTCATTTTCAAGAAGACACTTCTTCTACGGGACGCTCCTGGCGGGGGTGATTCCGGTCGGAGGCTTCGGCAGCGTCCCTTCGCTGAAGGCTCTCGGTTACAAACCCTATTACAACAAGCTGAACGTCGCCGCTATCGGCTGTGGCGGCCAAGGCGCGTTGATTCTGGACCAGGCCGCGCGGACTGAAAACATCGGCGCGCTCTGCGACGTCGATCAAGTACGGGCGGCAAACAGCCTCGGGAAGTACAACGTCCCCAAGTACAAAGACTTCCGCGTGATGTTGGACACGGAAGGCAGGAACATCGACGCGTGCACGATCGCCATTCCCGATTTCATGCACGCCACGGCGGCCCTGGCGTGTATGGAGCGGGGTAAGCACGTCTACCTCGAGAAGCCGCTGACCAGAACGCCCTGGGAAGCAAGGCTGCTCCAGCAGGCAGCTGTGAAGTACAAAGTCGCGACTCAGATGGGCAATCAGGGGTTCTCGCACGAGTGCCACCGCGTCGCGGCTGAGATAGTCTGGTCCGGGGAAATCGGTGAGGTCCGGGAAGCGCATGTCTGCACGTCTCCGGGCATGTTCCCGACAGGCCTCGATGCGCCGCCTCCGGAGGCCCCCGTACCGGGCACCCTCGATTGGGAGCTCTGGCTCGGTGGAGCGGCGATGCGTCCATTCAGTGACGCCTACGTTCCCTACAACTGGCGCGGTTTTCTGGATTTCGGCACCGGTCAGATCGGCAACTGGGCCACCCACACGGCCGGCCCGGTCCACACGGCGCTGCAGTTGGGCGTGCCCGTCAGCATCGAATGCATCCGCGTTGAAGGCAAGAGCGACATCTCGATTCCGCACCGCGGGGTCGTGCGGCTGGACTTCCCGGCGCGCGGCCAAATGCCCCCGGTGTCTGTCTACTATCACGAGTCAGCCCGGCCGGGCGATCCCGAGGCGTACCTGGTGCCCGGAATGGAGAAGGAGACGATCTTGCCACCTTCGAACAACCTCGCCGACAAGGGACGACAGACGAGCAACCGGGCTCCCGCACTGGGTGAAGGCGGAGCCGGACGCGAGGCGGGCCGCCGTGGAAGGGGTCAGGGCCAGGATGCCGGCGCCGGGCCTGCCCGTGAACGCAGGATCGTCAGCCCGGGGGGCCCCGACGTCAAGGTCTATACCCAGCCCGGCGGTCGAAACGACGTTCCTCAGCCCGGGGTGCTGACCGGCAACGGGTCGGTTTTCATCGGCTCCAAGGGCATTTTGGCCACCAGCAACCGGGGCGAGGGCGTCTGGTTGTTACCGGCGGACAGATGGAATGACTACGAGCTTCCTCCGCAGCTTCTCACGCGCTCCCCGGGGCACATGCTCGACTGGATTCGCGCCTGCAAGGGCGGCGAGCCATCCTGCTCGGACTTCAGCGTCACCGCGCCATTTGCCGAGTGGCTGGCGCTTGTCTGCATTGCCTGGCGCGTGCCCGGAAAACTCGAATGGGACAGCGCAAAATTACAGTTTACGAACAGCCCTCAGGCGAATCGATATGTGAAGCCCGTGTTCCGGAAAGGGTGGGAATTGAAATTGTAGATGACTTGCCATCGGCTGGGGTGTGCACGGTCGTACGCAATGGCGGTCAAGGATCCAGCTGTTCTCAATTCATGGAGTCAATATGAAAGACAATACTGTTTCCAGGCGTGTCTTTTTAGGTGCCGCAGGCGCGGCCACTGTTCTCGGCGGCATACCGTTCAAGCTTTCCAAGGCCTCCGCCGCCTCGGGCAAGCCGAATTCAAAGGTGGCAGGCGTTCAGCTGGGGGTCACGACATACAGCTACGGGTCGATGCCTCACAAGGTGGATGATGTTGTTCAGTATCTCGTGTACGCGGGAGTCAATTCCATCGAGCTCCGCAACGTTGCTGAGGAAGACCTGGGCATACCCCAAGGGGGACCCCGGGGTCGGCGTGGCGCGCAGTTGACTGACAAGGAGAGGGCAGAGCTTGCCAAGGCGGCTGAATCAGCCAGGGAAGCACAGCGTCAATGGCGCTTGTCGCTTCCGATGGAGCGGTACGCCGAGATGCGCAAGAAGTTCAACGATGCAGGAATCAATGTGTACATAGCCAAGTTTGCCCCGTCCGGCTGGTCGGATGAAGAAATTGACTATGCATATAAAGCCACTAAGGTGCTTGGCTCGATTGGCATTACCGACGAGTTGACCGATCAGGCCTGCCGGCGCCTGGGGAAATTCGCTGAAAAGCACCAGAGCCTGGCGATGTTCCATACGCACGGCCAGGTGGCCGATCCTGGGTTCTCCTTCGACAGGGCTATCGGTTATTCACCGGCCAACATGATCAACCTGGATGCCGGACATTATTACGGAGCTACCGGATTGCATCCCAACGAAGTGATCGTGAAGTATCACGACCGGATGCGCAGCATTCACATCAAGGACAAGACAGGCCCCAAGCACGCAACTCCCGATGCCAACAAGCCTTTTGGCGAGGGCGACACGCCGATTGCGGACGTTCTCCTGCTGCTCAAGAAAGAAAAGTGGCCGATAAGCGTCGATGTTGAGATGGAGTACAGGGTCCCGGAAGGTTCCGATGCAGCCAAGGAAGTGAAGAAATGCATCGACTACATGAGGAACATTCTCGAATAACTGGGACAGCCGCGACGCGAATCGTTCCTTACCACGCAGGGTGAGTGAGGAGGAATCGCTTTAAGGCGATCGAGCTCTACACCATACTGTGCGGGCGGGCAAAAGTTCCCCGCCTGCACTCCGGTGGCGTAAAATTAAGGTCAGACTAGATCCGCCCGAAGGACTCCCCGGACTCTGTGTCCGAAGCCCGAGACGGCTGTTTTGTCCCGGCGCGGTAGTTCACCACTGTCCCGAGAAAGGCCGATGTCCCTGCGCAAGTCTTTGTTTCTGTTGCTCGCTACTCTGTGCGCTGTGGTCCCGGAAATCCTCTCTCAGTCAACCGCCCCAAACCCGGGCGGAAACCAACCTCGTTTTCGAGCTGATGTCGACCAGGTGGTCCTGTACGCAGCGGTATACGACAGGAAGGGCCAACTCGTACGCGGTCTGTCACGGAACGATTTCCGAGTTTTTGAGGACGCCGTTCCCCAAGAGATCACGTACTTCGGGGCGGATGAAGGAGCAGCAACAGTTGGACTGGTCATCGATGTGAGCGGCAGCATGCTCTACACACTCGCCAAGGTCAAACGAGCGGCGCGCGATTTTGTCGAGGAACAGGACCCCCGCACCGAGTCATTCTTGATCGTTTTCAACCAGGATGTGCGACTCAGAAAGGGCTTCACCAGAAAATTCGATGAGATCACCGGCGCTCTTGAGGACTTGGAGGCGCGCGGAGGAACAGCTCTGTATGACGCCATCTACCTCGGGGTCGAGAACGCCGAAAAGGGAACCGAATCCAAGAAGATACTCCTCGTCTTCACCGACGGGGTGGACAAGGACAGCATCTACCAGTTCCCGGAACTGCGGGAGAGAATCAGGAGGAGTGAGGTCCAGGTGCACTTCGTAGCTTTCCTGCAGGAGGAGAAACGAGGAATCGAATTTGAAGACGATTTCAAGCGGCGCCGGGAGGAAGTTGTCAGTCAGCTGCGCGAGATCGCCGCCCAGAGTGGAGGCCGGGCGTTCTTTGCTGAACAGGAAGGGGAACTGAAGACCGCTTTTCAATCCATTGCCCGCGACGCGCGGCATCAGTACCGCCTGGCTTATATCTCCAGCAATCGCAGACAAGACGGCACGTGGCGCAACATAGAGGTGGAATTGACGGACGCCACCGAGCGCGGCCGGCGAGTTCGAGCCCGAAGAGGTTATTTCGCCAAAAGTGGCGTCGGAGAAGGCAAATCGGTGGAGTAACGCTTCACCGAAGGGCCGAACTAAGGCGACTTGCCGACCCTCGGCTGACCCGGGAAGGGAAGTCCAGAGTCGGGAGTGGAGCATCTCGTGATCCCTCGCGCGTGCTCGGTCGCGAAGACGGACAATCAGGCGCCAAACCGGGCGTGGCCGGTTGGCTCAATCGCATGGAGCCGCGCACGGGAGCGAGCAAAACGAGCGGGAGTAAGCGGACCACACACCGAGCCCGCGGCGTCCTTCGCTCGAAGAGGGAGCCGTGGACTTCTGCAAGAGTGCGGGGATCAGCGATCTCGCGAGTCCCTCGCGCCCGCTCGGTCGCGAAGACGGACAATCAGGCGCTCGACTGACAGGAGCCTCGCCCATAGCGTTGCTTGACCGCCGAATTGCGCGAGTTCTATGATCAAAATGATGAGCGCCTCATGGTGGAAGCGTGTCGTTTTAGGGACTCTTGCAGGCGTGCTCGCGATTGCTGTCTCCCTGTTCGTTCTGTTGGGGATAATCCGGTTCGAGGCGCGTGCGACAGGCAACCGTGCCGTTAAACGTTTCGGCGGTGACCGAATCGACGGTTTGGCCGCGCAGGTCGCTTGCGGTCAGTGCTCGCTCAGAGAGCGCAACAACGCGGTGTGGGCACTCGGGGTGTTGGGGGACCGTCGCGCTTTGCCGGTGCTCAAGGCGCACTATACCCTCGGGAAGTGCGACCACGACGCTAACTTGTGTCAGTACGAGTTGGGCAAGGCGATCATGAAAATCGAAGGTACCTGGGATTTCCACGCCTCCAGGACATTCGGGCAGAGCACACGCTAGCCGAACGAAGTTGCCGATCGACGTCGTGTCGGGTCTAGGCTCCTGGGATCTCCTCCATCCAGGTGGCAGCCTCCGTGATGAGGTCGGCCGCGGGTGGCTGAATGCGAACCAGGTGGGCACGCCCCGAATCGCCAGGACGCGTGAATTCGTCCTGGTTCTTCATAATGAAGTTAAGGGCCTTCGCCAGGGCATCGGAATGGTGGCTATTGCTGAACCGCAGTCCCACCGGATGGGTCTCAGACGCGGATGTCCAGTAGTCGCAGACCCTATCCTGGTAACCCCAGGACCTGACCGTCCAAACGCTCAGAGAATCCACGGGCGTTCCCTGTCGGGAGTCGTATTCAACTCTCGCTGACATCAGTTGGTCGCCTGTCATCAGGTCTTTCCAGCCAAGAATCACCGCTAATTCCAATCCTTTGTCGAATTCCATGTCCTTTGCCTGATTAAGCTTCACGGACGAAAATGTTCTTTGTTACCGGGTCTCGCCTTATCTCGGGCAAGGCGGTCTTCGTCCTCTTGCTTCTTCAGCCGTTGTATCTCCCGTTGGGGCGCCTCCTGCTCATCCAGCCGGATGGCCTGGTTGATTGCCTGCTCGGCGAGGGCATCAAGCCTCTTGGAATAAGCGGCCATCCCCAACTCGGAGTTGTAGGAGACCCGGTAGAGGTTAAACGAGTACTGCTCGTCTTCCCAACGGGCCAGCACTTTTTCGACGTTGTTGTAAACACGCGACGAAGAGAACAGGATGATCTGAGCAGTGGGACTGCTCGCCGTTCCGTACGTTGTTGAAATGGCTTCGATCATGTCCTGATCGGTCAATCCTTTGGTTCTGTCACGATCATAGGTGACCAATACTCTGAAGAGCTCACCGTTGTAGAAACTGAAAAGCACCTGCTTGACCGGGTCCGTTTCCTTCGCCGAATCGAAAACCCGCTGCGGGCGCCACTCCAGTTCTTGGATGAGTGCGGGACGCTGGTGGATGACCTTTGCGTCTGACGCCTTCACATCCGCCTTCTTTGCAACGGCGGGCATGCTCATTCCAAATTGAAATCCCCGATAGATCGAAAGATCCTGCGCCTGGACCAAAGGCGCCAGGAGCAGGCCCCAGATCACTGATATTGCGAAACGACGAGCACTGACCATTAGGTCCTCCTTTAGGACGAATACGATACGTCCGCGGATCTCGAGCCTCACCCTGGGCCCCCGTCTAGAGTCGCCTCGAGTCACGGCGCGTCTGTCATCACACTTCGGCTGGGCCTGACTGGGGCGGGGCCGCCTGGGGGGCTTCCTGCTTCGCGGCGGATTCTGCCGAGGTGCGCAAGTCGCGAGCGTGTTTCCGCTGCAGGTTCTTTTTCTTTCTTTCTCGTTGGTACCTGGCTTTATCTCCGTTTTTTTCCGACATCATTTTCTCCTTAGCTGAAAGGCAGCGTGCGCCGCCCCGCGACGGGACGACGACCGCACGACTCCCATGGTATGCCGAGGCAATTGTTCCGTCAGTTCAGTACAGCTCACAACCCTGGTCAAAACTGCTCACATCTGGCGGCACCTCCTGTAAACGTCCGCGCTGCTTGGGTCTAGACTCCCCTATCCGAAGCCTCGGCAGGTACACCCGAAGGGGTTTTTACTTTGCGTGAGAGCTGTCCCTGACTGTAGAATGTCAGGAACTCTGGCGACGAGCGCACGGCTCATTTGCCTGGGATTTAACCGAAAGGAGTTGCCTCTGAAGAACTTGTCACCGCGGCCGCACATCACTGGCCCCTATGTGGCGGGTATCGGCGCATCCGCGGGCGGGTTGGCGGCGCTAAAACTGATGGTCGAGCACCTCCCCGCGAAGACGGGAGTAGCTTTTGTGCTCGTCCAGCACTTGCCCGCCGATCATCGCAGCGCGTTGGTCGAGCTGCTCCGCCCAGCTGCCAAAATGCGCGTCTCCGAAGCGACTGACGGCACGGTGTTGGAGCCCGATCACTTCTACGTCTGCCCCGCCAGGGCGAATATCGCTTTGGAAGATGGCGTGATCCGGCTGGTCCCCTTGACCGATGCCCAAAAAGGGCATATGTCCGTCGATTCGTTTTTTTGCTCGCTGGCCCGTGATCGGCGGGCAAGAGCCGCGGCTGTCGTTCTTTCGGGCACTGGTTCGGATGGCGCCGCCGGGTTGCGGGCGGTCAAGGCGGCCGGCGGTCTCACCTTCGCTCAGGATCCGGGGACTGCTCAGTACGACGGAATGCCTCAGAGTGCAATTGAGACCGGTTGCGTTGACTTCGTCCTGTCCGTACCCGAGATTGCCTGTGCGCTGTCAAGGATTACAGCCCTTCCCGCCGAAGAAGATCCTGAAGAGAAAGCCGGGGAATCGACGGACGAGACCCAGGAAGACACCCAACGCATCCTGCATCTTCTCAAGTCCTTGACGGATATCGATTTCAGCCACTACAAGCCGGCCATGATCGGCCGGCGCGTCCGGCGTCGCATGGCGGTGCACGGGCTGGACGGCGTCTCCGCCTATGTCGATCATCTGGGGACGCGGCCCGCCGAGACAGAGGCGCTGGCCAACGACCTGCTGATCGGTGTCACGGAGTTCTTTCGGGACCCCGCTGCCTTAGAGGCTCTGGCCACCTCCGTCTACCCCGCTTTCCAGCCGGGTTCATCCGGGGACCAGCCGGTCCGGGTGTGGGTCGCCGGCTGCTCGAGCGGGGAGGAGGCCTACTCGCTCGCCATATCTTTACTCGAATTCTACCAGGACGCGGCGGTCCCTCAGATCCAGGTTTTTGCCACCGACCTGAGCGCAAAGGCAATCGCCAAGGCCCGGTCAGGGGTCTACAGCCCGGAAGACCTTCGTCGCGGTTTAAGTGAAGAACGTATCGAGAGCTTTTTCACCCGGGTCGAAAACGGCTACCGAATCAATAAACGCGTACGCGACATGTGCGTGTTTGCCCGGCACAACCTGATCAAGGACCCCCCTTTTTCGCGGCTGGACTTGGTCAGCTGCCGCAACCTTCTGATTTACCTGAAGCCGGCCGTCCAGGCGCGGCTGCTCTCGCTCTTTCATTTCGCCCTGAAACCTGGCGGCTATCTCCTGCTCGGCAAATCTGAATCGATCACGAGCGTTCAGGGGCTTTTTGCACCGCTGGACAGAGCAAACCGAATTTATATGAAAACCAAGACCCAATCGACGTACCAATCGGCCGACATCCGCGCTGACGGACCGCCGCGCGAGCAACCGGGACGACAAATCGAACCGTCGTGCGACGAAGCGAGACTTGACCTCCAAATGGAGGCCGATCGCATTCTTCTGGCGCGGTATGCGCCGGGCGGTGTGGTAGTCAACGATAAGCTGGAAGTGGTTCTCTATAGGGGATACACAGGCAGGTACCTCGAGGCGTTGCCCGGGAAGCCGGACTTGGACCTTCGCACCATGATCCGCCCGGGGATTTCGGGAGAACTGGAGCAGGCTTTTGAACAGGCCAGGAAGGAACAGCTGCCGACAAGAATCGAATCGCTCAGGGTGCGCAGAGATTCGGAATCGGTGGAGATTAACCTCGAGGTGATTCCCCTGGGGTCGCCCGCTAAGACCGCGACTCATTTCCTGGTGGTGTTTGAAGATGTGACCCCCCGGGGCGGTCAGGCGCCAGACCTCGGCCGGTCTCCCGCCACGGACGACGGCGCGAGGGATCTCGAAATCGCGAGACTCAGGCGCGAGCTCTGCCACACCCAGGCGTATCTCCAGTCGAACCTGCAGAAACACGCGACCCGAGACGAGGAACTGACGGCGCTCAATGAAGAGATCCTGTCCAGCAACGAAGAGCTTCAGAGCATGAACGAGGAACTGGAGGCCGCCAAGGAGGAGTTGCAAGCGAGCCAGGAGGAGCTCGTTACGCTCAATGAAGAGTTGCGTGGCCGCAACGCGGAACTGTCAAGCCTCAATGACGCGATCCGGAATGCGCTGCAACGAGCCGAGGAGTCCGGCGCTTACGCCGGAGCCATTGTCGAGACGGTCAGACAGCCCCTGCTCGTGTTGGACGGCGAGTTGCGGGTGCAAGGCGCGAATCCCGCCTTCCACCGGACTTTTGACAAGACGCCCGAACAGACGATCGGCAAGCGGATCAGTGAACTGGACGGCGGGTGGGTGGTAGGCGAGTTGCAGACGATGCTGGAGCAGGCTCTTTCTGGAGACGAGTCGCAGGAATATGAGCTGGAGGGCAGGTGGAAAGGCGAACGGTCCCTGCTCTTTCACGTCCGGCCGATCCGGATCACCGGAAAATCAGGGCCCCTGATTCTCCTTGCAGTCGATGATGTCACCGCTCAGAAGCGGGCACTGGAGGCTTCGGGGCTTCGGCACCTGTCGGCCCGCTTGCAGCAGCAACTCGAAGCGGAGAGGACGAGAATTGCGCGACAGGTCCACGATGATCTCGGGCAAGCGCTTACGGCCCTTCAGTATGAGCTCAGCGCGCTGAAGGCAGCCCCGGAACCCTGGGGGGCGAAACTGCCGAGAGTCATTGCCTCGGTGCAAGGCGCGATCCAGATAGCACGCGATATCGCCACCGATCTTAGGCCGCCGCTCCTCGATCAGTTCGGGTTGAAGGCGGCGATCGAGTGGCAACTGGAAGCCTTCAGCAAACGGACGGGGATAGAGACCACGCTGGCTTATGACCTGAAGGTCCTGCCTCCCAATCCCGATCTTCTAACCACCCTCGTCCGTATTCTCCAGGAGGCGATCACCAATGTCGCCCGCCATGCCCAGGCCTCCGTGGTTAGGGTGGCGCTAACTGGAGGCGAAGAGGACCTAGTCATGGAGATCGCAGACAACGGGGTGGGGATCGACATGGCCAGACTTTCGGATCCCAAATCGCTAGGAATTATCGGGATGAGAGAACGCTGTTCGGCTCACGGGGGGCAGCTCGACTTTGAAAACCGCGGGGGAGGAACGACCCTGACGGTCAAGCTTCCGATACCGCAGGCAAGTTCACAGGAACCTGCCCGGTCCTT
>CAYQYP010000137.1:0-13380 GCA_964421755.1 uncultured Acidobacteriota bacterium
TGCGGTGAATCCCGAGAAGACGGGGACGAAACTCTCGGCTCACTATCCGCTAACCGTCCCGGCGGGCGAATCACGAACGGTGCGGTTGCGGCTGGCAGACGTGCCGCCCTCAAAGGGACAAGTGTTCGGCAGCGCCTTCGATGCAGTGATCAAGGCTCGGCGACGGGAGGCGGACGAATTCTATGCGGATGTAATCCCCTCTACGCTGGATGCGGATCAGGCCAACGTGATGCGCCAGGCGCTCGCCGGCATGCTCTGGACCAAGCAGTTCTACTATTACGATGTCAACCGATGGCTCGCAGAGCGCGGGGCACACCCGTTCAGGCCGTCTAGGCGCGCACCTCGCAATGAGGGGTGGCACCACATGTACAATGCCGACATCATCTCGATGCCGGACAAGTGGGAATACCCGTGGTACGCCGCGTGGGATCTGGCTTTTCACGTACTGGCGCTCAGCCTCGTCGATGAGGAGTTCGGCAAACAGCAGCTCGACCTTATGGTGCAAGGGCAATACCTTCATCCCAATGGGCAATTGCCTGCTTATGAATGGAATTTCGGCGACGTGAACCCGCCCGTGCATGCCTGGTCGACCATCTTCACCTATCGCCTCCAGATGGCCCGACGCGGACAGGGGGATCTCGAGTGGCTCGAGCGATGCTTCCACAAGCTCTTGCTGAACTTCACCTGGTGGGTCAACCGCAAGGACCGCTCCGGGAGGAATGTCTTCGAGGGGGGGTTCCTGGGGCTGGACAATATCGGGCTCTTTGACCGGAGCGCACCCCTGCCCACTGGCGGGTATCTCGAACAGGCCGACGGCACGGCCTGGATGGCGCTTTTCTGTCAAAACATGCTGGAAATCGCGGCGCAGCTGACCGTGGAGAGACCGGCCTACCTTCCCATGTGTCGAAAATTTATCGAGCACTACCTCTGGATCGCGTCTTCCATGATCCACGGCGGAGGCGACATCGGGATGTGGGATGAGGAAGATGGGTTCTTCTACGACGTCCTCCGGTTGCCGAATGGCCAGTCGATGCGTTTGAAGGTTCGCTCCATGGTGGGGTTGCTTCCCTTGTGCGCGGTCACCGTCTTCGAGAATCAAAGCGGTTGGATGGACACGGGGAGCGCACGACGATTAAAGAGGTTCCTGAACGATCGGCCGGAACTGAGGGCCCTCATCCACGACCCGCTGCAACCTGGCCAGTCAGACCGTAGGCTGTTTGCCATCCTGAACGAAGCCAAGCTCCGTCGGGTTTTAGCGATCATGCTTGACGAAGAGGAGTTTCTCAGCCCATTCGGTGTCCGGGCTCTCTCCCGCTATCACTTGGAGCATCCCTGCGTGTTTCGAACGGGGGACCAGGAATTCGGGGTCGCCTACCTGCCGGCGGAATCCGATAGCGGAATGTTCGGCGGTAATTCAAACTGGCGCGGGCCCATCTGGATGCCCGTCAACGGCCTGATTATCCGGGCTCTCCTGCAGTACTACGCTTACTTCGGAGACCAATTCACGGTGGAATGCCCCACCGGATCCGGAAGGCAAATGACCCTGTACCAGGTGGCCGAAGAGCTCGGACGTCGGCTGGCCTCAATCTTCCTGCGGGACAGCCACGGCCGCCGGCCGGTCTATGGTGCAACCAGGAAGTTCCAGGAGGATTCGCACTGGCGCGATCTCATCCTGTTCTACGAGTACTTCCACGGCGACAACGGGGCTGGGCTGGGCGCCAGCCATCAGACAGGATGGACCGGCCTGATCGCCCGTATCATGCATCTGTTTGCCACGACGAGCTCCGAACAGATCCTTCAGCTCGGTAAATTAGCCGCCGTAACCTCCGTGGAGCGACCGCCTTCTGAGCGCGAGCCGTTGGTCGCGGCCGGAAGGAGATGAGTGGCAAGTGGCGAGTGGCAAGTGGCGAGTGGCAAGTGGCGAGTGGCGAGTGGCAAGTGGCGAGTGGCAAGGGGCAAAGGGCAGTGCGTTGGAAAAGACCGAACAACTACCCCACCCAGCCTTCCCTTCGGTTTCCTCAAATGAAGAGGCCGTCACTTGCCCCTCGCCACCTGCCACTTGCCACTTGCCACTTGCCACTCGCCCCTCGCCGCTTGCCACTCGCCACCCGCCACTTCCCACTTCAGTCCTGGTGTTTCTTTTGGTGGTCGTGGGCTCTCCCGCACTCGCTCAGGAAAAGCCCGTGCCAACCTTCCCGACGACTCCGGCGGTAGTGCAGAATGAGAAGAAGGTCGAGAAAAAAGAGAGGAGGCGCGAGTTTCTCGTCGCCCCGATTCCGATCTCCAGCCCGACGATCGGCGCCGGACTTGAATGGGTCGCCGGTTACGTTTTCCAGTTTAGCCGGCAAGACGACGTCTCTCCTCATTCGTTTGCCGGCATGGGAGGTCTCTTCACCGACAACGGCAGCCGTGGCATAGCCGGGGGCGCGCGGCTGTATCTCAAACAGGACAAGTACCGTATCGCGGTCGCAGGCGGCGGCGCGAAAATCAACGCCGATTTCTCGGGCGTGGGGAACGAGGCGGGTGACCGGGGAGTGTTTGTGCCAATAACGACCAAAGGATCGGCTTTCATGGGCGAATCCCTGGTCCGTATTTGGAAGCGCTGTTTTCTCGGCGCCCGTTTCCAGTACCGCAACCTGGACCTCAGTTTGAATCAGGAAGAATCCTCGACTCCAATAGAACCGCCACCAGAAACAAGAGAAGCCATAGACCAGGTAGCGCCGGATCTGTTCAAACAGCAGACCGTCTCAGTAGGGCCCCGGTTCCAATGGGACACTCGTGACACTCCGTATTACCCCCGCAGCGGTGTTTTCCTGGAGTCGGGGATTGACGTTTTCATGGAGTCTCTCGGCAGCGAGTTCTCCTATCAGTACTACAAACTCGCGTTCAATAAATACATGAGTCTTGCCAGGAGCCACGTAGTGGCGGTTCGAGCAGTGGGATGTGCGGCGGCCGGAGACCACGTCCCTATATATGACCTGTGCCTGTTCGGAACGGCCGGCGACTTGCGCGGTTATGCCGGGGGGCAATACCAGGACCGGAGGATGATTGCGACCCAGGCGGAATATCGCTTGACCATGCCCCAAAAAAGAATCCTTGGAAGATTCGGAATCGTCGCTTTCGGAGGCGTCGGCGGCGTGGCCGAGAAGTTCGCGGACATGGATTGGGACGAGCTGTTGCCGGCCGGGGGGGCGGGCCTCCGTTTCCGGCTGACTAAAGAGGATCATATCAACTTCCGTGTTGACTACGGAATCGGAAAAGCCGGCCACACCTGGACCATCGGTGTTGGTGAGGCGTTCTAAAAAAAGTGGCAAGTGGCAAGTGGCAAGTGGCAAGTGGCGAGTGGCAAGTGGCAAGTGGCAAGTGGCGAGATCGAATTCACGATTGGCGAGAGCCAATTGCATGAATCGCCAGCGTTGGTATGGAGAGCGATGATAAGGGTCTTCAGGGCCAACGGCCCGATTCAGTTTAGACTAGGGCGAGGCCCTAGGAATCAGGTGCCGTGCAGGTTCCGCGCCGTAGGCGCGAGTCAAAACCAGCCACGGTCGTCGTTGAGTCGTGCCTTCGGCACTGAAACCCGCATACCGACAACGTTCCTAGGGTCCTGAGTTATAAATACGTTCGCTGTAGTTCTAGAGTCCCGAAGGGACGACGGCCGCTTAGACCCGGGTGACGGAACCCCGGAGGGGTGACGGAACCCGGTGTAAGAGCGTATACGACGGCAGAGCCCCGTTGAGGGGCGACGGGCTTTTCCCGCGTCCGAAGGCCCTTCGCCCCTCGTCGGGGCTCATTCGAGCTTCGCTTCAACCCCGGGTTCCGTCACCCCCTCCGGGGTTCCGTCACCCGGGTCTAAGCGGCCGCCGTCCCTTCGAAGCTAATCTGAGGGGCGCCACTTGCCCCTTGCCCCTCGCCACTTGCCACTCGCCACTCGCCACTCGCCACTTGCCCCTCGCCACTACTCCTGAGCGCGCCGTATGCCCGAGCTGGTGTACTGTTCGCCGCGAAGTGTTGCCTTGGCTGCCTCGAGCAGCTCGGTTCCGGCGTCGATCTTAAGGACGAAACCCTGGGCCCCGGCCCTTAGAGCTGCTTCAACAAAATCTGGGGAATCATACTGAGTCAAGAATAATATCCTTGCGTTTGAAGCAACTGCACGTATTCTGGACGCTGCTTCCACCCCATGGATGCCCGGCAGGCTCATGTCGAGCAGCACCAGGTCGGGTTTCATCTCCGCAGCCTTGGCGACCGCCTCTGAGCCATCCGCAGCTTCAACCAGACGCTTCAGATCGGGCAGCTGGGCGAGTATCGACGAGACGGCCCGGCGGAACGACGCATTGTCATCGGCGACGAGCACGCTCAGTCCCTGTCGGTTGTCAGTTGACCCGATTTTACCAGGTTGCGCCAATCTCGGTGCCGCACTCTTCGCCAGGGGCAGTGCCAGGTGGAAGGTGGCCCCGCCGTCGGCGTTGTTCTCTGCCCAGATCCGGCCGTCGTGGCCAATCGCGATTGATCGACAAAAAGCGAGGCCCATGCCTAATCGCCCGCTCTTCGTTGTCACGAACGGGTCAAAGATCGCTTTCATTTTGTCGATGGGGATATCAGTGCCCGAATCGATCACGTCCAGCACCGCCTCTCCTTCGGCTTCCCTAATTCGCACCGTGATTTCGGCCGGTCGTTGTGAATTTCTTACGGCATCGCAGGCATTCGAGAGGAGGTTAAGCAGAACCTGCTGCAGCTGCACAGGGTCTCCGTCCAAAGAGGGCAGGGACGAGTCAAGGTCGAGATGAATCGGCAAATCCCTCCCGGCAAAACTATGACGTGCGATCGGCAATGTTTCTTTGACCAGATTATTGAGCAAGACTGGCCTGCGTTCGACAACGCTTTTGGGCAGCATCGATCGGAGACTCTGAATGAGCCTGGCAGCTCGCTCAGCGTCGATCACAATGTCATCGAAGATGGCCCGCAGCTCTTTAAGATCCATGGCATCCGGAGCCAGAAAACGAGTTGCCGCCTGTGCATTGGCCATGATGGCGGCCAAAGGCTGATTGAGATCGTGCGAGAGAGTGCTCAGCAACCCGCTCAGCATCGCGGCGCGCGATCGCTCCTCGTTTTCCCGAGCGGCCTGTTCGTGCTTTGTGTCCTCGGTTATGTCGTGCACGATCGCGCCGATCGCGCAAGGTTCGCCAAGGTCGTCCCTCAGCAGGAAGCAATGCAGCTCGACCGGAAATGTCGTTCCGTTCTTACGGCGATATTCCTTCTGATAGACGTCGGAATATCCGCGGCGCATTATTTGATCGCGGACGATTTGCGCCTCGATTTCGTGCCATCGCTTCGGCGTAATCTCGAGCGAGTTCAAACCGCACAGTTCTTCTCCGGAGTAGCCGAGCATATTCCGAAACGCTGGATTGAATTCCCTGATCCGGCCGCCCATGTCGAGGCTGACAAGGCCATCCTGCATGCTCTCGAACAGCTTCCGGTAGTTTGGTTCGGATTCATTCGACATTCTTCTTCGACTCGTTCCTGGCAGACTGCGATTCTGGCGAAGCCAGAGGAGCGCGACAGACTATCGTGGTGCCCTGTCCGGGCTGGGATCGGAGCTCAAACTGGCCACCGATCAAGCGCACTCTGCCTCCGACTATGATCAGTCCTATCTCGCAGCCAAGCCGCGCCTGCTTTACATCGAAGCCGACGCCGTCATCCGACACTTCGAGGATGAGCTCTTTTGGAGAGACGGTCAGTTTCACGACAACTCTGGTCGCGCGACTGTGTTGACCGGCATTTCGAAGTGCTTCCTCCAGAATCTTGAAGCAGTTGCGTTGGAGAGTCGGATTGATTTCGGCCGGGATCGCGCCGCAGGAACAGGAAAC
Organism: uncultured Acidobacteriota bacterium; assembly: GCA_964421755.1. Lineage (GTDB taxonomy): Bacteria > Acidobacteriota > UBA6911 > RPQK01 > RPQK01 > CAVUUN01. The sequence goes on from CAYQYP010000137.1 coordinate 5,865, forward strand.
CGGGATGTGCCACCGTTCGGAGAACTTGCTGCACTCGACTTCTATTGCCTTTGCCAGTCCGAAATACTTCAGCATGGGAGGCAGCAGCTGATTCGAAAGGTGACTGACCCGTGACCCAATCTCCTGCAGCTCCTCGTAAATGGCTTGAATGTCGGTTTGCTTCTCCGGGAGGCTTGAAGCGGGCTGCCCCAGGCCGAGGATTTTCATCCCGAGTGTTGCCAGCGACGTACCAATATTGTCATGGAGCTCGTGTGCGATCCGGGCCTGTTCCCGGTCGTGATTGTCAATCAGCCGCCCGGCAACGCGGCAAAGTGCTTCCGCGAGGAGTCTTGCGTCGGTGAGGCCCACGCATGACCCGATGTAATCGATGAACGAACCGTCCGACGCATGCTCGATAGATCCCGACATAACCTTCCCAATCGCCTCCTGTTGTCCAACGCTCGCCGACTCGTTCATTTGCCCCGACGGCGAACATAGTCGGTGACCAGCTTCTCCAGATTCGCGGTGTCGAACGGTTTTTCAACCTGGGGGTTCTGGATCTTCTCCAGGTAAGCAGTGGCGCGCGGTGTGAACGCGCCGCCAGTCAGGAACACAACCCGCTGGGCCAACCGGGGGTGGAGTTCTAGGAGCCAGCTATGCACGTCGATCCCTGACATATTGGGCATTCCGATATCGCACAGGATGACGTCGAAGGACTGGTCCGTTGCCAGCAGTTCGCAGGCCTGCCGGCCTGACTCGGCCTCGATCAGCTCGTGGCCGTCCAGAATGCGCCTCAGAGCCTTCCGTACCCCGGCGTCGTCGTCGATGACCAGTAACCGGCCTCGGCTGGTAGTGACGCCGATTTCTGCATCGACGTGGGCAGGCTCCCGGGTGGCTTCCGCGGGAGCCGCAGGAAGACGGATCAGGAACCGGGTTCCCCGACCCAACTCGCTCTCTGCCTCGATCGTGCCGTGATATCCGGCGAGGATGGTGCGCACGATGCTCAGCCCCAGTCCCGAGCCCACCCCCACCGGTTTGGTCGTAAAAAAAGGATCGAAGATCCTTTCCAGGTTCTCCGGCGGGATACCAGACCCTGTATCCTGCACCTCGGCGAAAACCGTCGGACCTTCCTGCCAGGTGCGCACGCGGATGGTATTGCGTCCCGGAGCGCCTTCCTCGATCGACTGCGCCGCGTTCAGCAGGAGATTGAGGAAGACCTGGGAGAGCCTGCCTTCGCTTCCCATGACGGAGGCAGTCGGACCGATCTCCCGGACAACCGTGGCCCGGTACTTTATCTCGTTGGAAGCGATCCCGATCGCCGAGTCGATCGGGTGGAGCAGCTCCACCCGCGCTACCTGGTCCTTTTCTACCCGGGAGAAGGTGCCAAGGCGGCGGGCGATATCCTTAATCCTTCGCGTCCCCTCAAGCGCATCCGAGAAGCGCGCCTCGACATCCAGCCAAACGCTTGCCTCCAGCGCCTCCGTGTGGCCACCCAGAGCCTGGCGAAGTCCGGACTCTCCGAGGCGGTCCGCCAGGGTCTGCTGGACAAACGCCAACTGTCTCACGCAACGGGGCAGGTCTTCGCACAGGCTTTCCAGGTTATACAGGGAGTAGGCCAGGGGATTATTGATTTCGTGAGCCAAGCCGGCCGCCATCATCCCCATGCTGGCCAGCCGGTCGGACTGCGCCAGATTCTCATGCAGTTTACGCCGTTCCTCCTCCGCGTGTCGACGTTCAGTGATGTCGACGAAAGTCACCACCACCTGTCGTAGCTCCCCCCGGGGACCGAGCTCGGGGAACGCGTTGACCAGCAACCAGACCAGATCCTCGGTGCCCGGCCGTCTGACCGCACCGACCAGATCGCGAACGGGACTGCGGGAGGCAAGGACTTGGTTCACCGGGTATTCCTCCAACGGCAGCGGCATTTCATCCGGCCCGAAGAAAGCCCACACCGGGTCGACGGCGGCCTTGCCCCTGATCTCCTCCTCGGACAGCCCGAGTAGCCTGCACGCCTGTTCGTTGGCCAGCAAAATGCGGGTGTCGGGGCCGTGCACAACCACGCCGGCGTGCAGATTCTGAACCAGCTGTCGGTGTTGTTCCTCGCTCAGGCGCAGCTTCTCCTCCGCCAACTTGCGGTCAGTGATATCTCGTACCAGTGCCTCTGTTCCCACGACTTCCCCGTCGTCAGTGGGAAACATCTGCGCGCTCATCGATATCCAGAACGTCGTCCCGTCTCTTCGCCGCGCCTGGGTGACGTAGTCGACTACCGCGCCTTGCGTTCGCAGCTTGTCCAGGACTGAAGCTCTCTCTCCCGGGTTTGCGCAAAGACTCTCCTCTTGGACACCAATCATTTCCTCCGCGGATCCATACCCGAACATTCGGGCGGCGGACGGGTTGGCCATGATGTAGCGTCCGTTTGGGCCCGTCTGAAGGAAGCCATCCTGCAGGTTGTCGAGAATCCGCCGAAGTCGCGCGTGTGTTCGCCGGCTCTCGTCCTCGGCCAGTCTCCGGGCGGTAATGTCCTCAACGGTGCCCTCGTAGTAGATCACCTGGCCATCGGGGCTCCGAACCGCCGATGCGTTCTCACGCACGCTGAGCCGACGACCGTCCCGAGTGACCCAGGTGGCTTCCAAGCCGCGCACTTCCCCGTCCCGTTCCATCCTCTCTTTGAATTCGGACCGCTGGTACTCGGGCTCGAACCCTGATCTTTCCAGGTTCCGCATTAACAGCTCTTCACACGAGTCGAAACCAAGCATCCCCAGCAGGGCGGGGTTGGCGACGAGGACACGGCCATCGGGCGTGGTCCGATAGATACCGATAGGGGACTGCTCGAAGAGTCCCCGGTAACGCGCCTCGCTGAGACGAAGCGCCAGCTCCGCTTGTCGCTGGCGGGTCACATCCTCATGTGCGATGACCACACGGATAGCGCCTGGCGTGCCAACCCGTCTCACCTTCGTCAAGAAGCAGCGATCCTCGCATGGAGAGTGGCAAGCGTATTCCATGGCGAGCTCTTCCTGCTCCCCTCGTAGAACGGCGCGGAGTCCGGCGGCGAAAGCGGCAGTTTCCTGGGCGTTGGGACCGCTGGACTTTTCGCACAGGTCGAGATAGTTGATGCCTACCGAAGGTGCGAGCGGGATGGGCGGGCGGGCCCCTTCCAGCCCCCAAGCCCTGGTAACAGCCAGCACCATCCCCTTGTCGTCCAGAACACAGGTGTGGTGCCATAGGGCCTCGATTGTCGCCTTTGCCAGGCGGCGACTGTTGCCCAGTGCCACCACCAGGTACCCCACGGCGACCGAGGTGAGCATTAAAATCACAACGGTCGCGATCAGGTCATTGAACCCCCCGGTCTGGGTCGCGTAGGGGATCAGGCCGTTTATCTGGAGGAGAATCAGGCTGGCAGCGACGAGTACGGCCGCTGCACTCATGACCCAGTAATAGCTTCGGGACAGCAGGAGCCCAGCAAGTACAGGAATGGCTGGAAAAAGCAGCAAAGACACGTCCCGGTATCCCTCGGCGCTCATAGAGACCAGCGCCGCTCCGCAGACAAGTGCAGTCGCGTTAAGCGCCAGGGCGGCCGTTCGCACATGTCCCCGGCGGTTCAGCCACAGGGCTCCCAAGAGGACGAGCTCGGTGATACAGAGCAACCACACCTGGAGCACCCAGCCGCTCCGCCATTCCAGGAACAAAAACGGGACAATTCCCACAAACGCGCCTACTCCCAGCAAACGGACTGCACTTCCGATGCGAAGTTGCTCCTCATCGTTGGAGTCGGGAGGCGCCAGCCCGTCCCATAGTCTCCGGGCCGGACTCGGTTTCATTCCATTCTGCATAAGTCACTTGCTGGCCCTGGCCGCCAAAATGATTTCATTGACAAGCTTCAGGAGATCCGTGGTGTCAAACGGTTTTTCGACCCGCGGGTTCTCGACTCTTTCCAGGTAACTCCGGGCATGGGGCGTGAAAGCCCCACCAGTCAGGAACACCACCCGACGGGCCAACGGGGGATAGTGCGAGAGCAGCCACCGGTGCACGTCCATCCCCGAAGTGGTCCGCATCATGACATCACAAAGGATGACATCGAACTGTTGGTCCCTGGCGAGGAGATCCAGCGCCTGTTCACCGGACTCCGCCTCGACCACCTCGTGATCTCTCAAAATCCGGCGGAGCGCCCTGAGAATTCCGGGCTCGTCATCAATAACCAACAGTCGGCCGCCCTTGGGGCCGGTGTCTTGCTGTACACAGAGGCGGTCCGTTTCCGTGGCTGGTTGATCTGTACAAGCCGGAAAGCTGATCAAAAACCGAGCGCCCTGTCTCACCTTGCTCTCTACCTGGATGCTGCCGCCAATTTCCAAAATGATGCTGCGAACAATGCTGAGCCCCAATCCCGAACCGCGGCCAACCTGTTTGGTCGTGAAGAAAGGGTCGAAGATCCGCCCCATGTCTTCCGGGGAAATGCCGGAACCGGTATCCTGCACTTCGGCAAAAACCGTGGATCCTTCCTGCCAGGTGCGCACGCGAATTTCGTTGTGGTCCACATCCCCTTCCTTGATCGCGTGAGCCGCGTTGATTAGCAGGTTCAGGAAGACCTGGCAGATCCTGCCCTCACTTCCCAGGACTGGGGCCGTCGGACGAATATCCCGAATGATCTGTGCCCGGTAACTGATCTCGTTCGAAGCGAGGCTGACTGCGGATTCGATGGGATAGCGCAGATCGATGGGAGTCAGATAGTCACTCTCGACCCGCGAGAATGCCCCGAGGTCACGCGTGATTTCCCTGATTTTGCGTGTCCCTTGTACTGCCTCCCTCAAGCGTTCCGAGGCATCCAACCACGTTGAGGCATTCAACGCTCCCAGATTGGCCCCCAGGATCTTTCCCAGTTCTTCTCCGAACCGTTGGTTGAGCGCAAGGCGAGCGCCGGCCAGTTGCTTCGCGTATCGGGGCAGCTCCTCGGAGAGGCTCTCCAGGTTGTAGAGAATGTAGGCCAGGGGGTTGTTGATCTCGTGGGCCACTCCGGCGGCGAGCATGCCCATGCTGGCCAGCCGGTCGGACTGAGCCAGGTTTATGTGCAGCTGGTGTCGTTCATCCTCCTCCCGCTTGTGCTCTGTAACGTCGTCAAAGACCGATATGAAGTTGCGGACGCTGCGGTCGGGTTCGCGTTCGCACGCCACCGTGAGATAAACCCAGATAATGCTGCCATCTTTCCGTATGCAACGTTGTTGGGTGCTGTACGTCTGGATCTCGTCAGCGAGCATGCGCCGGTATTGCGTCGAATCTGCGTCCAGGTCGTCGGGGTGCGTCATATCCCGGAACGTCATCTGCACCAGTTCGTCCGGCCGGTAGCCGAGCATGTTGCAGAGCGTCTGGTTCACCTCTAACCACTGCCCGTTCCGACCCACGCGGGCGATCCCCACTTTAGCGTGCTGGAATATCGCCCGGAAACGTTGCTCGCTATCCCGCAGTTCCGCTTCCGATCGTTTGCGGGCAAGCGCATGGGCAATCGTCTGTGCCAGCAGTCTGAGGCGGCTGACAGTCTCGTTCGACCAGAACCGCTGTTCTGTCACCGTGTCAAAGGAGAGTGTGCCGATAACTTCATTGTTAGCGGCCACGAGCGGAAACATGAGTGAGGTCTTGATGCCGAAATATTGCCAGGAAAGCCGATCACGGACTGCATCCTCGGGTAGATCCCGAGTGGAGGAAACGGAAAGGATTTTGCCGGACATCAGCTCGCGTTGACACCATGGAAAGTAGGCATCCGATCTCAACTCCTCGGGTACGGGAGGAAATGTAAGATCAGGGCGGAGATAGAGATAGGTTAGTTGGAGCGCCGGGGTCCTGTCCGCACACGGCCGGTATATCGAAGACAGATCAACAGCCAGGAACTCACACATGAGTCGTTGAGCATCGGATATCGTCGCGTCGAGCTGTTCGAACGGAGCAGTGGCTATCCGTGAGGACAATTCGGCCAGCAGCCGTTCGAATCGGACCTGGCTCGCTCCTTCATGTTCTGCCCGCCTGCGCGCGGTAACATCGAGGAGATTGCCTATGAGGGCGCGACGACCGGGTCCCAGGTCGGCCGTCACCCCGAGCACCAAGGCGTCGATGACTTCCCCGTTTTTCCGCACCGCCCGGAATTCGTATCGCACGGACTCGACCTCGCCCGCCATGCGCCGCCGGATGTTTTCATGGACGAGAGCGCGATCCTCAGGGTAGACAACACTCATCACGTCCATACCGCTCATTTCATCCCGGGAGTATCCCGCGATTTCGGCCACGGCCGGGTTCACGTAACTGAACCGGCCGTTTTCAACGATGTAGATCCCGGACAGGGAATTCTCGCAAAGCAAGCGAAAGCATGCTTCGCTTTCGACGAGAGCCTGCTTGGCCCTCTCGCGCTCCGAGACATCGATCACCGCTGACTGGTAACCGATAATCTGGTTCTCACCGTCGGTTAAGGATGTTGCCAATCCGTAAGCGAGAAAAGTCGAGCCGTCCTGCCGCCTGGCAGTGTACTCGCCCTCCCAGATGCCTGTCTCTTTAAGCTGTGCAATGATCGATAGCGCCTTCTGGGGATCCTCGAGAAAGTCGGAGATTGCTCGACCCACGGCCTCTGCCCGGCTGGGATAGCCCCAGATGCGAAGAAAAGTGTCGTTTACCTCCGTGATGATTCCCTCGGCATCCGCGATGCTGTTAGCGGCTATCGATCGGCCGAAGACCAGGTTCTTGAGTCGGAGCGATTCCTCGATCCGCTTGCTTTCGGGAATGTCGTGCGCGTACACCACAACTCTACGTTTCTCCCCATGGGGGGTTAAACGGGATATATGGGGCTGATTTTTTGCAAGATCTTTCACTGCCTGGGAGAGTCTCCCTGATTTGCGCCCCCGAACCGACATCCGTGTACTTGGGACCCAATTCTAGTTAAATCTCATCCGGCCATATACTGTCAATTTTGCCAGTTGCCTGGAGCGCCGCCGTCCGCTGGCCAAAGGAAGTTCCGGCTTAAGGCGCGATGCAGTTGATTGGGATCGGCTTTTATTGTGGCCGGACTCTCCAGCTCCAGAGTCCGGCAGCCGGGCGTGAAGCCCGGCCAAAACGATGGTTACAGTTCACCTGTTCCGGCCGGACCTTGGAGGTCCGGCTGCCGGACTCTGGGGAGCCCGGCCAAAATAAAAGCCCGTCCTAATTCCGACTGGTGGCAATCCATCGGGCTAAGTCAACAGTATTGGCTTTAGGCGGGCGGTTGAGAAGCGGTCAACCGGTGGGAATTTACAGCCCGCCGCCCTAAAAGACGGAACTACGAACAGAAATACACAAATGAGTGACCTTTTTCAAAACCCTCCACTACGCGCGGCTCTGTCACGCGGCTCAGCGTGCACTTCTTTTCCTGGGCTCAGAACACGAACTCAAACCCCACGCGCGCGATGCGCGGCGGCTGGAGCTCAAGCGGCAGGCGCAGGTTAAAGAAGGGGCCGGTCAGGTCATTTTCCTCCGTTTTGTTGCGCGAGTTCAGGAGGTTGAAAACATCGACCAGCAGGCGAACCTG
>CAYQYP010000138.1:0-39486 GCA_964421755.1 uncultured Acidobacteriota bacterium
AACCAGGAACCAGGCGACGAAACCTACGACAAGACCTGCCAGGATACCCATAGTTTCCGTCCTCCGGGCCTCATCCTAACAGAAGAAAGGAGACAAGGAGACAAGAAGAAGGGGAGACAAGAAGAAGGGGAGACAGGGAGAAGGGGAGACAGGGCATAAGCGCTAACTTAACTGTCGAGCTTTCAAGGCCGACGGCCTGACTCAGGTCAGCCTGGGGCGAAGCCCCATAAGCGTTAACTTATTTGTTGGAACTCTTGTTTTTAGGGCCAAGGGCCCGAGTCAGTTTAGCCTAGGGCGAAGCCCTAGGAATCAAGTGTGACGCGGTTTTCAGCGCTGTAGGCGCGACTCAAAGCGCGCTAATCCCACACGTAGATGGTAATTCACCGTCAGTATCTTGAATCGCGCCTTCAGCGCTGAAACCGCACCACGCGTGATTTCCTGGGGCTTCGCCCCAGGCTAAACTGAATCGGGCCCTTGGCCCTGAAAGCAGACCTGCCCAATTAAGTTAGCGCTTATGGGGAGACAGGGAGAGGCCGCTTCTCCTTGTCTCCCCGTCTCCTTGTCTCCCCCCCTCACCCCTTGCCACTCGCCCCTCGCCCCTCGCCACTTGCCTCCTGCTTCTTGGCACCGTGGTTGCATCCTTATCCGCAACCAAATCAGCGAAAGGAGTCGAATATGAACCGAGACATCTTCGGTGGAAACTGGAAACAGCTAAAAGGAAAGATCAAAGAAAAATGGGGAGATTTCACGGATGACGAGCTCGATGTGCTGGAAGGCAAACGAGATCAGTTCATCGGCAAACTGCAGGAGAAGTACGGCTGGACCCGCGAACGCGCCGAGCGCGAATACAACGAGTGGGAAAGCGGCGTATACAGCGGGTCAACTCGCAAGTACTGACAAATAATAGACAAGTCGGGGAGATTTTCCCCGGGGGGCAGGGCAACAGTGTTCGCAAAAGGAGGCGAACAGAGAGATGGGTACCTCTGAACTACGAGCATTGCACCCTGCTCCGACCACGAACCCGGTGCACGCAGCACGTTTCGCCGGACTCCGGTACGTTTCCGACGCAATTCGCGGAATCAGGCGAAAACGAGCGGGCACCGGGTTCTTCTATGTCCACCCGGACGGCACCCGCCTGACCGATCGGGATGAGCTCAAACGATTCCGAAGCCTGGTTATCCCTCCCGCATGGAAGGACGTCTGGATCTGTCCGTATAAGAATGGTCACCTTCAGGCCACCGGGCGTGATGCCCGGGGACGCAAACAGTACCGCTATCATCCGCTGTGGCGTCAGATCAGGGACGAAACGAAGTACCGCCGCCTGGTCGACTTCGCCCGGAGTCTACCGAAGATCCGGGAGGCGGTGGACAATGACCTCCGCCAGCCGGGGCTCACCAAGAGAAAAGTACTTGCCACCCTGGTCCGCCTGCTCGAAAGCACGCTCATTCGTGTCGGGAACGAGGAGTACGCGAAGCAGAACCGCTCCTACGGCCTGACCACCTTGCGCGATCACCATGCCACCGTCGACGGAACCAAACTTCGCTTCCGCTTCCGCGGCAAATCGGGTAAGGAACACTGCATCGGAATCAGGGATCGGCGATTGGCCAAAATAGTTCGACGATGCCAGGAATTACCCGGCCAGGAGTTGTTTCAATACACCGAGAACGGGTCTGCTCCCACGCCAATCGATTCCTCGGACGTGAACGACTACATCCGGGAGATCAGCGGCGAAGAATTTACCGCGAAGGACTTCAGGACCTGGGCCGGCACCCTCGCCGCGGCCGCTGCGTTGCAGGAGTATGGGGTTCCCGCTTCATTAACCGAAGGCAAGCGCAATGTCGCCCAGGTGATCAGACACGTGGCCGAACGCCTCGGCAATACGCCCAATACGTGCCGCAAGTTCTACGTACATCCCGTAATCATCGACGCGTACATGGATGGTTCGCTGCCGCACATGCTTGGTCCAGTGGCGAAGCGCGTTTATGCTCTCACTATTCATAATTTGGACGAGCAGGAGACGTCGCTTGTCGGCGTGCTTGAGGAGAGCATAGCTAAGTTGGCGTAATAAATGATAAACAGCGCTTGAGTTTCGCCGTCCCCACCAACGCTCCTTCGGAATCCGCTGTCTTTTGGTTGCGGCTGCGCCGCGCTGTGTCCTTCGTCGATAACGTCTTCAGAAGCGAACCCGCCAGTCCGACTTGGAAGTCGACCTGGTTCAACTCGAAATGAAATCCCCGCCATTGACGTGGATGAACTGACCGGTGATGTACGAAGCGTCGCTCGCGGCTAGAAAAACGTAGGCAGGCGCAACTTCGGCTGGTTCACCGGGACGGCTCATCGGTGTGTCCGTTCCGAACTTCGCGACCTTCTCCTCGGGAAACGTGGCCGGGATGAGGGGAGTCCAGATCGGCCCGGGCGCTACCCCGTTCACACGGATCCCGCGTTCAGCCAGTGACTGTGCCAGCGCGCGCGTAAAGGCGACGATCGCGCCTTTCGTAGACGAGTAGTCGATCAGAGACGGGTTGCCTCGGTAGGCCGTGATGGAGCTGGTGTTGATTATGCTCGCCCCTTTCTTCAGATGCGCGAGCGCTGCCTTTGTAATGTAGAACATAGAGAAAATATTCGTGCGAAAAGTCTTCTCCAGCTGTTCGGCCGAGATATCCTCGAGCCTGTTCTGAACGTGCTGCTCGGCGGCGTTGTTGACAACGACGTCGAGACGGCCAAGCTCGTCGACGGTCTTCTTGACGGCCCTCTTGCAGTACTTTTCGTCCCTCACGTCGCCCGGGAGCAAGAGGCACTTTTGCCCCTCTGCTTCGATCTGGCGTTTGGTCTCCTCCGCATCCTGGTGTTCGTCAAGGTATAGGACAGACACGTCAGCTCCCTCGCGTGCGAAGAGGACGGCAACCGCGCGACCGATCCCGCTGTCGCCGCCCGTTATGAGGGCGACCTTGCCCTCGAGCTTTCCGCTTCCCCGGTATTCCGGCAGGGCAACCACCGGGCGGGGAGTCATTTCTTTTTCGATTCCGGGTTGTCTTTTCTGCCTTTGGGCGGGTTTTGGACTTTTCTTTTTTACTGGCATAGATACACCTCGAATGGTTTCGTTGCGCCGGTTGACGCGTCCGGTAAGTAGTTGATAGCGAAAGGACCTTAAGACGATGGTATCTCACCGCGAGCTAAAACACGACGGCACGGGCATCCGGCGCGATTCCCAGAAGTGCGATGGACGTACCGCGACCTGTAGGAATCCTGCCGACAAGCGGGTTAACAACCCGGTTGCTTTAGGCTACTCTGGTACTAACACTTCTCACCTTTCCCACAGAACGCCTGAAAACACCGCGCTGACCCGTAGTCGGAGAAGTGTCCCGACTCGTCCTACCCGCTTACTGTCTGTAAGTGACAGGGGCGAAGCCTGCACTCGCAAGTAAGCGGCGGCGTTACGAAATTATGCCACGAACCGGGCAGTTAACAGGCAATGTAGCACTGCTTCGGGCGCTTCAACTGGGGGATCTGCTCTGTTCAGTTCCGGCTCTTCGAACCCTTCGCGCCTCCCTCCCTGATTCCAGAATAACGCTCGTCGGACTCCCCTGGGCGCGTTCCTTCGTCGACCGTTTCAATCGTTACGTGGACGGCTTCCTGGAGTTCCCGGGGTACCCTGGCCTTCCCGAGACGCCGGCAGACGAAGCCAAACTCGACCGGTTCGACGCATTGGTCCTCCGGGAACGATTCGACCTCGCTATTCAAATGCATGGTGATGGCATCATTACGAATCGCTTCCTTGAACACTTGCACGCTCGTCGCCTGGCCGGTTTCTACAAGAATGGAGAGGAGCGTCCGTCCAGCCATTTCATTCCGTATCCCGAAGATCAGCCGGAGATACGACGACTGCTCCAGCTCGTGGAAGCCATTGGATGTCCGGTCCAGGGCGAGCACCTCGAGTTCCCGATACGCGAGGTGGAAGACCGGGAGTTCCGGTTGCTCTCTGACCGGCACGCACTGCCGGTGAAGCGTTATGTTTGTCTGCATCCGGGAGCGCGTCATGCCGATCGACGATGGCCGATTTCCTCCTTCATCGCGCTCGGGAGAAAGCTGTTGGATCGCGGCTGGCACCTCCTTGTAACCGGGACAGAAGGCGAGCGCGAGATCACCCGCCAGCTGAGTGCAGGGCTCGGGAGATGCACGGATCTGACCGGAGCGACGAGCCTCGGGGTCCTGGCCTGCGTGCTTCGCTCGTCGCGTTTGCTCGTCTGCAACGATACCGGGGTATCGCATCTTGGGGCCGCGCTCGGTGTCCCGAGCGTGGTGATCTTCAGCGGATCCGATCCGAGTCGGTGGGCGCCGTTGGACACGGAGCGTCACCGGGCGCTGGGAGATCCGATTAAACGCCCCGGCAGCCTGGTCGACGTTGACGAAGCCAGTTCCGCCGCCCTTTCGCTGTTGGCTGATGCGCTCACGCAGGTTCGCCCGGTGCATCGATCTTCCAGCCTCACCTGGTCTACTCCGATTGACTGGAAGAGAATCAATCGCATTCTGGCACTCCGCCTGGACAACATCGGCGACGTCGTCTTGTTGGGCCCGGCCCTTCGCGCGCTCAAGGCCCATCTACCCGGGGTTCACATCACGCTGATGGCTTCGCCGGCCGGGAGCCAGGCAGCCCGACTGCTGGGAGACGTCGACGATGTGTGGACCGAGAAAGTCATTTGGCAGGATGCGTCGTTCTCCATGCCACTGGATCCTGACAGGCAGCTGGAGCTCGTTGATCGGATCCGGCGGGGCAACTTCGATCTTGCCCTGATTTTTTCGAGTTTCTCGCAAAGTCCGTATCCACCCGCTTTCGCTTGTTACCTTGCCGGCGTCCCAATCCGGGCGGGCGACTCCAAGGAATTCGGAGGAAGTGTCCTGTCGCACTGGGTGGAAGCTCCGGAAGACGCCATGCACCAGGCAGAGCGGAATCTGAATCTGCTCCGGGCGATCGGTTGCCCGGCGCCCAACGAATCGTCGCGACTGGAATTGACGATTCCCGAGGAAGACGAGGACGGGGCGGCCCGCCTGCTGGCAGAAGCGGGGATCGGCCCAGATCAGCCGTTCATCTCGGTGGTTCCCGGGGCGAGCTGCGCCGCTCGGACGTACCCATTTGCTCGGTACTGCGAGGTGGTTCGGTTGCTGAGCGAGCGCGTCGCCTGTCCTCTCGTCCTGCTGGGGAGCGCGCGGGAAGCACAGTCGTTTCTTTTGGCTGACACTGATGCGCTGCCGACGTCCCGTGTGGTGTGGCTGGTCGGCCGTACGACGGTCGCCCAATTTGCGGCAATCGTGAAGCGAGCGAGTGTGGTGGTGGCAAACAACTCGAGCGCGGTGCACATAGCCGATGCTTTTTCGCGTCCGATGGTCGTCCTGTACTCGGGCACCGAGTACAGGAGCCAGTGGCGGCCGAGGTTCTCACTATCGAGAATACTCACTCGGCCAACCCCGTGTTCGCCCTGTTACCAGTTTCAATGCCCTTATCAGCTCGAGTGCCTGGAGATCTCACCTGAGGAAGTGTGCAGTGAAGTGGTCAGGCTACTCGAGCTAACCAGTTCCCCAATGGAGATCGAGCCCAGCGTCGTCAACTCCGCGCAAGTGTTGGCAGAAGGACGTGACGCGGCAGGTCCGGACGAATCGCTCTTAGTGCAGGAAGGTCAAGCATGAGCAATCGCCTGCGAATCCTTACCTGGCATGTCCATGGGAATTACTTGTACTACCTTGGCCATGTCCCCCACGACATCTGCCTTCCTGTCAAGCCGGGGCGGCCCGAGGGCTATGGCGGTAAGTGCGGGACGCTGCCGTGGCAGCCGAACCTGCACGAAGTGCCTGCCGAGTCGGTCAAGAGGATGGAGTTCGACTGTATCCTCTTCCAATCCAAGCGCAACTATCTGATCGACCAGTACGAACTTTTGTCGGCCGAGCAGCTGAAGCTGCCTAGGATATACCTCGAGCACGACCCTCCTCGGGAGAACCCGACCGATACTCGACACCCGGTGGGTGATCCGAATGTTCTGCTCGTTCACGTGACCCACTTCAACGACTTGATGTGGAACAGCGGAGCGACGCCAACCCGCGTGATCGAACACGGCGTCGTCGTCCCGGACACGGTCCGCTATACCGGTGAGCTGGAACGCGGAATCACCGTAGTGAACGGGCTGAAGAAGCGTGGAAGACGGGTGGGCGCAGATGTCTTCGAGCGGGTTCGCGATCAGGTTGCCGTCGACCTGGTCGGGATGGAATCCGAGCAGGCAGGGGGCCTGGGCGAGGTTGACCACAGGAGCCTTGCCGCGTTTTGCGCGCACTATCGATTCTTCTTCAACCCGATCCGGTATACCAGCCTTGGCCTGGCTGTGTGCGAGGCGATGATGCTCGGGATCCCCATGGTCGGACTGGCAACAACGGAGATGGTGACCACGGTGGAGAATGGGGTTTCGGGCTATGTGGATACCAGCGTTGATCGGCTGATCGATCGCATGCGTTCCTTGCTGAGCGATCGTACGGAGGCGATGCGGCTCGGCGAAGGAGCGAGGCAAGCGGCAATACAGCGGTTTGGCATCGAACGTTTCGCGCGCGATTGGGATGAGACATTGCGGTTTGTCACGGGCGGCTCGCGTCGATCCCAGGTCGGACCATCCAGTTTTGAGCTTTTGGAGGAAGCCGGAGGAAGATCATGACGAAACGAATCGCCTTCATCAGCGACCACGCGTCGCCGGTTGGGATTCTGGGCGGGGTCGACAGCGGCGGTCAAAACGTCTATGTCGGTCAATTGGCAAAGAACCTCGCCGCACTGGGCTATGAAGTAGACGTCTTCACGCGGCGGGACAGTGAGCGGCTGCCGGAGATCGCCGAGTGGGTCAATGGCATCCGGATCATCCACGTCCCCGCCGGCCCTCCGAGTTTTGTGCGCAAGGAAGAATTGCTGAAATACATGCCGGAATTCACCGCTTACGTGCTTCAGTTTTTCAAATGCCAGCGCAAGTCGTACGACCTCGTACACCCGAATTTCTGGATGTCGGGGCTGGTGGCATGCGAGCTGAAGAAGCAACTGGGTTTGCCCTTCGTTGTCACGTTTCATGCGCTCGGGAGGGTACGCCGTCTGCACCAGGGAACCAGGGACGAATTCCCGAACCAACGGTTTGAAATCGAGGATCGAATAGTCGCGGAAGCCGACCGGATTATCGCTGAATGTCCTCAGGACGAGGAAGACCTCATTCGGTTGTACAACGCCGATCCGGCAAAAATCACGATCGTTCCGTGTGGCTTCGATTCGACCGAAGTGTGGCCGATCAGTAAGCCCTTGGCGCGATTCGCATTAGGGTTGCCGCCCGAGGAAAAGGTGATCCTTCAGTTAGGCCGCCTCGTCCCCCGCAAGGGGATCGACACGGCCATCCGAGGTTTTGCCCGGTTGGTTACGAAACACGGAATCGCAGCTCGTCTCCTGATTGTGGGCGGCGACTCGGAGGATCCCGATCCAAGCCTGACCCCTGAGATTCGTCGGCTCCAAAGTATCGCCGAAGAGGAGAAGGTCAGCGAATCCGTCACGTTCGTAGGGCGTCGCGGCCGCGAGGCCCTGAAATACTACTACAGCGCCGCGGACATCTTCGTGACCTGTCCCTGGTACGAGCCCTTCGGCATCACTCCCGTGGAGTCGATGGCTTGTGGTACGCCGGTGGTCGGGACTAACGTCGGCGGCATCAAGTTCACGGTCCGCGACGGTGAGACCGGGTACCTGGTTCCGCCGAATGATCCGGATGCCCTGGGGGCCCGCCTGGCTTACCTCTACGAGCACCCGAAGTTGATGAGTGTGCTAAGCCGCCAGGCTGTCCGAAGAGCCAACGACCTGTTTACCTGGCAGAAGGTAGCCGCGAGTGTGGCCAGCATGTATGAAGAGGTGTTGGCTCCGGGTCGGACCCAGCGAATGGATGACGGCGAACTGATGGCTGTTCTCAACCGGAGCTTTGAGAGCACACTGGAAGCACTCAACGAATCGCGCCGGAGGCTCGCTCCCTTCATCATGGACGCGGCCGGAGTCTTGAGCACCTGTTTCGCGCAGGGTGGGAAGCTGATTGTGTGTGGGAGCGGCCCCTGCGCGATCGACGCCTGCCGCTTCGCCAACGAATTTGTCACCCGATTCAAGAACGACGCCCGCGGTGGTCTCCCGGCCGTTGCCCTGAGCCCGGACAGCTCGATTGACGCCTTCGGGGCCAACGAGCTGGGTTTGGAGGACACGCTTATCCGACAGCTGGAAACATTCGGCCGGTCGGGGGATGTCTTCCTCGGCATTTCCGAATCCCGTCGTTCCCGATCGCTCGTTTCGGCATTCAAGGTCGCACGGGACCTGGGAATGACGTCGATCTCGATCATCGGTCAGGATTCCGGAGATCTTCGTAATGTCTCCGACGTATCCATTGCCGTCCCGACGCCTGAGCGCCCACAGGTTCGGGAAGTGCGGACCGTGATCATGAGCGTCCTATGCGACCTCGTTGAAGAGCGGCTGGCGACCGATAAATCCGTTGATAACGTCGCCGAGTTCACGCGGTCGGTTCCCAACAACAGGACTACCAAGGTATCGAGACGCGCAACTCTACACGCTGCTTCGGCTGAACCTCAAAACGCTAATGGAGGCGGAAAGACACATGCAAGAACTACAGGGAAAAGTAGCACTCGTGACCGGAGGCGGACAGGGACTCGGTAAAGCCATCTGTCAAGAGCTTGCTTCGGCGGGTGCTTTCGTTGTTGCGGGGGATGTGAACCAGGCGTCCAACAAACAGTGCGTTGAGGAGATCAAGGCGGCGGGAGGCCGGGCCGAAGTTCTGACGCTGGACGTGGCGGATGAAGACCAAATCAAGGACGCGATCTACCGTTTGAAAAATGATCACGGTCACCTCGATGTCCTCATCAACAACGCCGGAGTTGATAAGACCGTGTCGATCGAGGAACTCGCGGTCGCGGATTGGGACTGCATCTTGCGAGTCAACCTCCGCGGGCCCTTTGTCTTATCCAAGTACGCTTTGCCCGTCATGCGCGAGCAGGGCGGTGGCCACATCGTCAACATTGTCTCCACGGCTGCAAAAAGGGCCTGGGCAAACGCGGCCGCCTACCACGCCAGCAAGTGGGGACTTCTCGGTTTCAGCCATGCGCTCCATGTTGAAGGACGCAAAAACAACGTCAAGGTGACTGCGGTCCTGGCGGGGGGAATGCGGACACCTTTCCTGCTGGAGCGCTTCCCGGATCTCGATGTGAATCTTCTGCAAGACCCGGCGAACGTCGCCAAGACGGTCCGGTTTGTTCTCAGCCAGCCGGCTGAGACGGTAATCCCGGAAGTCATGGTGATTCCAATGAAGGAAACGTCATGGCCCTGAATCAAAGAAAAGCAGTATTTCTCGATAAAGACGGCACCCTCGTCCGGGACATCCCGTACAACGTCGACCCCCGGAGGGTTAGACTTGAGACGGGTGCGTGCGAGGCCCTCAGGCTGCTGCACGCTCGCGGCTACCTGCTGATCGTCGTCTCCAACCAGTCGGGCATCGCCCGCGGTTTCTTTCCGGAAAAGGCGTTGCTCGGCGTCCGAAGGAAGCTCATCGACATCTTTTCCCGTTCGGGAGTGCCGCTGGCCGGCTTCTATTACTGTCCCCACCATCCGGAAGGCATCGTCCCCGGGTACCGGACCAGGTGCTTTTGCCGCAAGCCGCATCCCGGCATGCTGCTGCGAGCCGCAAAGGACCTTCAGGTGGAGCTGCGGCTTTCCTGGATGGTCGGCGACATCCTGGATGACGTCGAGGCCGGGAAGATAGCCGGATGCCGCACGATTCTGATCGACAACGGAAACGAGACCCAGTGGGAGTTCTCTCAAACGCGCACGCCCGATCACTACGCGCCCACCCTCGCTCAAGCGGCCAGAATGATCGTCTCCGTGCCCTTCCGCATCACCGAGCGGGCACCGGCTGACCAGTTTTCGCAAGGAGGACGCCCATGAGCGATCAAATCCAGCATGTGATCCAGAAGTTCTCCGGCATCAAGGTACTTGTTGTCGGCGACGTGCTCCTTGACGTCTACATGCACGGAAGCCCAGGCCGCATCTGCCGGGAAGCACCCGTTCCAGTCGTGGACCTCGCCTCTCGGACAGAGGTGCCCGGTGGGGCAGGGAACGCCGCGATCGCGTTCCGGTCTCTGGGCGCCCGCGTTCGTCTCGTGGGCGTAACAGGTTCCGACCCGGAAGGACAGCGACTGAGACGGTGCCTGGAGGAACAACAGGTCGCGACTGAACATCTGCTCGCTGCCGAGGGCCGCCGGACTCGGACCAAGAACCGCGTTCTGGCGAGTTCCCAGATGCTCGTTCGGTTCGATGAGGGGAGCGTGGAAGAGGTTTCGCCAGAGGTCGAGGAGCGCATTCTCCACAGCCTTCCGGCGCTATACCGTTCAGCCGACGTTGTCCTCGTTTCCGATCACAACGGCGGTACGGTGACCCCAAGAATCATCGAGGCGATCGGCCGGCTGCACAAATCCGATGCTCGGATTCTTGCTGTGGACTCCCGCCGTAAGCTGTCCGCCTACCGGGAAATTGGAGCGACCTTGGTCAAGCCAAATTACGACGAAGCGATCGACTTCCTTGGCTTGGAAAAGACTTCGGACGCCGATCGGCGGAGGGAAGTCGCCGCGGCCTTTGGCGAAAGCATCCTTCTGCAGACCGGGGCACGGATTGTTGCAGTCACGATAGACAGTGACGGCGCGATCGTGTTCGAGGAAGGTTGCCAGCCATACCGGACGTATGGGGTTCAAGCCGTCTCTTCTTATGCGGCAGGCGCAGGGGATTCCTACGTGGCCGCGGTGGCCCTCGCGCTCGCGTCGGGTGCGGAAACAACCGAAGCGGCCGAGCTTGGTTCGGCTGCTGCCGCAGTCGCGGTGGCCAAGGCGGGAACGACCAATTGCTCGCAGAATGAGCTGCTCGGCCAGGTTTCGTTTGACGGGAAGTACGTCCAGGACCTTTCCCGGTTGGTCCTGCGCCTGGACCTGTACAGACGGCAGGGCAAACGGATCGTCTTTACTAACGGTTGCTTCGATATCCTCCATCGCGGTCATGTCACCTACTTAAGCCGCGCCAAGTCGTCCGGCGACGTCCTGGTCCTCGGTGTCAATTCTGACGCCAGCATTCAGAAGCTGAAAGGTCCCGAAAGGCCAATCAACACACTTGAGGACCGCGTACAGGTTCTCGGCGCCCTGAGCTGCGTTGACCACATCGTTGCGTTTGACGGGGAGACTGCCTGTGACGTGGTTCGTGTGGTTCGTCCGGATGTCTACGTCAAGGGTGGCGACTACACCAAGGAGCGTCTCCCGGAGGCGCCCATCGTCGAACAGTTAGGCGGGGAAATCCGGATCCTGCCGCTTGTCGAAGACAGGTCGACCACCAGGATCATAGAGCGGATCCGCAGAAACGGCCACGACCCGGCCGAACAGGAACAGTTCCCCCCGCCGGTCGCCTGAGGCGATCGAGACTCAGTCATGCTAATCAATCAAGCAGAGGGATCCCTTTCGGCGAACCTCACGGCCTGGAAACGCGCGCGGAGACTGCTCTGCGTCCGCCTGGATACGCTCGGGGACGTCCTGATGACAACGCCGGCTATCAGGGCCCTTCGGGAGTCGGTTCGAGACCGCTCCATCACGCTTCTAACATCCAGCCAGGGCCAGGTTGTGACAGGGTACGTCCCGGAAATCGACTACTGCATGGCGTACGACTGTCCCTGGATGAAAGCAAGCGGGTCTGTCTCCGATCCTGCTCGAGACCGGGAGATGATCGCGGCGCTGAGAAGCCGGCGGTTCGACGCCGCCGTGATTTTCACGGTCTACAGCCAGAACCCGCTAGCCGCGGCGATGCTCTGTCACCTGGCCGAAATCCCATTGAGGCTGGCCCATTGCCGGGAGAATCCCTACCAACTGCTGACCGACTGGGTGCCGGAAAGGGAACCCGGCTCGATTTGCCGGCATGAAGTCCGCCGCCAACTCGACCTCGTTGCCGCCGTGGGCGCCGCGACCGCAGATGAGCGCCTGTCCTTTCGCGTCACCGAGGCAGACCGGGAGCGGGTTGAGGAGCTCATGGACCGTTCCGTTCCCGATCGATCAAGGGGATGGATCGTGGTGCACCCGGGTGCCTCGGCCCCGTCGCGTCGGTATCCTGCGGAGAGATTCAGCCAGGCTGCTGACCTGATCGTTCGCGAGCTCGGCCACCACGTGGTTTTTACCGGGAACGACGGAGAGCGAGACTTGATCGAGGGTATTCGGGCGGGCATGGCGCACGAAAGTGTCTCTCTAGCGGGCCTGCTGAGCGTCGGAGAACTGGCTGCGCTGCTCGAAATGTCGCCGGTGATGGTGTCGAACAACACGGGCCCGGTTCATGTCGCCGCCGCCGTCGGCACTCCGGTCGTCGACCTGTATGCGTTAACGAACCCGCAGCATACGCCCTGGGCCGTTGAGAACCGCGTGCTGTTCCACGATGTCCCCTGTAAATATTGCTATAAAAGCGTTTGCCCGGAGGGGCATCACGGCTGCCTGCGACTGGTGTCGCCGGAATCGGTGGTCGACGCGGTTTCGGAATTACTCGTCGTCAATCAGGAGAAGAATCTGAGATGTACACTCTAGGTATCAATGCCGCCTACCATGATCCCGCTGCTTGCCTGGTTCGTGACGGTGTCGTCCTGGCTGCTGCGGAAGAGGAACGATTCTCGCGGATCAAACACGGAAAGCGGCCGATTCCTTTCTCGACGTACGAGTTGCCTTTCAATGCCATCCACTTCTGTTTGAAGGAGGCGGGAATCCACATATCCGATGTGGACCATCTGGCGTATTCCTATGATCCATTCCTGCTGATGAACGGAAGCCGCGGCAAGGCTCAGATTTCTCTCCCGCTGGAGCCGAGTGCCCACCCGGTTCCCGCGGAGTGGGAGTCTGCCTGGGACCCGCTTTTCATCTCCTCGATGGTGAATGCGCCAAGACACCTGATCGGTGGATTCCCACACCATCTTCAGGACCGGTTCTACGGCATCACGCTCGATCGGCTGCCGCGCTGGCACTTCGTCAATCACCATCTCGCCCATGCGGCCAGTGCGTTTCTGTGCTCGCCGTTTCGTTCTGCCGCCGTCATGACACTGGACGGGCGCGGCGAACGCGCAACCACGACCTATGCTCGTGGTGAGGGGAATGAAATCGAGATGCTGGGTGAGGTCCGCGTGCCTCACTCGCTGGGCATGCTGTACGAAAAAGCAACCGAGTACTTGGGATTTCTTCACTCCAGCGACGAGTACAAGGTGATGGCATTGGCGTCTTTCGGCAAAGCGCGCTACCTGGACCAGTTTCGCAAAATGCTGCAAATTGGCGCAGGCGGCCAATATTGCATTAGGGATTTTGATTTTGAATCCCGGTTCGGACCGCCGCGCCGGCGTGGCGACGAGTTCTTACCGCGTCACTTCGATATCGCCCAGTCGCTTCAGAAACTGGTTGAGGAGACGGCGCTCAAGCTGGCCGACTGGCTGCACGAAGCCACGGGTGTGGATGACCTCTGCCTGGCCGGAGGGGTAGCCCTTAACTGTGTCATGAATGCGCGACTCCGGGATTTGGGGCCCTTCAAACGGATCTGGGTTCAGCCGGCTTCCGGGGATGCCGGCACCGCGCTGGGTGCCGCCCTGTGGATTGATGCCCGGGAGAGGCAAAGCCAGGACAGGCCGTACGAGATGGAACATGTCTTCCTCGGCCCGTCCTATTCCGAAGGCGAGATTGAAAAATTCCTCAAGTGGTCGAAGCTGCCCTATCGTCGAATGGGCGATCCTGCCCGGGAGGTCGCAACCATCCTGGCGGCGGACAGAGTGGTTGGCTGGTTTCAAGGGCGGGCCGAGTTCGGGCCCCGTGCCCTCGGCGCACGCTCCATACTCGCTTCGCCGCGCAGCCTGAGCATGCAGACCCGGTTAAACGAAATAAAGGACAGGGAAGACTTCCGTCCAGTCGCGCCGGTTGTCCTGGAAGAAGATGCGGCCGAGTGGTTTTCCAGGGCAGACAAGTCGCCCTTTATGTTGTTCGTCTTCGGGGTAGTCCCGGACAAGGCGGAGCAGATTCCGGCGGTCCGGCATGTCGACGGAACTGCCCGGGTGCAGACGATCAATCGCCAGCAGCATTCGGCTTACTACGATCTGATTCGGGAATTCAAAGCTCTGACCGGTGTCCCGATCCTGGTGAACACCTCGTTCAACACTCGGACCGAGCCGATGGTTTGCAGCCCGCGCGACGCCGTGGAGTGCTTCTGGACGTCGCCTCTCGATGCCCTGGCCATTGGTCCGTTCCTTCTCGAGAAAGAGGCTTGAGATGGTCCCCCGAGTCAGCGTGATTGTTCCTACATTCAGGCGGGACCGATTCCTGGAGCGGTGCCTGGACGCTCTAGGTAACCAGGACCTGGAACCCGACCGCTTCGAGATCCTCGTCAGCGACAACGCCGGCAGCGAGACGACCGAGCGGTTGGTCGGCGATTGGCGTCGGCGCAATGCGGTTTCAGTGAAGTATCTCGACGCGTCGCAACGAAGGGGTCCCGCCGCGGCTCGAAACGTCGCCTGGAGGACCGCCCGGGGCGAGATCATCGCCTTTACCGATGACGATTGCCTGCCCGCTCCGTCCTGGCTTCGAGAGGGAGTGAGTTGCTTCGGCGAAGGCGTTGTCGGGATTTGGGGAAGGATCGTCGTCCCGATTTCGGACCGGCCGACCGACTACGAGCGCGATACCTCGCATCTCGAGAGCGCCGAATTCGTCAATGCGAACTGCTTCTATCGGCGGGATGTGCTTGAGGCGGTCGGAGGGTTTGATGAACGCTTTGAAACGGCCTGGAGGGAAGACAGCGACCTGTATTTCCGACTCCTCGAAAACGGAGGACAGTTCGCTCGGTGTGAGCAGGCGGTTGTGGTTCACCCGCCACGACCGGCTCCCTGGGGAGTCAGCCTCCGGCAGCAGAAAAAGAGCATGTTCAATGCGCTCCTCTACAAGAAGCATCCAGTCCTGTACCGGAAGAGGATCCAAGCCAACCCTCCATGGCACTACTACGGAAGCATCGGCTCTCTTGTCCTCGGACTGTCCGGTCTCATGGTCTATTCACCCTTGTTGACCGTAGCGGGTGGAGCGGCATGGCTAGCCCTCACAGCGCGCTTCTGCGCCTCCCGTCTCGCCAGAACGTCGCGTGCGCCGGCGCACGTGCTGGAGATGATGGTGACATCCGCGCTGATTCCTCCTTTGTCCGTCTTCTGGCGGCTCAGGGGGGCTTGGCACTTTCGTGTTTTGTTCTTCTGATTGGCGGTGATTGATTTGAGCCAGCAAACAACTGTCCCTCTGCCCGGCTACCTGCAGATCGAGCCAGTCGGGCAGTGCAATCTCCGGTGCCGGATGTGCCCGATTCCGTTCCGCAAGGACGGGCCGCCCCACGGCCCGCCTGCGTTCATGGACTTCCAGGTGTTCACCGGAATCATGGAGCAGTTCACCGGGTTGAAAGAACTGCATCTGCAGGGGCTGGGCGAGCCGATGATGCATCCACGGTTCTTCGAGATGGTCTTGTACGCGAAGTCCAAGGGCATACGAGTCACCACCAACAGCAACGCGACCTTGCTGAACGCGAAGCGGGCGGAAGCATGCGTGCGCAGCGGTCTGGACTGCCTGCACGCCTCGCTCGATGCGGCGAGCAAAGGCGCGTTTGAAGCCATCCGCCTTCGGGCGAATTTCGACAAAGTCATCCGCAATTTGGAGGATTTCCGGGATATCCGACGCAGCATGGAAGCTGCGTCGCCGGTTCTACACATCGTCTGCGTAGCCATGCGGCGGAACCTTGGCGAGTTGCCCGATCTCGTCCGGCTCGCCAGCCGCCTTGAAGCAGAGGAACTGTTCGTACAGCAGCTTTGCCACGATTTTGGAGAGAGTAGTCTCCCCGAACAGTATGCGGCCATGAGAGATTTCGTTGAAAAGGAAACGTTGCTGAACGAGCAGGCGAGCCGGGTTGAAGATGCCTTTGGAGAGGCCCAACGGGTTGCCAAAGAGTGCGGACTTCGCTTGCGTCTACCCCGCGTTCGACCGGCCGAACACCCCCCCGGAACCCCCGGACGCGAGCGTTGCAGTTGGCCGTGGAGCGGGGGCTATATCAGTTACCAGGGCTATATGATGCCCTGTTGCATGGTTGCCACGCCGGACAGGGCTAATTTCGGAAACGTTGCCGACGGCGGAGTTCTGAAAATATGGAATGCTCCCTCGTTCAACAAATTCCGCGCACAGCTGGAATCGGACACTCCGCCGGAGATCTGCAAATCCTGTTCGGTCTACCTTCGAACGTTCTGAGCTGAGGAGCACACATGACCGCAGTCGATATTCTGTTGCCCACGTGCGACCGGTTGGATTCCCTCATTTTCAGCCTCGGCGGTATTGCGGGCCAGTCATCATTGCCGCTTTGCCGCCTCATCGTCGCCGATCAGAGCAGGGAAAGTGCAACGGAGTCTCGAGTCGTCCAGAGCCTGTGCCGGATCATCGAGGCGGGCGGCTGCCCGGTCGTCTGGCATCAGCGCCCGACCCGGCTCGGAATCGCAGAGCAGCGCGATTTCCTGCTCAAGAACTCTTCCAGTCCCTACGTTGTCTATCTTGACGACGATGTCTTTATGGAGCCCTGGGTTATTGATCGTCTCCTCGGCACAATCCACGAGCAGGGGTGTGCGTTCGTCGGTGCCTTTCCAACCGGGCTCTCCTATCGTGACGACATCCGTCCTTCCCAGCAGACTATTGAATTCTGGGAAGGCAGAGTCGGGCCCGAAATTGTCGAGCCTGGCTCGCCTTCCTGGGAGCGCGCCCAGCTTCACCGTGCAGCGAACGCCTACCATGTGGCTCGGACGTTGAAGCCAGGCGAAAGCCGCCTCTACAAAGTGGCTTGGATCGCCTGCTGCATACTGTACGACCGGTCCAGGCTGCTGGAAGTGGGCGGATTCGAATTCTGGTCCCGCCTGCCTCGATACCACTCCGGAGAGGAAGTGCTGGTGCAGAACCTCCTGATGCGACGATGGGGCGGTTGTGCCATCCTTCCCTCGGGTACCTACCATTCCGAAATGCCCTCCACAGTGTTAAACAGTCAGGGAACGGTCGACGGCCACGCACTCGACCTGTTACCTGAACTGGCCGCCAGGTTTGTCCCTCCTGTCAGCCCGCTCCAGTCCATGGTTGACCTGCCGTAAACACACATTTCCGGCCACCTTCTGGCACGCCGGAGGCGTGTAGGGGAAGTAGCCGGGGGTTGAGCCGTCTTTTAGGCGACACCCCCCGGCTACTTCCGCAGCACACCGCCAGCAACACCGAGCCAGCTGGCGGTCGGGCACTACACAGCGCCAGCGGGGGGCAGCAGCGCTTGCCGGTGTACGTTGGTCCGACTTCCAAGTCGGACACTACACACCGCCAGCGGAGGGGAAGCAGCGGTTGTACGTTGGTCCGACTTCCAAGTCGGACACTACACACCGCCAGCAACACCGAGCCAGCTGGCTGCCGAATGTCCGACTTGGAAGTCGGACCAACGAGAGACTCGCAAAAGCTGCTGCACCGAGCCAGCCGACGGTCGGACACTAAACGCCGCCAGCAACACCGAGCCAGCTGGCCGCCGAATGTCCGACTTGGAAGTCGGACCAACGAGAGATTCGCAACCGTTCAAGAAACGACACTGCATGGCGTCCATTCTGAACAACGAACCCGCCTCTGTTCGCGTGCGCCGACAGTTGGCCGAACTGTTGCTGTTGCGAAAGGGGGACAAGGCTCAACCCCCGCTGGCGGCCCTGAAGCTGCCGCCAAAGGGATCACTCCGGGCATTCTGGTATGACGGCCTGCTGACCAGCATTACAGATTCTCTCTCCTTGAATTACATCCCCCTGTTCGCGCTCAAGCTCGGTGCGACGGCGAGCCAGATCGGGCTTTTGAATGCATCCGCCGGTTTCGTCGGCACGATGATGCTGCTTCCCGGGGCGCGGTTGGGTGAATGGTGGGGCAAACGAAAAGGTTTTTTCCTATTCACGAACGCATTTACGCGCCTGACGCTGCTGATCCTTGCGTTGATTCCGTTCGGCTTGTCGCCCGGGACCGCCGTAACCGCGGTAATTGTTCTGAATGTGCTCCGGGTTGTCTTTGGGAACCTTGGCTTGCCGGCATGGACATCGCTCTCTGCCGATATCGTTCCCGAGGACATAAGGGGACGCTACTTCGCTTCGCGAAATGGCGTCATAACGCTCGCCTCGATCCTGTTTGCCCCGCTAGCGGGGCTAATGATCGTCCACGGATCCGATAACACCGGGTATCAAATCGCATTCGCTTCGGCGTTTATTACCGGCTTGGGAGCGATGTGGTTCTTTGCCCAGGTCAAGGAGCCTCCAAGTCCCGTTCCGCCGGTGATTCGCGGTAAACGCTTCCCGCTGCTTCATCGACTGTTACAGCGTAAGAGTTTCCTCCGGTTTGCCATTTACTCCGTTTTCTGGAACTTCAGCCTCAACCTCGCGGTACCTTTCTTCAACGTCTTCCTGGTCGAGGAAACCACGGGCGACGAGGCGGCGGTCGGTTACCTCGCCGCGGTCGGCTCGGTCATCGGGCTGGTTTCACAACAGTACTGGGGTCAGATCAACGACCGCCTGGGCGCCCGGAAGACGCAACTGATTACCGGCGCCGCCCTGCCTTTCATTACGCTCGGATGGCTGTTCGTCTCGTCACCGTGGCACGTGGTCCCAATCAACTTGATTTCCGGGCTCGTGTGGCCCGGTTTTAACCTGGCGACCTTCAACTACGTGCTCCAGGTGACTCCGGAGGAAAGGCGTCCAAGGTACGTCGCTCTGCTGAATACCAGTATCGGAATCGGTTCGGCGCTTGGCGCCACGGTCGGCGGATGGATGGTTGATAGCTACGGCTACGATTCGGTTTTCCTTGCCTCGGGTGTCATGAGATTTGTCGCCTGGCTGATGTTGCTGCTGATGGTGAAGTGATGAGAGGGAACAAGACCTCTTACAGTTCCGGCGCGGAAAATTTCCCCTTGTCGGGCGAGTTTCTTCGCCGCCGAAATGTCGAAGTTGATGACTTAACACCTTGATGCTTAAAGAATTATTGAACCGAGACTGAGATTCGGGCTTTGGCACACTGCTTGCCCTGAATAGGGTACGCGTCAAAAACGTTTGAGGAGGTAGAAGTATGACTTTCAAACAGACAATGACCATTGGGGTCATGGCTTTCGGATTGTTTTTTGCCGGCTGTCAGGAAAGCGGGATGGAGGCCAATCAGGACTCGGCTCAAATTCCGGCCGGAACGCAGCTGTACGTCCGTATGAACCCGAGCAGCAGCGGAAGCGCTTACAAGGCGGGCGATGAGTTCCATGGGGCTCTGGAACGTGCACTCGAGGTCAATGGCCAGACCATAGCGCCGGTAGGAACTTTGGTGCATGGCGAGTACACCAACGACCTGGGTAACCGGGACCGCGATGCAGGAATGTCTGGCACGGCGGGCGACAGTGGAGATCCGACGATTGCGCGCCGAGATGAGGCGGATCGGGCAGGAGACACGGCCTCAGGAACCGACGCGGACCGGCGAGCGGACGAAAGGGGATCGGCGACCGGTGATCGATCCGACCGCCAGCAAATGGGGGTTGAACTATCCAAGCTCGTAATCAATGGCGAAGAGTACGACATTGAGACGGAACCGGTTCCTGTCCATGGTGCGGGCTCGTATTCGACCGAGTCGAAGGGGATGGGGAGCGAGTCCGGGACAACATCGGGCACAATGACCTCGACCATGGTCTTCACGCTCTCTGACAATGTGGAGATCCCGATCAACACTGCCAAGAGCGAGTAGCTGCAAAAAGAAAAGGGCCTTCGACCGAAGGCCCTTCCTCCCTCCTCCCCCTGCTTAAACCAGCCTTTTCGGCAAATACTTCCTTATCAGCTGTATCTCGTCGCCTTTGCGCTCTCCCCGTCTCTTTTCTCCCTGTCTCCTTGTCTGCCTTCTCTACTCCCCGTCCGTCTCGATTAGCCCGACCCCCCAAAGGAAGTCGTAAGTGCGGTTACCGACCAAGGCGGAGGCAAAGAGCGGGGCGCTGCCTCGGATTCGAAGCTGACCCCTCGTCTGCGTGAATTCGCTTCCGAAGAACTGTGTTCCGTCGAGAAGATCGACAACCCGGCCGTTCGGCGGAAGGACTAGGGAGTGCTCCCGCACCAGATTTCCCTGGTCGTCCAGTGCCTCGATTTCCACGACATTTGAACTGTCGCTTGGATTGGTCAGCGACATGGCCGTGAAGTAACCTTGCGCAGCCGACTGGAGCAGTGCCGGGAGAACATAACCGCGCGAAGGACGAGCTTGGAGCCTGGCTCCCGCCTTAGCTTTCTGGGCGTTGACGTTGTAGCAGGCAATTCCTACCACTCGACCGAAAACCTCCTCGCGACCGCTGTTGCCGATCGTCACGACTTCCATCTGCCCTGTCTGGGAAACGTCGCGAGGCAGGCCAAGCAGGGTACCCACGCTTTCGATCAGTATTCCGTTGGCCGGAATCTTCGTCTCTCGCTCCAGCCGCGCTCCATCACTGTCCATCCGAAAAGCAAACCGCGCGGTTACCTCGAAAGACTCGAGGTTAACCAGACGCACTTGCGTCTCAGCTCCGGCACCTGAAAAAAAGTACGGAAGTGTCAGGCTTCGGTTACGTTCGCCCGTCATTCCCCAGGCGCTCGCCACGCCCTGCTGAGTGTAACCGACCGTCTCGAAGCCCTGGATCGGTACGTCTGAGGTCACTTTCAGGTAGGCATCCCGGATGCTGACGCTGCGAAACAATTGCTGCAGATTGTTCAGTTTGCCTGCGCCGGGAGGAATTTCGATCCCGGAAGTGTGGGTCACCTTCCCGCTCGGATCAACAAGCTCCAGCTTGACGTGCGCTGTCTGCTCGGAGTCGGGGTTGGTCAGAGAGACTACCGTCGTTTCCAGAGCGAACACCGAGAAAAGGACGACCCCTGTGATCTGCCGCGCTATCGGGAAGTAGAGCTCTCGCGAAATCTCGCCGGTTCCAGTTAAACCGTCCAGTCGCTTGAGCTGCTCGTCGACTACGGTAAACACCGGCTCGAAGGAGTGCTTGTCACCGCTGGCTACCAGGGTCGCCGGGGTCGTTTGACCCGGCATCAGGTCCTGCATTAGGCTCTTGAAACCGCCGAGCGGACCGAGAGAGATTTCCCTATCAAAGCCGTTCGGCACTCCGTTGCTATCGAGCGAATAAAGCCGTACCGTCGTTGGTTCGGGCGTGGTGTTGACCAGGCTTGTGCCCGCTATCAGGTTGCCGAATAACTGATCGACCGACAAGCGAGTAGGGACTTGAGTCCTTGAGGCAACACGACGCGGCTGGACTGTGACTTCGATTTCGCCCGAAAAGGGGCTCTCCAGGCCGGTGACGTCTACGGCAGAGACTGCGTAACGGTAGGTCGCGCCCTTCGTCACGTTCGTGTCGATATAATGGGGCTCTGGAAGTAGGGTGTCCTTGTTCAGCAGGATCTGGGCTTTCCCTGTCTCCATGCGGTAGACGCGGTAGCCGGCAACCCGGACTTCCGGATTGGTATCCCAGGCGAGTTTCACCCGACTTCCGGCTGCGGACGCGCCGATTGGGAGGAGGCTGCACAGAACGAGACCGGCAATGAACGAACGATAAGTGCGAATCGAGCAAAACATAAATACCACCCCTCTCGATTGGCGTGTATTCTTCTGGTCCGTGTAGTCCAAGTCAAGCGGTTTTTTCTTCCTGTTGTCTGACACGCTTCAAAAAAGTAAGAAGTCATGGGCGTTTAGGCTCAATTGACTAATTATTAAAGTAGCTTTTCTGACAACCGTGGCTGTAAAACTAGCTGCTCGATGGTCTTGCTGGCGAGGGCCTATAGTCCATCAATCCGTGATGTCAAGAAAAAAATCAGGCGGGAAGTTGACCGGAATGGTTACACTCTTCGACAACCGTCCGTGTTCAGCACACGGAATATGCGGACGGTTGATGTAGGACGAACAGTCGGGATCAGTAGTATCGCCGGCGGCGGTAAGAGAACAAGCTGATCACCGCCACGAATATAGTCGCGCCGATGATTGACCACACGATCGGAAACGCCTTGCCGCCAATCTGGACTGCAAAGAGCTCGGGTAGACCCAGAATCCCGGCCAGCCAGCGACCGAGCAATGCGCCGATGAAACCCAGTGCGACTGAAACCAGGCAGCCACCGGCCGAATAGCCGGCGATCGCTTCTCCGATGCTCCCACAAATGCCTGCGACAAGAAGCAGCAGCAACAGCTCAACTATGGTCATTCGGAATCTCCCAAGGAGGTGGGGCTGGAAGGAACCCTGTATTCCATTGTAACAGTTGATTCTCAACAAACCCTCTTTAGGAATTCCACAACCGACTCGACCGTCATCGGCACCGGGTTGCCGGACATGCTGCTGCCCATTGAATCATGAGCAACCTCCTCGATCTCCGATTCATTGAGCCCGATGAAGCTGAGGTCGGCCGGAATGCCGAGGGTGGCATTCAAATCCTGGATCCCCGCAATCCCGTCGTCGACGGTTGATGCGCTCTCCGAGCGACCGAGGAACGCGGCCAGGCTGGCGCGCAGTTCGGCCGGAACCGCATCGCGATTGTACTTGAGCGCGTGTGGAAGCAGCACCGCGCAGATCAGCCCGTGCGGGATCTTCCGGTGACCGCCGAGGCCCGAGGCTATTCCGTGAACCAGGCCAAGACCCGAATTGGCAAGACAGATACCACCGAGGCTGGAGGCGAATGCGACCCGCGCCCGGCCATCGAGGTCGCCGGGATGGGTATGACACCGAATCAGCCCTTCCCGCACAACCCGCAGGCCTCTCAGCGCCAACTCAATAGTCTCGGGGCGGCGTTTTGCAGAAACAGACGATTCAATCAGCTGCGTTACACCGTCCATTCCGGACGTGGCGGTCACGGTTGTGGGTACGGTCGCCGTCAGCGCGGGATCGACTATGGCCAGCCGGGGCATGATTGACTGGTGTCGCAGACTGCGCTTGACTCTTCGGTCGGTGACCGAGATTACCGCGTTCCGAGTCATCTCGGCGCCGGTACCGGAGACCGTGGGGATGGCGATAGAGGGCAACGCGAGACCCGAAAGTGTCTTGGAACCCACGCCTTCCAGATACTCGAACACGCTGCCTGCGTGGCAGGACATGCCAGCGACGGCCTTCGCGCAGTCGAGCACGCTTCCGCCTCCCAGCCCGATTACCAAGTCCGCGCCTTCCTGCCGGCAGCTTGTTGCGGCCCGGTCGACTGTTGGTACATCGGGCTCGCCATGGAAGGCAAAACGACTGACTTTTAGAAAACCGCTCTCGGCAAGCAGTCGGTCGACGCGGTCCAAGACACCCGCACTAAGCGCGGAGTCGCTCCCGGTTAAGATAAACGCCCGCCTTCCCGTTGTCAGGGGGGCTGCTCGCTCCGCCAATTGGGCTAGTGATTCATTCCCGAAAATCACCTGCTCGGGAACGTTCAGCTGCCTGCTTCGCGCGAATTCGAGACAAGCATTCATCTGATCATTCAGTTCTGCGGACACGTCTCCTCCACGCACAAGGCTCCCCGAGCAACTCCCCGCGAGCAACTTGGCCAAAAAACTTGGTCAAAACCCGGTTTGATGGTAGCATGACCGGGCTTCAAAACGGCTTTATTTGGAGTTGCAGTCTATGGTTGTTTTACGCAGTAATCTTCGGCTCTTCCGGTGGGGTTCCGCACTAGTCGTTTTCGTCGGTCTTCTGTTTAACAACGGTCTCTTCTGGGATATGACCAGTCGTCGACCAACCTCCGTCGCGTCTCAGTATCGCGGTCAGGGCAGAACGGCAGCGCATGAGCTGATCAAGCGCTCCAAGTCCGTCGAGGACGTGAAGGGACGGCGTGGAAGCGAAGAGCAGGCGGGAGTGGCGGAAGAAGGGGCGGACGGTCACGACCGGCAGCCCCTGTAGTTGGGTCAAGACCGGCGGGCGCCGTAGACCACGAGGATGACGCCGCCAACAAGTGCGGCACCGCCCAATATCGGCGAGATTGGAATCGTCTTCTCCGTTTCCTGTGTCGCCTCGATCGGGCCGATATCCACGATCTCTTCTTCGGTTGTATAACTAATACCCTGATACGCAAGGGCGATGGCTCCGAGCACGATCAGGATTATTCCAACGACGAATGCGGTTCTCATAGAACCTCCTTGCCGTTACCAAAGCAACTTGCGCTCCCAAGCTGCAGAAGAACCGGGAAAAAGCCGTAACCGTAGTTCATGGCTCGTTTACGGTTCGGCCTGATAGCATCGGTGGTGCCCCGCCGGCACGCGTCCACAGGATTTTTTCCCGGCCCGGCAGGACGAAAGGCCTCTATTCCGAACCGGCGGTGCTCCCATTGGAGGACTTGGTCTTATCGGAACGGCTTGTGGAATCAGCGGGACGTTTTGATGGTGGTGCGGCCTCGGTCGCCAAATTTTGCTGCGACCGGAGTTTTTCGCGTCTGACGGCTGTCCCCTTGTCGACGGTCGCACCACTGGTCGTCAGCGTCTGGAAGTGCATCTCGTCCCCGGTGATCTCGATCAGCATGAAAGACTGGCCCTGGTCAAAGCCGGCGGCGGTCAGGGGACTCCCCCTGGTGAGATCTCCCTTCCGGAGCTTTCCGCCGGCCCCGGAAGTGAAGTAGTAAATCTGCTTCTGGGGCTTGAGCCGTTCGTAGAAATGCTCGTGCCCTGCAAAAACCGCATCAACGCCGTACTGAACAAACAAGGGTTCCAAGACCTTTCGCAGTTCGACATCGGAACCGTGTCTGCCGCCTGAGGAGTAGATCGGATGATGGAAGAAGCAGATCTTCCAGTCTTCGTTGGACCCTTTCAGCTCCTCTTCGATCCATTTCAGTTGCTCCGGACTCATGTAGGTACTGTCCAGGGCAAAGAACTTCACGTCCTTGATTTTGAAAGAGTAGTAGCGCTCGCCTTTCATGTTGAAGCGCTCGTAATGGCGCTGCTGGGGCTCGTCGTGGTTGCCGAGTGCCGCGTAGAATTTCACCCCTGCATCTAAGAGGGGCTTGTAGGGCTCCTCGAATTTCTCCTGGTAATCCTTTGGTCGCTCGGAGCCATACAGGTTGTCTCCGACCATCAGGACGAACTCGAATGGGAACTTCCCGTACGCGGCAACCATGGTTTCAGCGAGCTTCCGCTGCGCTGATCCGCCGGTCCCGGTGTCGCCGACGACCATGAAACGAACCGATCCCGACTTTTGAGGCAGCGTAACATCTACTTTAGGGCCCCCGGTCGACTGGGTCGCAAGCGCGGAGGTCGACCGTTCGGGCGCAAGGATCCCCGACAGAAGCAGGGACAGCAGTAATGAACTCATTCGCGGCTTTAGCATGATGTCTTTAACTCAGAGAAGTGATCTCGCGGGCGCAGTCCACGACGACATTCGCTCGGACATCCCGCAGTATCAGATTTGACCCGACAAACCTGTATTCGATGTCCTCTGGCAGCTGAGGGAGTTTCAGCAGAACATCAGGTGGAACCGTGGAAACAGGCGCATTAGCCGGGTATGCCTGATTAACCTTGCATTCGAACGGCGCAGGAGCGCTCTCCTTCACTGTTGCCTTCGCCGTCTTGCCCCCGGCGCCCTGAAACTCGGATTTCAGAACTTGCTTCAGTTCCTTCACCGCTTCGGGGCAGAGCACATCCCCTTCCTTGGCTTCCGAACGTGCCCCACGAATCAATTCCGCGAGAGCCAATTGGTGTGCCCGGATCTCTTCAGGTTCTGCTTTGTCCCCGGGCTCTTGAAGCTTCTTTTCAAGAGAATTACGCAAGTCAGCGTATCTCTCAACCCGCTCCAGAAAGTCCTGGACAGCGGGCGACGGTTTCTGGGCAGGCTGCTTTTCGGCAAACGAAGGAAAGGCCAAGCAGACCCCAAGAAAGAAGGGCATACTAAATCTAAATATTCGCTTGTCCATGACACGTAGGTTTAGCAAGCGGTGTGCCAACGCCGAGCCCGGGAAAAGCGCACGAGCAACCCGTCCAGAAAAGCCCGCCCGGGGATAATTTCCCTCTTTCGTAAGGCGGCAGGGCGGGAAAGAACCGCAAGAACCAAGCCCCTTCAAAGACCGAAGCTCCCGGATACCGGCAAAAGCCTCTTGGCCTCCGAATTGCTTCAAATGTCAACAAGGCTTTCATTTCTTGAGACTTCTTTATTCTAGCCGAATGGATTAGTGAGGCACAGTATGAGGAGACGATTCCACATTCCGGTATTGCTCCACGCCTTGCTCGTCCGCGGGTACGGCCAGGATGCTCAGACAAATCCAGGCCAAGCCGCGCCCGCGGAAAAGCGAGCCGAGGCGTGGAAAGAGCTGAAGCTGAAGAAATCCCGTAACTTGCAGCCTTACCGCATTGGAAGAATCGAAAAGCTTTTTTTGTGGGCGGAAGACAAGTTCACGGCGGACGGGGGTGGAACCGGGTTCACTGGATTCTCTCCGCTCATTGGTACCGTCAGCAGCGGCTCCGGACCGTCGATGGGGCTCGAATACCGGCGGGAAAGAGGCGGATGGATACCGGTAGACTTGGCAGCATCGGCCATGTATTCAACCAAGAGTTATCAGGCGTACGGAATGCAATTGGGTCACCTCTTGCAGCGGGATACGACTTTCACCGTGGACTCCCATGTCGCTTGACGTCTTGACGCGTGGGCCGAATCGGTCTGATGGACCGGACATGACTGGCCCATTGTTGATCACCGCACCAAAGGTCGAAGGAGCTACGGCCGGCTTTCGCATGAAGGACAAGCGCGGGGACTCATATTTTGTGAAGTTGGATCCGCTGAAGTACCCCCAGCTCACGACGTCTGCCGAGGCGATCAGCACGCGGTTCTTCCATGCTTTTGGCTACAACGTTCCGGAGAACTACCTGATCTTTGTAAAGCGGGAGCAGCTGCGCGTCGACCCGGAGGCCGAGGCGAACGGCAAGCCGTTTACTGAAGCGGACCTCGACCGATTGTTGAAGAAGGCCCCCAGGCGGCCGGATGGGACTTATCAGATGCTGGCCAGCAAAAAGATCAAGGGCGAGCCAGTCGGCACATTCAGGTTCGAGGGGACCCGCCCGGACGACCCCAACGACATCTTCCCGCACGAGCGCCGCAGGGAGTTGCGCGGCCTGAGGGTATTCTGCGCCTGGTTGAATCACGTCGATATCGACACGATCAACACCCTGGACGTTTTCGAAGGCGAAGAGACGAACGGCTACATAAAGCAC
The DNA here is from genome assembly GCA_964421755.1 of uncultured Acidobacteriota bacterium. Taxonomy (GTDB): domain Bacteria; phylum Acidobacteriota; class UBA6911; order RPQK01; family RPQK01; genus CAVUUN01. Next base: position 27,310 of record CAYQYP010000138.1, read on the forward strand.
TACCTGATAGACTTCGGCACGACCTTGGGAAGTGGGGCGTGGGAGCCCCAGCGTCCGCGAGTCGGGCACGAATACCCCTTCGAAGTCGCACAGATAGCCAAGTCCCTCTTTACGTTCGGGTTATGGGAAAGGACCTGGCAAAAAATCGACTACCCTGATTACCCCCAGGTGGGAAATTTCGAAGCAGCTCACTTCGTTGCTGATCAGTGGAAACCCGATTACCCTAATCCTGCTTTCTCGCGAATGACTTTGGCGGATGCCTATTGGGCAACCCGCATCATCGTCCGGTTCTCCGCCGAGGCGGTGAGGGCCATCGTGCGGACAGGGAAGATCGAAGACCCGCGGGCGGAGGCCTATCTTGTTCGCACGCTCCTCGAGCGCCGTGACCGCATCCTGCTTCACTACTTCTCCAACACCAATCCGTTGGACGCCTTCCAGATTCGAGGCGGCCAATCGGGTGGACCTCTGCACTTCCGGAATTTGGGTGTAGAGAACAAGCTCGGAACGGCTGAGCGGTACGAATACGCATGGTATGGGTTCGACAACGAGTCCGGATTGTTGGCGAGCCTCGGGTCGCCTCGGTTCACGGTTGAGCAGTCGGTGCCGCTTCTGCAGCAGACTCAGTCGCCGTACTTGATGGTTGGGATTCGCACCTTGAGCGCCGACCGGCCCAATTGGGCGCGGGAGGTCCGGGTCTACCTGGCGTCCTCGAAGGGCACCTGGCGAATCGTCGGAATCGAGCGAGAGGAGGAAGGCGCGGCCGCGAGCCAGCGTCTCCTTGCCGGGGACGGAGCTCCTTCCACGACGAAAGTTGGAGAGTAGAACATTCGCTGAAAGTTCTCAAGGCCTGAAAGGCCGGCACATATTAGCCCAGGGCGAAGCATGCTTTTCGCGTAGCCCTGGGTCAACAAGTCTCGACCGCGAAGCCCTGTAAGGGCGTAAGATCCTGATAATGTTGCCGTTCTAGCGCCCTTTCAGGGCTTTATCTCCGCCCCTACCGCTAAGACCCAGGGCTGCGCAGAAAGCGCTTCGCCCTGGGCTAATATATGCCGGCCTTTCAGGCCTTAATACCTTTTGCGACGCCTCTGCCGTGTGCTCCGAAAAGGCACTATTAGCTTTACTCCGCCACTCGCGAGGAGGTAACTCGCTCCACCAGCTGCCGGAACATGCCGGTATCCATCCCTTTGCCGTCGAAGGTCAGACTGTACTCATCCCCCCTAAACGGCTTGATCGTGAGTTCGTAGGGGTTATCGAGTTTCAACTCGCTGATGTCACGCAGGGCCCACTGCCTGGAGTCCTCCAACTCGTCGATCGATTCGTAGACGATGATGTCCTGCCGAACGATGAGTCGACCGTGGCAATTCCCCATGAGGTGCCCGTGAGTGACCTGATACGTCGCCATTACTCCATTTGCTCCCTGGCTGCTCGTTGATTGACTTCCGGTGCTCCCCGTCTGGCTGGGTAGGGTGGCGGCTGGGCTGGCACCCGCGGTCCCCTGCGGCCAGGTGGCGAGAGCCATCGCGCCCGATTGGTCCGGAAGTTGGAAGACGAAGCTGGTCCGTTCGCCGGAGCGATCACGGATCGGGCTGTTAAGGTCGATCGTCACTCGCGATTCCTGTGCGGTGATGTTCCGGACGTCGTTGCGGCGGATCGCGAACGAGTTGTTTGGCTGGTCTTCATCGATGAAGACGAGGTAGTCTCCGACTTTCACCATTGTTCCCTGTACTTCTCCGAACGGGATGGAAAGTCGGGCATCATGTACTTCAAGGCGAACGTCCTGAGCCGCAAGGGGCCCGCTCAATAAAACAAGGCAGACAATAGACAAGGCGCTGCCCAACGATGTTCTCATGCTAGTTACTCCTAGGTGGTAAATCACGCGTCGTGGTTAAGAGCCTGTGACTATCATTATGGAACGCCGGTACGCCGAAGAACAGCCGGGCAGGGCTCTTTCGGGTCAAGTCGCACCATTGGACAACTGGAGTACACTGTTCGCATGGACAGACATCCCGGAATTCGGATCGAGAAGATTCCTGTGACTGCCACCGTCGCAGGGCTGATCTTCGTTGCCGGCACTCTGTATGTTTTTCTGATCGGGGTCCCCGTCTTACGGGTTCTCTTCCTGATCGGTCTGCCGGTCGGGCTGCTGGCCGGCGCCCTGGTGTACCTTGCTCGCCGCCGACGGTAAGCGTGCGGCCGGCCACCGGCTGCACCGTGCTCTCACCGCCGCCGGTAACGCTCAGCGGCCCTCGCGCGGGCTCGCTCGCCCTCGACCTCGCGATTCCGCGGCGCAGCGTTGGTCGCGAGTGAAGTGAGGAGGGTTCTGGCCGCCGTCGCCACATCGTTGATGGCTCGGTCAAAGGCTACCTCATTGGTTTTCGACGGGCTGTTGAAACCCGATATCTTTCTCACGAATTGCAGTGAGGCTGCACGGATCTCCTCCTCCGTGGCGGGAGGATCAAAGTTGAATAGCGTCCTGATGTTCCGGCACATTGCAGTCTCCTCGATTTCCCGGCGGGATTACACCTATTATCACCCCTCGAGCAGGCGGGCGAGCTTCTCCAGCATCCGGTCCCGGTGAGTCCCGCCCCAGTAGATCCGCCCGCATGACCCGCATTTCTTGAATTCAACCTGCGTCGAGAAGACGTACGACGGTACCTGACCTTCCACCGATGCCCGCTCGATCGGCGACAGCGGCGAGTTGCACTCGATGCAGCGAGAGAGCAGGAGAACACCTGCCCGCGCAGGGTCAAGCCGGAAGTGGATGCGTTCAAGAACCTGTTGGAGCTGCTCTCGAAGGGCGTCGCTCCGAATCAGGATCGCCTGATTCGAAATCGCACGCCTCTCGGTGAGTCGGCGATCACGGGTCAGCGCGATCCTCCGGTCCCGTAAAGCAAGTCGGACCAACTCCTCGTCGTCGATGCGGTTGTCGTAAAGGGTGTCGAATCCGAGAACCCGCAGCCAGCGGGCGAGGCTCCCCAGCATTACATCGGCGATGAAACGAGGGGACTCGGCTTGGGAGCTTGCTTCTGTCACGGCTCTAGAAACGCGCCCATCCGGCGGAACTTCTGGTAACGAAGCTCCCGGCGCTCTTCGGGAGACAATAACCGTAGATCGGCCAGGTGATAGGCCAGACGCTCTTTCAGCAGCATGGCGGCCGCATCCCAGTCTTCCTGCGCCCCGTCGGGCGGTTCGGGGACTATTTCGTCGACGATCCCGAAACCCAGCAGGTCGGGGGCGGTCAGATGCAGCAGCTCGGCGGCCTCTTTGGCGTGCTCCTGGTCTTTCCAGAGAATTGCAGAGCAACTTTCGGGCGATATGACGGAGTAGATGGAATTTTCGAGGATCAAGACCCGGTCGCCGACGCCGATGGCCAGCGCTCCGCCGCTTCCTCCTTCTCCGAGGACCGAGACGATGATCGGAACCGACAGCCCCGCCATGGTCCTCAGGTTGAGGGCGATCGCCTCAGCCTGCCCGCGCTCTTCCGCCCCGATTCCCGGGTACGCGCCGGGCGTGTCAATGAAACAGAGGATCGGCCTGTTGAACTTTTCAGCAAGCAGCATCAGGCGAAGCGCTTTCCGGTACCCTTCCGGCTTGGACATCCCGTAATTCCGGTACAGCCGTTCCTTTGTCGTCCGCCCCTTCTGTTGTCCGATCACCATCACCGGTGCCCCTTCGAAAAGGGCGAAGCCCGCCACCATTGCCGGGTCATCGGCGAACTTGCGGTCACCATGGATCTCGCGAAAGGAAGTAAAAATGCGCTGAAAGTAGTCCAGGCTGTACGGACGACTCTCGTGTCGGGAGAGCTTAACTCGGTTCCAGGCCGGTGTGGTCGAAACGTCTAACTCGTCGTTTGCGGACGTCTTTGTCGATTCCTGCAACAGGCCCCCCACGCCGTTAGTTGATACTGGCCCTAAGTATACAGAGTAACGGAGTTGTCGCCAAACAGGTTTTCGACCGCCCGAACGAAGGAGGGGACCGGGTTAACCCGCAGATCACGGTTCGGAACCACGTGGATCCGGTAAAGCTCTTTGACCAGCTCGAACTCGACCAGGCAGCGTCCAGGGTTTGAGGTAATCAGGTTTTGAAGGGCCAGGATCTTCTCGGGCTGTAAGCCGGCGACCGGAAGGCTAATGCGCGCCTTTTGCACCACGTCATTCCAGACGCTGTCCATCGGCTGAATGGCAGTGCAGAGCAGGCGCGCCTCGGCGTTGCCGTTGCTGCTTTCCGTGTCGTACCGACCCGTGACAAGCAAAGGAGAATCAGTTTCGAGAAGATCCTTGCCCCGATCGTAAGCCTGCGGCCAGACGAGAACTTCCATCGTTCCGGTCAGATCTTCCAGGACGAAGTTAGCCATCGCCTCGCCCTTGCGATTCCGGGTCTTACGGAGCCCCGTAACGACCCCTGCCACCGTGATCTCGCGCCCGGCGAGATCGTCGGATAGATCGCCGAGCGAGAACTGCACGAATCGCTTGAGCTCCGACGCGTATTGCTGCAGGGGGTGCCCGGTGAGGTAGAAGCCGAGCGCCTCTTTTTCATACGCCCATTTCAGCCGTTCCGGCCATTCCGGGATATCAGGAACATCGGCTGTCTCGGAGCTGGCGGGGCCGAGGTTCGCGAACAGGCCTCCCTGACCGCTGATACGGTCCTTTTGCATTTTCTGAGCGTGATCCAGCGCTTTGTCCAGGGAATCAAGCAGCGCCCTGCGCCGGTATTTCAGTCCGTCGAACGCGCCCGACTTGATGAGAGCCTCGAGGACGCGCTTGTTGGCCAGCCGAAGGTCGACTTTCTCACAGAAGTGGTAGAACCCACGAAACCCACTCTCCTGCTCTCGGGCAGTCAGGACTGATCTGAGGGCGGATTCTCCGACGTTGTGGATTGCCGCCAGACCAAAGTGAATCGTTCCGCCACGCGCCTGGAAGAAGAGATCGCTCGTGTTTATATCGGGCTGAATCACTCGGATCCCCATCTCCTTGCATTCGCCGATGTACTTCACGAGTTTTGCACTGTTCGAGATTTCACTCGTCAGCAGGGCAGCCATGAACTCGACTGGATAGTGGGCCTTGAGGTAAGCGGTCTGATAGGCAAGCAGGGCGTAAGCGGTCGAATGGCTCTTGTTGAAGCCGTATCCGGCGAACTGCTCCATCAGGTCGAAAATCCGATCCGCTTTGACTTTGCTGTAGCCGCGCGCGAGGCAGCCTTCGATGAACTTCGCCCGCTGCGCAACCATTACGCTCGCCTTCTTCTTTCCCATCGCGCGTCGGAGCAGATCCGCCTCGCCAAGCGAGAACCCGGCCATTTTGCTGGCTATCTGCATGACCTGCTCCTGGTAGACGATGACGCCGTAGGTCTCCTTGAGCACCTCCTCGAGAATGGGGACCTCGTACTCGCTCTTGACCTGCCCGTGTCGTCGCTTGATGAAGTCGTCGATCATCCCGCCCTTGATGGGGCCGGGCCGGTACAGCGCGTTCAAGGCAATCAGGTCTTCGAAGCGGTCGGGGCGAAGTCGTCTCAGGATGTCGCGCATGCCGGAGGACTCAAATTGGAAGATGCCGCTGGTCCTCCCTTCGCAAAAGATCTGGAGCGTCTCCGGTTCATTCAGCTCGATCCTGTTCAGGTCTAGCTTTGTCCCGTGCTCCCGCTCGATCTGTTCAAGAGTGTGATGGATAACCGTCAGCGTGATCAGAGCCAGGAAATCCATCTTCAGGAGCCCGACCCGCTCCAGGTCAGTCATCGAGAACTGAGTTGTGATTTCATCCTTGTTGGACTTGTACAGTGGGATCAGCTCGAGGAGCGGTCGTGGCGCGATCACCACTCCGGCTGCGTGGGTCGAGGCGTGGCGGGCCAACCCCTCGAGCTTCCGGGCAATCGTCACGAGGTTCGAATAGCGCTCGTCTTCGGCGATATCGCGAAGCTCTTTGACGGCTTCGAGCGACTTTTCGAGGGTCGTGCCCAGTTCCTGCGGTACCAACCGGGCGATTTTGTCCACTTCCGCATAAGGGATGTTCAAAGCCCTGCCTACATCCCGTATGACGCCCCGAGCGGCCATCGTCCCGAAGGTGATGATCTGGCAGACATTCTGGCGACCGTACTTGCGGGTGACGTAGTCGATCACCTCGGTTCGACGATCGGTGCAGAAGTCTATGTCGATATCGGGCGGGCTGATCCGTTCCGGATTCAGAAAGCGCTCGAAAAGCAGGTCGTACCGGAGCGGGTCGACGTCGGTGATCCTCAGGGCGTAAGATACCAGGCTCCCTGCGGCTGAACCCCGTCCGGGCCCGACGGGGATGCCCGAGTCTCGCGCGTACCGGATGAAATCCCAGACGATCAGAAAGTACGCCGGGAAATTCATCTTCTTGATCATCTCGATCTCTCGATCGAGACGCCCGCGATACTCCTCGATCGGGTGGCTCAGCTTCCCGAGCTTGTCGAGTTCCTCGAGGAAGGGGAGGCGCCCGTCGAATCCCTCTCTGACGACCCTCTCGAAGTACGAGTCGATCGTGAAACCTTCGGGAACGGTAAAATTGGGAAAGATGCTCCCCGGGTTCACCAGTTCGAAATTACAGCGCGATGCGATTTCAACCGTGTTCCGCAATGCCTCCGGAAAATCGGCAAACAGGGCCCCCATCTGCTCCGGGCTCTTCACAAAGAACTGATCGCCGCGGTAAGACATGCGGTTATCGTCCTGAACCGTTTTGCCGGTTTGAATGCAGAGCAATACGTCGTGGGCTTCGGAATCCTCCTGGTTCAGGTAGTGGCAATCGTTGGTGGCAACCAGGGGGAGCCCCAGGCTGCGAGCGAGTTGGACCATCCCGGCGTTGACTTTCTTCTGTTCCTCGAGCCCGTGGTCCTGCATCTCTAGGAAGAAATTGCCTGGCCCGAGGATTTCGGCAAGCTCGCCGGCCTGTTTCTTCGCCTCCTCGAACTGATCCCCCTTCAGGTGCCAGGCCACACTCCCCTTGAGACAAGCCGAAAGGCCAATCAGGCCGGATCGGTAGGCTTGAAGCAGTTCCTTGTCGATTCGCGGCTTGTAGTAGAAACCTTCGAGATACGCCAGCGAGACGAGACGGCTCAGGTTGGCGAAGCCCTCGGGGTTGGTGGCGAGCAGCACGAGGTGGTTACTCCCGTCGGAACGTCCGTTGCGGGTGGTCCGACCCTCTCGTGCGACGTAAACCTCACAGCCAATGATCGGCTTGATCCCATACTTGACGGCGGTGTCATGAAACTGGACCGCGCCGAAGAGGTTGCCGTGATCGGTCAGGGCGATCGCCGGCATTCCGAACTCCACCGCCCGGGTGATGACCGGCTCTATCTTGTTTGCTCCGTCGAGCAGGCTGTAATGGCTGTGAAGGTGGAGGTGGACAAATTCAGTCATGTCCCGAAACCCGGTTCATTCCCACTCGATAGTGCTCGGGGGTTTGGAGCTGATATCGTAAACCACCCGGTTTACTCCTCGAACCTCGTTGACGATCCTGTTTGAGATCGTTCCGAGGACTTCATACGGCAGCGGCACCCAGTCGGCAGTCATTCCGTCAAGGCTTGCAACCGCCCGGACGGCGATCACGTTCTCGTAGGTCCGATCGTCTCCCATTACGCCAACGCTTTTGACTGGCAAAAGAACGGCGAAAGCCTGCCAGATCTTCTCGTAAAGTCCCGCGTTCCGCACCTCCTGTTCGACGATCCGATCGGCTTCTCTAAGCACATTCAGTCTCGATTCGTCGACCTCACCGATGATGCGGACCGCAAGTCCGGGTCCGGGGAACGGTTGCCGCTCGACAAAGGCGGGCGGTAAACCAAGCTCTCGCCCTACCCGGCGCACTTCGTCCTTGAACAGCTCTCTTAACGGTTCGACGAGCTTCAGGTGCATCTTGTCGGGTAGACCGCCGACATTATGGTGACTCTTGATGACCGCCGAAGGTCCTTTGACCGACACCGATTCAATCACGTCCGGGTAAAGGGTCCCTTGGACGAGGAACTGCACTGACCCCGCGGCATGGGCCTGCTCCTCGAAAACCCGGATGAACTCCTCTCCAATGACCTTTCGCTTGGTCTCGGGGTCATCAATTCCCTTGAGCCGGGCGAGGAACCGGCGGCTCGCGTCGATTCCGATCACGTTCAGGTGGAGGTTGCACTTGAAAGTATCGAGTACGTCTTGGAATTCGTTCTTGCGCAGGACACCGTTGTCGATGAAGACGCACACCAGGCGGTCGCCGATCGCCCGGTGAACCAGCAGCGCAGCGACGGTAGAATCGACGCCGCCCGAAAGAGCGCAAAGCGCACGTTCCTCACCGATTCGCTCTCGGAGGGTAGTTACGGTTTCCTCGACGAAGGATTCAACAGTCCAATCCCCGGCGCACTCGCATATGCTGAAAAGAAAATTATGGAGCAGGTGCGTACCGAGGGGGGTGTGAACCACTTCAGGATGGAACTGCAGGCCGTAAATGCGGCGGTCCCGGTTCTCCATCGCGCCCATCGCATTGTCGGTCAGAGCGATGGGGCGAAAACCGGCCGGTGGCGATTCAATGTTGTCTCCGTGGCTCATCCAGACCTGCATCTGCTCAGGCAACCCTTGGAACAGCGGACTTTTCTCGATCTGTCTAAGCTGGGCCTTCCCGTATTCACGACGCGAGGCGGGCTCGACCCGGCCGCCGAAATATCGGGCAAGCAGCTGCATCCCATAGCAGATCCCGAGGATCGGGCCGCCGTAATCGTACACGTCGGCCTGTGGGTGCGGTGAATCGGGGGCAAAAACCGACTGCGGGCCACCGGACAGGATGATCCCCTTGGGCCTTCGCCGCTCGATTTCCTGCCACGGTGTGTTGTACGGCAGGATCTCGCAGTAGACACTTGCCTCCCGTACACGCCTGGCGATCAGTTGGGTGTATTGCGAGCCAAAATCAAGCACCAGAATGGTTTGTCGCTCGGCCATTGCGTTTCTCTCGTTGATCTTTGGGGGTGTGGCGACCTGGAAAACCTCTTTCAAAATCCGCGGCTCAGTATAGCACCGCCCCCCGACGGTCTGCCTGCCACGAGGGGACCACGCCGCCCGGCAACGAAGCCGGAAACGACACCGTGAGTCAGCGACACCGCGAGCGGAGCGAGCATAAGCGCAGCCCTCGATTTGGGCCGGTACTGGAAAACGGCTTGACTGGCGATTTGGCTTCGCATAGCGTCAGATCACTATGCAAAAAGCACGGATCAATGTCGGACTGATCGGCGCAGGGCGACTGGGAATGACTTACGCGGAGTACCTCGCAACCAGGATTCCTCAGGCGAAGCTGGTCGCAGTGGCGGACGCGGTCGCCGAGCGAGCTTCGGGATGCGCGCAGACCTTCGGATTAACGAAGTGCTACGCGAGTCACCTGGATCTCATCGCCGATCGCGAGATCGATGCGCTGGTCGTTGTGACGACGACCACGACCCACCGGGAAATCATACTGGATGCGGCTCAGTCGGGGAGGCCGATTTTCTGCGAGAAGCCGCTTGCGCTGTCTCTGGCGGAAGCAAGAGAGATCAAGGATGCTGTCCTCAAGGCGAACTGCCTGTTCCAGATGGGGTTCATGCGTCGCTTCGACAAAGGCTACCGGGCCGGCAAGGCGAAGATCCAGTCAGGGGCAATAGGCACTCCTGTGGTGTTTCGCGGCTCGTCCCGCGATCCCTACAGGCCGAGTCTCGAATTCCTTGCGCCCGAGAAGAGTGGCGGGCTGATTCTTGATATGGCCGTGCATGACATCGACATCGCGCGGTGGTACATGGGCGAAATAGCGACCGTATACGCAGTTGGGGGCGTCCTCGCCTACCCCGAGATGAAGTCGACCGGCGACGCCGACAATGTCATCATGGTGTTCACGTTCGAGAGCGGCTGCCTTGGCGAGATCGACGTCAGCCGCAACGGTGTTTACGGTTATGACATCCGGGCAGAGGTGCTCGGAACGAGCGGAACGATCAAGGTCGGCTACCTGCGTGAAACCCCCATCCTGGTCCTGACCGCCGGGGGGGTCACCCACGACGTGGTCCCGCATTTCCCCGAACGTTTTGGCCAGGCTTACATCGACCAACTCACCGACTTCATCCGCAATGTCAGCGAAGAGAAGGAACCGTCGGTCACTGTGGAGGACGGTATCAAGGGACTCCAGGTTGCGGTTGCCGCGACGCACTCCCTTAAAATGACCGACAAGGTCTTTGTGAAAGACTTTTAATCCTCGGTGATTTGTTCGCGGGGGGACAGGGGGGGACAAGGGACGGAGTTCTGTTCGCGAAGCAGATCAGCCGTGAGTTTATCAGCAGGCGATGGAAGCGGTCGTAGGTGTAGCTCACGTGTCATTGTAGTCGATGATTCCTCGAAATTCGGGGACAGTCCATTCTACTAATTCACCCAGTTTGGAGTGAACCCCGTAGCCGGGCAACGTTCGCAGGCTTTTCTTCGCGGCGGCGTCGCCGACCTCCGAGAGGCTGGACATGCGAAAGCGATGAAAGTATCATCTCTTCATGTCGAGAACGATGGTTCAGATCCGCAACGTACCCTCCGATCTTCACCGGCGCCTGAAGGCGCGGGCGGCAATCGAGGGAATGTCGATGTCAGATTATGTGTTGCGTGAACTGCGCAAGGCCCTGGAACGCCCGACACGACAGGAAATCCTCGAACGCCTGCGAGCTCAGCCTGTGCGGCGACTCACCCGGCCTGCAGCCGAGGTCGTTCGCGAGGATCGTGAATCGCGATGATTGTACTGGACGCTTCTGCAATAGTGGAATTGTTGCTGGGTACCAACCAGGGCCGATCGGTTGGAGACCGCGTGGCAGACCCAGCTGTTGGTCTCCACGTACCTCATCTGGCGGACCTCGAAGTCGCTCAGGCGCTGGTTCGTTACGTCCGTGAAGGGGAATTGGAGGGCTCTGAAGCGTTGGCCGCGCTGGAGGATTTGCGCTCGGTCGACTTGGAGCGGCATGGGCATGAACCTCTCTTGGACCGAGTCTGGGCGCTTCACGATAACCTCACTTCCTACGATGCGGTCTATGTGGCGCTCGCTGAAGCGCTGGATGCGACTTTATTGACCTGCGACGGCAGGCTCGCCCGCGCTCCGGGCCTTGCGGCCAGGATTGAGCTGATCCGCTAATGATCATAGTCGGTGCAACCCCCTTCATTGTCACCAGGAGCTTTCCGATAGAGTAGACAACATCATCCTCGCCGACAGGCGGACAGTCTTGTAGCATCATCTCGCCGCAGACGGATGGAATTCTGGGATTTGATCCGGGAGTCTGTTCGGGTCTACCATCGGGTGTGCCGAGTTAGTCCACGACCTTCGGAGGGAAGTAGATGGGGTGCGACTGGGATTGCTTCATACGGTATTTGGACGAGAAGACTGCCGCTTCGATTGTGTTGGACCTGAATGCATGCAAAGGTGAGCTGGAACACCTGTCGAGAGTCAGCAAGGCATTAATCCGGTTGAAATCCCCGAACCGCGACGGGCTGTCATCCGCGACCGAGTCAGGGAAACTGGAAGGTGCCGAGGACGCCTTCGAGGCTTATATCCGGGCTACGGAGCATGGACGGTATGTCGGCCGCATGACCTCCCGCGGCACCAGGGTGTTCTACGGTTATGTTCCGGACTCGATCCCCCTGGGAAAATCGCAGCAGACTCTGGGGGAATATGAGGCGGACTTCGTCACCGAGGATGATGCCGGCTGGGTGGCGTTTCGCAATGATCTGTATCCGACGGACGAGGAGTTGTTGTGCATCCGTAACCGTCGGGTTCTCGATAACCTGCAAAAGCACGGTGACGACCTCGCGCGTCCTCGGGAAACGGAACATTGGGCCTACTTCACGAATCCCGGCGATGCGGCGGCCTTTCGGTCCGCTGCTCGGGAAAAGGGGTACCGCCTGCGCCAGGAATCGCTGGTCCAGGGTCGGATAAAGGTGCAGCTGTATAAGGTCGAGCCGGTAGACCAGGAGGCCATCGACGCATCTACCCTGGTACTGGCCCGGTTGGCTAAGATACATCGCGGCAACTATGACGGGTGGGAGACCTTCGTCGTGCGCGCTCCTCGCGTCACCAGCGAGTAACAGTCTCCGGGGACGTGACACTGAACTCCGATCCGTCTTCTTTATCGACCCGTCCAGTAGGGGAATGGGGCTTTGTGCCCCCCAAAATCCGACCCAAATCACTTCCTTGACTAAACGAC
>CAYQYP010000139.1:0-5635 GCA_964421755.1 uncultured Acidobacteriota bacterium
GATTGACACCTCGTGTGCCTTACGGTGAAAGACACCGAGGTCCATTGCGAGCAGCACAAGCACGAACGCCGTAAAAGCCAGGTAAAACCACCAGTAATGAGCAAACGGGAACAACTGAACTTCCATTTCGTCTTCCTTCCCCTTTCCCCTGCCTTTACGCGAATCACGCGGATTTGGTTACAGTTCCAAAGAAAGGAAGTTGGACGTCCCAAGTTGGACGTCCCACTTGGAAGTGGGACCTACGGCAGCCGGATCGGCTCGGGGCAGGTCTGACTTCCAAGTCGGACACTTGAGTTTTTACATTTCTTCGGCCTGAGAGGCCGAGACATATTAGCCCAGGGCGGAGCGCTTTTTGCGGAGCCCTGGGTTTGAGGCCGGCCTTGAAGCAGAGCCCTGAAAGGGCGAAAGAATTGCACCGGAGGAGGTACAACCTTGTCACAGTCCTTGTCGCAACTATACGTTCATCTCGTCTTCAGCACGAAAGACCGGGCGCCGTGCTTCACCCCGACATTTCCGCGCGGCTCCATGATTACCTTGCCGGAATATTCGACGAGATTGACTCGCACGCGTTGAAGATCGGCAGCGCTATTGACCACGTCCATTCCTTGTTCTCCCTATCCAAGGATCTCCCTTATGCAAGGCGGTCGAGCACGTTAAGACGGGTTCCTCCAAATGGCTGAAGACTCTTGACCCCCGCTTTCGTGGCTTCCACTGGCAGGCCGGTTATGGCGGTTTCTCCGTATCCCATTCTGAAGTGGACCGAGTAACTCGGTACATCGCCAATCAGGCAGAAGAGCATCGGAAGAGAACATTTCAAGACGAATACCGGCGTTTTCTACAGAAGTATCGGATTCCGCACGGTGAACGATACGTATGGGATTGAAACGCTTAAGCGGCGCCACCTGTCTCCCGCCCTTTCAGGGCTCCAAACGGCTCGTTCCTCTGTGCAACCCAGGGCTGCGCGAAAAGCGCTCCGCCCTGGGCTGGTATGTCTCGGCCTTTCAGGCCGAAGGCCGCCTACTTTCTTCGGCCTGAAGCAAAGCTGTTGAAGCCGGGCGGAAAATGTACGAACTCCAGGGTCCGACTTCCAAGTCGGACAACTAAGACAACAAGGACAACTAAGACAACAAGGACAACAAGGACAACAAAGACAACAAGGACCTCAAAGACTCACTCAAGACCAGCGGCATCCCGTTCTTGCTTTTGTCCTTGAGGTCCTTGGGGTCCTTGGGGTCGACTGTTTGGTTCTGCTTTTAGAACTCGACCCGTGCGGAATACTGCAGCTGCCGGCCGTAGTAGCCCGTCAGCTGGGTGTTGGTCTTGCCGAAGTCGGACTTGGTCTCATCCAACTGCGGCGTGACCCAATTCATCCCGTTGAGCGCGTTGAAAGCATCCAGACGCACTTCCAACCTGAAACGCTCCGTCAGGCTGAACTTCTTCGAGAACGAGAGATCGAGGTTCGAGTAGCCGGGGCCGTTCAACCCGTCGTAGTACCACGGGTTGGTCCTGCGCGTGTAGGCGGCCTGCTTGGCAAACCCCGTGGTGTCAAACCAGTAACTGCCTGAACCGATATCCCCGATCTGTGCGGCTGAGGACGGCGCGATCATGTTACGGGTGAAGATCAGCGGCGCCCCCGAGGTAAATGAGTACAACGCCGAGAGCTGCCACCCTCCGACGATCTGATCAAGCACCCCCGACATATCGGAGCCCAGCCAGCGGCCGCGGCCAACCGGTATCTCCCAGGCGCTCGCGCTAACAAATCGGTGCTTCGGGTCAGAGGTGACCTGGGGCGTTCCCGCACCACCGCTTTGAGTGACGGAGAAATCCATCCACGTCAGTTTGCCATCGTATTCGTCCTGATCGTCGAAGAACCACTGCGACCGCGACTTGACGAAGGCGTAGCTAGCCAGCAGCGAAAAACCTCTGTGAAATGGCCGCTGCATGCGGATCTGCATGGACTGATACCGAGCCTGCCGCAGATCAGTGCCCGTTTGCGTGATCGCTCCATACTGCGGATAGGGCACGAGGAGGGTGGAAGTCTTCACCGTCTTCGAGTTCCGGAGCGAAGCATTCGGGAAGGTTTCCGGGGTACCGTAATTGTAGAAGGGATTTGGAACCGTCTTCTCGAGGTCCGCCTTGTACTTGTAACTGAGCCGCGGGTCGGCCATGTTCAGGTTCCTGCTGAACTGGTCGCGGCTCACGAAATTCGTGAAGTAGGTTACGTCGGCGATGAAACGGCCGGGAAGTTCCCGCTGCACCGAGACGTTGATGCGATCACTGATCGGAGGCCGCTGGTCGTATTCATCGATCGTGACAGCGCTGCCGAGGTTGGTGTAGCGGCCATACTCCTTGCCCGTAATCGGGTTCAAGCCGAGGGGGAAGGGGTTGGCCAGGTAGGCCCTGGGCACGCCCTGTTGCACGGAGGGCACCGGTGTCGTGGGAGTGAATCCACCCAGGTCGATCTCGCCCAGCGTGTCTCGCTCGGAGTTCGCCAGCGAGGACGGCACCACGAAGCGACCGTAACCGGCACGGACAACCGTCTTGTCGCCCACCCGCCACGCCACTCCGATGCGGGGCATCCACCCGTTCTTGTCCATGTTGGTCTTGCGGGTGCTCCCGTCTTCGGTGAAGTAGAAGGCGCCGTTATAGAGGTAACTTTTTTGCCCCGTTGACTCGGCCATCTTCGCCTTGACATCGGCAGCGATCAGGGGGTCGATGGCGGCCTGCATCCCGGGGATCGGGTCGGTCAGATCCAGGCGTTGAGGCAGCCGATTCTCCGGATCCCAGAGCCCGCCCTCGTATTCGTACCTCAGCCCCAGGTTCAAGGTCAGGTTCTGGGTGACCTTGAAGTCGTCCTGAAGATAGAACGCGTACATTTCGGTGTTCGCATATTGCAGCACGTTGTACCGGACGTTCGAAGCCGAAGGGTTGATCGCGCCAAGCAGGAAACTCGCCCACGGATGGCCGGTATTCGCCTCGGCCTTGGCCATGTCCTTGCCGGTTTCCTGCGAGGAGAACCGAAAATCGCCGAAATAGAAGCGGGCCGCGCTCCCGCGCTTCCATCGCACTTCAGTCCCCGCCTTGAGCCAGTGCTTCGTCAGGTACTTGCTGTAGCGGCCATGCACGCTGTACCCCGACGGCTGCTGGTACCAGAAGTTCTGGACACCGAACCGCCCGTAGTTGTTGTTGTCGACCACCATGTGCGGGAAGTACAGCAGCGGCCGGCCGGCCATGTAGTCCGCACTGCCGCTTTTCCACCAACTTACGCTGTTCCAGAGGTCGGCGTAGTCCTTGTCGGTGAGGGCCATTTCCGGGTAATCGCGCTTGTCTTCGGCCATGTAGTAGGAGCCGCGGATGTTGAAAGTCGTGGTGGGACTCACCGTGTAGACGGTGTCTGCGGCGACGTTCCAGCCGTTTCGCTTACTCCCGGTCACGTTCCGGATCTTCATCGGATCGCCGCCGTCCGTGAAGTCCACCTGATCCTGGTCCGTCTTCATGCGGCTGACGCGTCCGAAGGCTTTCCACTTTTCGTTGATCTGCCAGTCAACGCGCGACGAGAAGTTGTAGTAATGGAATTTCAGCTCGTTCAGATACTTGAAATTGTTGAGCCCGGTTTTGTCGTCAGCCGATGCGTTTGCCTTCCACAGGCCGCCCAGAAGCTTCGCGGCAACGGGGTCCCAGCGAGCGGCCGGGATTATGTTGTTCGGAAACGCGTCCCTGATGTAGGTCTTGCCATCGGGTCCAAGTTTTGTGGTCGTCGGATCATAGATGACGCGCATCTTGCCGTCTTTGGTCAGCGACTGTGAAAAATCGCCCTGCCGCTCGAGATCGGTTGGCAGAGTATACGTTCCAGGACTCGCCTGGGTGTTTTCGATCTTCTCGAAAACACCGAAGATAAACAGCTTGTTCTTGAGGAGTGGCAGCCCAATCGTACCGCCGGCATTCCAGTAAGGACTCTCGCTGTGCCTTGGAATAGCGCGGTCGGTTATGGCGTTAAGGCTGGGATCTCTCCCGTAGTAGTAGCCCGATCCGTGGACTTCATTCGTGCCGGATTTCATCGTCACGACGGCAATGCCGCCGGCACTGTGGCCGAACTCGGCGTCCACCGAGTTCTGCTGGATCGTGTACTCGGTGACCGCGTCCATCGGCGGGGTATAACCAAGCTTGTTCCCTGCCGTAAGCGGCGTCCCGTCCAGGAGGACATCGTTCCGATACTTGGTCCCTCCCCCGATGTCCATCTCGTTCGAGGTCCTGTGGTGGTACGGCTGAGTCTCCGACGTATTCCCGCGGTTCAGGATCGTCGGATCGAGCATGGCCAACTGAAAAGGATTGCGCGTGAGGGAGGGCAGTTCCTTCACCATCTTCGTTTCGATGGTCAGGTCGCGAGAAGCTGTGTTGAACTGCAAAGACACCGGCGATGCCTCGACGGTGAGGGACTCCGTCACCTCTCCCACTTCTAACTTCACGTCAACAGTCACATCACCGCGTTGCTGGACCAGAATGTTCTGCTGGATGGTTTTCTTGAAGCCCGGCAGTTCCACGGCCAGGCTATAAGTCCCGGGGTCGACGTAGTCGAAGATGTATCGCCCCTCGTCGTTGGAAACCCGGGTGACCGCAACGCCCGTCCCTGTGCTTGTCAATACAAGTGACGCGCCGGGCAGAACGCCTCCGGTCGTGTCGGCGACTACGCCCTGGACACGACCCCGGTATTCCTGGGCCACTGTGAAAGCCGTTCCGAAAAGCAGGATTGCGGCCACTGCTGAAATCTTCCGAAATCGCATGTCCACCTCCTGTGAGCCTTCCCGCTCGATTTGGTTCCACGATGTGAAATGTGAACCGTCATGTCTCTCGCCTGTCTTCTCCCTTCGGCGACTGGGAAAGCGGATGATGGAGGAAGCTATTACCAATCCGACGTGATGTCAAGATCATAATGCAAACAAATGTGTTTCATAATACGAGACATCCCTCACGAGGCGGGGCGGCCCCCTGCCAACACCCCACGGGGCGGAACAAGCGAGCTTTCCGGAACCGCGCACGCGGCGCGGGGGTGTTGACAATGTTTACGTGTCTGTGAACAGCCTTGGGACAGGGCGAGCCTCGCGTGGATGCGAGATCGAAAGGAGCCGCGCACGACAGCGAGGGTGTTGAAAAAGGTGGGAGAGCGCGTCCGACTGGCGGCTTATGACATTTTCAACGCCGAAGGCGTTGCGTAGCAAAGCCCGGGGTTGCCCGCGTTTTCTGCGGGAAACCCCGGGTTGACACCGTGAAAGACACAACCCTGAAAGGGTTGCGTAGTGCGGTACGCAACCCTTTCAGGGTTGAACGCCACACCCCGCCCCCGTCCCAGGGTTTCCCGCACACAACGCGGGCAACCCTGGGCTTTGCTACGTGACCCCGTTGGGGTCATTCGGCAATCCCCTCCGGGGATATTGACACATACGTTAGCATTTTCAACACCCTCGCTGCGAGCGCGGCTCTGACGGCGGTTGCCCGAGCACGGCGTGAGAAATGCGGGCTAATATGTGTCGGCCTTTCAGGCCGCGAACCTTTCCCGCTCTATAGAGCCTGCTGACGCCGTTCGATTGCTCCGGCGCTTTCAGGCCAGGAAGCGGCCGTCGGGGAGGCGGCGGGCGTG
>CAYQYP010000140.1:0-55442 GCA_964421755.1 uncultured Acidobacteriota bacterium
GTCCTCACACACCCACAATACGAAGCCTGCTCGCGCACGTCAGCACGAATTCGGTAAACGGCGGAGCGACATCGGTGAGCGGCGCAAGGTGGCATTGGGCCGGCCACAGGTATTGCGCCATCCTTGGGCAGCCGCGCCCCCAGCTTTGCCTTTTCGGAGGCAGCGAGGGTGTTGAAAATGTTGACTCTTCTATTAATAGGCGGATAGACCGGCGAGGTCCCGGCGGAGGGCGAGATCGAATGGAGCCGCGCACGAGAGAGGGTGTCGAGAAAGTTCTCAAGGCCTGAAAGGCCGGCACATATTAGCCCAGGGCGAAGCGCTTTGTGCGCAGCCCTGGGTCTACAGTAGAGGCGGAGACAAGCCCTGAAAGGGCGCAAGAACGGCAACATTATCAGGATCTTACGCCCTTGCAGGGCTTCGCGGTCGAGACCGTGTTGCCCCAGGGCTACGCGAAAAGCAAGCTTCGCCCTGGGCTAATATGTGCCGGCCTTTCAGGCCTTAACAACTTATTCGACACTCTCGAGAGCGAGCGAAGCGAGCGAGAGTAAGCGGACCACCTGACTCGCTCCACTGCTTCGTGTTTAAATGTCCCGACTTAGCGAATGATTGG
The DNA here is from genome assembly GCA_964421755.1 of uncultured Acidobacteriota bacterium. Classification (GTDB taxonomy): domain Bacteria; phylum Acidobacteriota; class UBA6911; order RPQK01; family RPQK01; genus CAVUUN01. The sequence continues at coordinate 611 of CAYQYP010000140.1, forward strand.
TGGTCCGCTTACTCTCGCTCACTGCCGTTCGCTCCTTGCGCGGCTCCGAAAGACGCGTACTGCGTCCTACTGGTTCTTGGACTTTACTCCTTGATCAGTTCGACGTCTTTTGGGAGCTTCAGGTTGAACGAGCGGTCAGGAACGTTGGCATTCTCCCGGATATCCGAAAAAACGTAGTCGTTCCGGCTGCCGATCGGGTCGAAAACCGTCAGCCTGTGAACCAGCGCCGAGGGAGTGACTTCGAGCAATACATGAGTGAACTCGCCCTGCGGTTCCCTGGGGGTCAGGCGCACGAGTGCGTTCTCGGCGCTTCTCGGTGCTTCCTCGGTCTCCCATGATACTTGGAAGTTTTGCTCGATTCCGGTTCTGCCGAAGAGCAGGAGCAACGGAACAGAGGCGTCATCCAGGTCTATCTCCGAGACGATGGCTTGTTTGTCCTCAGGGACGTAGAAGATGCTTTTCTTGCCATCCACCAGGAAGTGCTTCGTCGTCGGTTTGTGATACTCCCAGTACATCCGCCCGGGTTTCTTGAGGACCAGGGTCCCTGATTCTTCCAGGCGCTGTTCGGCGTTCTGGTAGCTCTGACTGAAGGAGGCCGACAGGCTCTTGAGTCCCGCGTACTTCTGTTCGACGGCCTGAATGACGCTGCTCGGGTTCGAGCCGGGCCCGGGAGCCGGACCCGCCTGGAGTAGGAGCATCACAAGGAGCAGGGAGGCCGTCTCACTCATTGGTCAACAGCGTTTTCGCCAAGAGGCTTAGGCTCGGGCGCCGGGGTTCTGTCACGCCCGAAGAAGCTCTCGTAGAGGATCAGCATCACGCCCGTTGTGATTGCGGCGTCCGCGATATTGAACGTCGGCCAGGCGAATGCATCCTGCCAGTGCACTTTCAGAAAATCGGTCACATGCTGGTTCATCAGCCTGTCGATGAAGTTCCCGAGAATTCCGCCGAGGAGCAGCCCGAGGGAGACAAAAACCAGTTTCTCGTGATGAGGCGTTGTCAGGATGTAGTAAATGACCACGGCGACTGCGATGATCGCCATTGCTGAAAGGATGACCGGCTTCCAGTCGGATTCCAGGGAGTGAAAAAGACCGAAAGCGATACCCTCGTTCTGCACGTAGTCGATGGTGACGTAGCCATCGAGCAGTGGATAGTAATGCATCGAGCTGGAAACCAGCCATTTCGTCAAGAGGTCAGCAGCCAAAACTCCGGCGCCCAGAATAACCGCGATCAGTCGCATCAAATCGTGACCTCGTCCCTTTCACTCAGAGTCTGCGCACAACGGGCGCAGACTCCGGGAAACTGGCTGGACACCCCGACGTCCGACGTGTAGTGCCAACAGCGCTCGCATTTCGTACCCGATGCCCTGCTCACGCTCACCTGGATTTCGTCTTCAGCGAGCGTGGCATCTTCGACCACGTTGATCTCGGACACCAGGAACAAGTAGCGCAAGCCCTCGAACCCCGCCAGGTATGAGGCGGCTCGACGCCCCGCCCGAATATCAGTTCTCGCCTCGAGCGAGTTGCCGATCGTCTTGCCCTGCCGGCTTTCCTCCAAAGCTTTGCTCACTACCTGCCTGATGTCTTCAAAACGCTCCCAGCGAGCCAAAAGTTCCAAATCTTGGTGACGCTCGATTTCTTTCGAGAACTCACTCAGGTGAACCGAGGCGGCGGGAGCCTTCTCCCTGTAGAGGCTCGACCAGATTTCCTCGGCCGTAAACGGCAACAGTGGCGCCATCAGTCTTACCAGGGTCTCTGCGATACGGAACAGAGCCGTTTGCGCCGACCGCCGGGCGACCGAGTTCGGTCCGGCGGTGTAAAGCCGATCTTTCAGAATATCGAGGTAGAAGCTGGACAAGTCGACCACGCAGAAGTTGTAAAGCGTGTGGTAAACGATATGAAAATCGTATCTCGAATACCCTTCTTGGGCTTTTTGTGAGACCGATGCCATTCGGGCAAGCGCCCAACGGTCCAGTTCAAGAAGTTGCGAGTCGGGCACCGAGTCGCGCGAAGGGTCAAAGTCAAACAGGTTGCCGAGCAGATAACGACTCGTGTTGCGAAGCTTCCGGTAAGCTTCGCGCAACCGGGAGAGGATCTCCTCGCTGATCCGGGCGTCCTCCGTGTAATCGATCGATGCTACCCAAAGACGGAGAATTTCCGCGCCGTTGTCCTTGATTACGTCTCCGGGCGCTATGACGTTGCCAAGCGACTTGGACATCGCTCTGCCCTGGGCGTCGAGCGTCCACCCGTGGCAGATAACGCTTCTGTACGGCGCCGCACCTCGGGTGCCGACCGCAATCAGCAGCGAGCTGTGAAACCATCCCCGGTGCTGATCAGGGCCCTCCATATACACGTCCGCCGGCCATTGCAGTCCTCCCTGCCCGTTGAGAACCACGTGGTGGCTCGAGCCCGAATCGAACCAGACATCCACGATGTCGAATTCTTTGTCGAACTCCTTGGCGCCGCAGGGGCACGTTGTTCCGGCTGGCAGCAGCTCCGCGACGCTCCGACGGTACCAGGCGTCGGCAGTTTCGAGCTCGAAGATGTCGGCGACATGATCCACGACCTTGGCGTCCATCAACGGGTTGCGGCACGATTTGCAGTAAAAGACGGGAATCGGAACTCCCCAAAGGCGTTGACGGCTGATACACCAGTCGGGCCGATTGGCGATCATGTTGGAGATCCGGTCTTCTCCCCACCCCGGTTTCCAGGTGACCTTCCTAATCTCATCGAGGGCCCGTTCGCGCAAGTCGTTCAACTCCATCCCGATGAACCATTGCGGCGTCGCCCGGAAGATGACCGGATTGTGACAGCGCCAGCAGTGAGGGTAGCTGTGTACGATCTCGCCTTGCGCAACCAGCCGGCCGCGCTCACGCAGAAACTCCGTGATGCGCGGATTCGCTTCAAACACCTGCATACCGCCGAAGTGCTCGATTTCGGGAACGAATCGGCCTGAGTTATCGACCGGGTTGTAGATCTCCAGCCCGTATTCGAGGCCGGTCATGTAGTCTTCCTGGCCGTGCCCGGGCGCCGTGTGTACGACTCCCGTGCCCTGATCAAGAGTGACGTGGGTGGCGAAGACCGTCTTTGATTCACGGTCGATCCAAGGGTGGCGGACCTTGAGACCCGCCAGTTCCTCGCCTCGTAAGGTCCGCACGACCTCGTATTCAGCAAGGGAGCATTCCTTAGCCACCTGCTCGACCAGGTCGGCCGCGATCAAGAGCACCTCGCCTCCGGTCCGGACAAAGGCGTAGTTGAAGTCCCGGTGGAAGGCCAAAGCCAGGTTAGCCGGCAGCGTCCAGGGTGTGGTGGTCCAGGCCAGAACGAATGCGGAACTCCCCGTCAGCTCTGGCACCAGCGAGTCCAGCCCGCCGGCGATCGGAAACCGCACGTAGACCGAGTAGCTCTTGTGATCGCCATATTCAACCTCCGCCTCGGCAAGCGCGGTCTCGCATGTGATACACCAATGCACCGGCTTCAGCCCCTTGTAGACACCGCCCCGCCGGATGAACTCGCCGAGCAATCGGGCGATCTCCGCCTCGTAATGGTTGCTCATCGTCAGGTAGGGGTTTTCCCAGTCGCCAAACACGCCCAGCCGCCGAAACTCGTCGCGTTGGATCCCCATGAATTTGTTGGCGTACTCGCGGCACTCCTGGCGGACTTTCAGCACATCGAGGTTAGCTTTCTTTTTGCCGACGACCTTGATCTCGATCGGCAGCCCGTGGCAATCCCAGCCCGGGACATAAGGGGCGTCAAAGCCGGCCATCGTTTTCGACTTCACAATCAGGTCTTTGACAATCTTGTTGAGCGCGGTGCCCAGGTGAATGTGCCCGTTCGCATACGGAGGACCGTCGTGGAGAATGAAGACCGGCTGGCCTTTTCGTGCTTCGCGGATTTTGGAATAGAGGAAATCCCGCTCCCATCTCTCGAGCATCTTCGGCTCCAAGGTGGGCAGGTTTGCCTTCATCTGGAAATCGGTCTTAGGCAGATTGAGGGTGTCTTTGAGGTCCACGATCTCAGCGTCCTTTCTAGGGTGCCAGAAACAGGCAGGAAGCTCTCCCGAGGAGAGCGCCCTGCACGGAAATCTGAGGCAGCGGGAAGAAGGATTCTAACGAAGATTGAAGGTCACTTCAATCGTGGCTTGGAGATCGACGGGTTGGCCTCTGAGCGTTGCCGGACGGAAACGCCAGTTGGCCACGATCTCCTGAATAGCTTTCTCTTCGAGGCCGTAACCCAAGCCCCGGAGCACGACGGGACTGTCAACCCGTCCGTTCTTGCGGATGATTGCCTGCAGAAGTACCACGCCCTGCACCTTGGCCTTGATCGCATCGTCGGTGTAGGAGGGGACTGTCTGGACGAGGATCTCCGGATCAGTTATCCCCTGGGTCCCCATCTGATAGACACCGGTGCCGCCCGGTCCGATGCCAGCGCCGACACCCTGGGAGTCGCCGCCCATACCTCCCCGGCCGGCCGGGCCTGGCGGGGCGCTGATGTCACCGATCGCCAGCTCGCCGTTTATCTCGCTGACCACCTGCTGAACTTCGACCACCTCCATGCGGCGGATCGGCTCGGGGTCCATAGGAGTGGGATCGGGAATCGGGACGAGAATCGGCTGCGGTTTCGGCGGAGCAGCCACTATCTTGGGGGGAGCCGCTTTGGGCCGGCCGCCACCTGCCGGCGCCAGGTCTTTCAGCACCAAAACCTGCTCGGTAGGGATGAAAGCCTGCCTGACCAACGACGGAAAAGTGACAAGGAACAAGACGAGGTGAAAGAGCACGGCGAGCGCCACGGCGACCTGCGTGGGTCGGCGGCTGGAGATGCCCCCGTCAAAAAACTCATACCCAGAGGCGTAACTGAGGCGTTCGCTTTCGGTTACTCTCAAAGCCAATAACCATTCGACGCCGTTTTTGATTCTTGCAAGAAGACTTTTTAAGCGTGACATATCCCGCCAGTAAAAAACTAGTTTATACCCCTATTCTAGGAGCAGGGTGTAGAAATAACAATCACCGTCATTCAATAGGATGAAAAACTGGCTGGTACGTTTCAGTAAAAAGTGGTTCTCGGGGCTAAAGGCGCGAGATTTTTAAATTCCAGAAAATATAGGTTTTCCAACTGTCGGGAGTTTGCGTGTGGGCAAGCTGGAATCCGAGCTTGTTCGGAAAGCCGGTGGGTGCTTTCGGCGCCCTGAGGAGCCGTAGCCCCGCTTCCTCAGGCGTCCTGTTCGCTTTGCGCCGGTTACACTCGCGACAGCAGGTCACGATGTTCTCCCAGGATTTGCGTCCGCCCCGCGCCACCGGCATGACGTGATCGTACGTCAGATCGGGAGGATGGAAGCGCTTTCCGCAGTACTGGCACCGGTGCTGGTCTCTCGCGTAAATATTGGAGCGGTTGAACTTAACTGGATGATGGTAATGCTTAACCTGCACGTAGTGGAGTAACCGGAGAACCGACGGCAATCTCATGCTCAAAGAGACACTGCAGATCACCTTGTCGTGTTCCGCGACGACCTCGACCTTTTCCTGGAAGAGCATTCGCACTGCCCGCCGCCAGGGAACGATCTGGATCGGTTCGTAAGTGGCGTTTAAAACGAGGGTACAATCCATACCCGAAAAATCCCTCTATCTATAAACGGCGCGGTCCCCGCTTGTCAAGTGAAGGCCGACAATACTGGATGAGACTAGACCGTCGAAAGATACGTCGCGGTTGGACCACGTCAGGTTCGCCGTCCGCCTATGGGCGATTGCCAACGCGGCGCCGCACGTGAACCCGAAACAGCTGGCGAGCTCAACCGGGACCGCGTTTCCGTTATGCTACAATGTCGCGCATGCGTCGTGTGGCACTTGTAACGGCGGGCCTTTTGCTGGCAGCCGCCGCGATTTCTGTCCTGGTCGCTGACGGATGGACCTTCCGGGCCCAGGCCGCTCCGTCTCGAACGATCACGTTGTTTTTTTCCGGATGGGTACAGGGCAACTACGGCCCCTGTGGCTGACCGGTCAACCCCACGGGGGGACTGGCTCGGCGAGCCGGCTACTCGCAAAAATTCGGCAAGGACCGCGGCAATCCGATCGTTCAGGTTGACCTGGGGAACTACTTCGCTCCGCCCGGGCCGGGGTCGGACGTGGTCAACCAGATGATGATCGACAGCCTGAACGGGCTGCCCTTGAAGGTGATGAACCTGGCGACTGAAGACCTTCACATGTGGAAACAGTTGGCAGCCGCCAAGCCGCAAACCAGGATCATCTCGACCAATCTCGTCCCAAAAGACAGTACGATACCAGCTCCAGCTCCTTTTGCGTTGATCGAAGTCCCGGGACAAATACTTGGGGTCAAGCGAAACGTTAAGATCGGGTTTCTCGGCCTGGCGAATCCCGCGGGAATCAAGCCGAAGTCGGAGTTCACGGCGACCGACCCGGTTGAGGCTATCAACAAGGTCAAACCGATGGTCGCCAAGCAGGCCGACTTCCTGGTGGTCCTGGGCGATGTCCCGAAATCCGTTGCGATTCGCGTGGCCAACGCGCATCCCGAGGTTCTCGCCTTTCTGATGACCGAGAGGGCATACACCCTGCACCGAGCAGAGCAGGTCAACAACGCTGTCCTGCTTTGGAGTGTTGAAAAGGGAAGACACCTTGGCCGGCTCGACCTGGAACTCAACGAATCGGGACAGGTGACGATCTTCAAGCCTGATCAGGTCGTGCTCGACGCGACGGTTCCCGAGGATCCCACTCTGCTCAAACGGCAGAAAGAGATCGCGGCACAGTTTCCGGCCTCCGTAGGCCACTGATTTTCGGACTATCGGAATGCGTGAAGACGCGTCTGAATGAAAGGCCTCGTCACTCTTCTTCCGGATTTTCTCCGGCAGGCTGCTTCGAGCGACGAGGTGGCCCTCATTTTCTTGCGTGAACTGTGGCCGGGTATCGTGGGCCAGGACCTGGCCGCAAAAACCCAACCCGCCTTTCTCCGCAACCGGTGTCTGACACTCGAGGTACCCAACACCGTCTGGTGCACGGAGCTTCAGGGACTCGCCCCCCTGTTCGTCGAGTCCATCAATCGTTACTGGAAACTGAGACTTGTTGAGAAAATTCGGGTCCGGGTGCATCTAGGAAAGGCAGCCACGGATTCGGGCGATTCCGCAGAGGATTGACCCTCCAACCGTGGCTGCTTGGGTACTACATCATGCTTTGGTCGTTGTCAGGGCTCAACCCCTTTGCTTATAATGAAAAACTTATGTCTTACCGCCTCGTAATCCTCATTGTCATTGGGTTTCTAGCGCACCTGCCTGCATCCGGGCAGCGCGTTTTCAAAACGGTCAATCCGGCTGCCAGCAATTTGACCCTGGTTTTCGATATCAACATGCACCACGTCGGGGAGGAGGATTTCCAGAAAACCCCGCAGCAGCCGGGTGACGATGATCTGAATTTCTCGCCGAACCTGTTGTTTACAGCGGACTCGTCGAAGGGATTCGTCAGTGTACCGGGCTCCCACGTCGTGCTCGTCTTCAACCCAAAGACGGGCGAGGTGATCACGACTATTCCGACGGGCAAGAACCCATCGACGCTCTCGATGACCCCGGACGGCAAGAAACTGGCCGTGCCCTGCCTGCTTCTGGTCGAGAACAAGCCTGATCCGGATACGCTCCTGGGCGCACGAATTGGGGCTATCTCGATCATCGATGTGGAAACTCATGCGGTGAAGACGTTGGACCTGACGAAGATGCAGTTTTCGTTCGCCAACAACATCGTTTTTTCCGCAGACAGCAAGACTGGCTTCGTCGCTTCCACAGGCTCCGACGAGATTCTCCGGTTTGATGTCGAATCGGCCACCGAGATCACGCCTCGCCTGGCGATGCCGGGGGGTTCCGGTCCGGCTTCCCTCACGATGGCCCCGGACTATAGCTTTTTTACAGTCGTTCTTGTAGGCAGCAGGTATTGGGTGCGCCGCGAGACCCCCGAAACCGTGGCGATTATCGACCCGGTGAATTTCACGGAAAAACTCAAGATCGACACTCAAGTCCCCAACGATGTCCTGCCGTTCGACTTTTATCCCGTCAACAACGTGGCGCTGAGCGCAGACGGAAAGTTCGGACTCATCGCAGAGCAGGGATTCAGCAGTCAGAACCCGACGCCGCTGGTTGAAGATCGTGTCCTGATGTTCGATACGACGACTGGCAAAGTGGTGAACGTCTTCGGAGTCGGCTATCGGGCCTCTGGAATCTACCCGTCTCCCGATAAGACCAGGTTCGTGGTCGTGAGCGAAATCGAGATTGCGGCCGGGCTTTTGTTTGACGGAGACGATGAGGATACGGAAAAGGACGACCTGCAAATCAGCCGCGGTTTCCCTTACTCGCTTGCCGAGTTCAAGTTCACGACCCGGCCTGCCTGGTCAGCTGACGGTAAGGAGATCTTCATCCCCATGCCGCTGCTCGATCACATTCTGGTCGTCAGCATGGTGACCGGCGAGACGAAAAGGCTCTTCCCGGCGGGCAAGTACAAAATTCCGGACTACGACCCTGAGAAGGACCCGGACAACGATCTTACAGCGGCGCCGATGGAATTGGCTTTCACGCCTGACGGGCAGGTCGTTGCCGCGCTTAACTTCAATAACACCACAATCGACCTCATCAAGCGTACCGACCTGTACTCCATCCCGCTCTTCTTCTCAGGAACTCAATGGTTTACCGGCGTAGCAATCACCAACCATGGGACGGCTGAAGCGGAGCTGATCGTCAAGGGCATCTCGAGGTTCGGGGTCGATTACCAGGACGACACGTCGACCACCGATGTCGTCGAATACAAGAATCCCAAGACAATTAAGCTGGCACCGGGCCAGCAAATGGCGACAACCGCCGGCACCCTGCTGGAGGCCGTCGCTGGGAAGGAAATCGACGGCTGGCTCGATGTCGACAGCGATCTCTACACGACGACCAGCTTCTTTCTGGTCGGCGATCCGGATGTCAAGCGGATGGACGGCGGACCGGCCATCCTCCAAACGGCTACCACGTTGATCATGCCAGAGGTCCGCGTGGTCGACGGCTTCAGAACCGAGATACAGGTTCTCAACTCCAGCTACACGCTCGGGGGTGCCAGGGTCAAACTGTTTCGTGACACCGGCGAAACGATCTCTGAGACTGACACGGTGGACCTGAACTCGCTTGGCATCCTTACGGGTTATGTGCGCGATCCGGACGGGACGGAGGGCACGCTCGCCGGCATTTTTCCTGAACAGAGCTTCGAAAACTTCACGGACGGTTACCTCGTCGTCGAGACCTCGCACCCGGCCAACGGGTTTGTGCGCTATTGGGATGGCCAGCGAATGTCCGTGCTTACGGCGTTTCCCAAGGGCACGGGCTTTAACGAAGGCACTCGGCTCGTCATGCCTCAGTTCGCCGAGTTCGGCGGGTCAGAGTCTTTCTTCGCCCTTCTGAATATTTCAAAGGACCCGCTGCTTATCACCGCCACCCTCCGTAACAACCAGGGGGAGATGGTTCTTTCGAAGTCGGCGGTTCTTGCGCCGGGTCAACTGGTCCGTCGCAGCGTCGCCCAGGTTTTTGAGCTGACCGACCCCGGCCAGGTTGTCTCCGGGTGGATCTCGGTCGAGACGCAGGGTCCAGGGCTTGTCGGTCACATCGAGCTCCGAACGTTCGGGGGAAAGGCGATGACCACGGTGCCGCTGCTGAGCCCCGATGGAGGCGTTCTTGCATTTTCGCACGTGGCCCTCGGGCTCGGTTACTCCACCGGCCTGGCGTTGATTAATCCGAACGATCAGGCGGCGACCGCTCAAATCCTGGTTTTCGACAAAGATGGTAATCAGGTGGGTTCGGCGGAACCAACGCTTAACGCGGGCCAACGGCTTATCGGCCTGCTGCCCGAGCTTGTCCCGCAACTCCAGGGGGTTGAGCAAATCGGAGGGTACGTCAGGGTTACCTCCAGTCTGCCGCTTATCGGAGTGGAGATGTTCTTCACGGAGAACCAGGAGATCCTGTCCGCGGTTCCCGCGCAGAGGATTCGGCCATAGCGAGAAGCGAGAAGGCTTTCCGCAAAACGAGAGAACACTTCCCTGCGGAAGCTGAAACCTTTGCTTTTTGGCCGCGTCTAAAGGTCCGAACGATATTCTCCGTCAAGATCGCTGTGCCATAATGACCAGTATGAAGAGTTTCCTCCCTACGCTGTTTCTCGGTGTACTTCTCACCGGGACGGCTGCTGCCCAAGACAAGAACCTCGCCGAATCGTACTACCACTTCGCCCTCGCCAAAATGCATAGCCTGGATAAGCAGTACGCCGACGCCAACGTGCATTACCAAAAGGCCATCGAGCTGAACCCGAACAGCGCGGAGCTCCATGTGCAGTATGCTTTGAGCCTTTGGGAGAGCCAGAACATCCGCGAGGCAGTCCTGCAGTGCCAGAAGGCGATTGAAATGGACGCCGATGACCCGGCTCCCCATTATCTGCTTGGCCGGATTTACGTCGCCTTTAAAGAGAGCAGTCAACCGAACATGCTCGACAAGGCCCTGGCCGAATTTGAGCGTGTCATCGAACTCGACAAGAACCATGCGGCCGCACTGGACGCACTCGGTCGGCTGTATGTGGCCAAGGAGAACTGGGCGAAGGCTTCCCAGGTCTTTGGCCAATTGAACCGAGTAAACCCCGGTTATTCAAACGCCTACTATCTGCGAGGCGTAGCCGAGCTACGGCTGGGAAATCCCCAGGAGGCCATGAAGGTCCTCGAGGCGGCCGTCCAGGCACAAGCGGCCGAGATCGACCACCTGAAACTGCTCGGGAGCCTTTATCTGCAATTCCGGATGCCCGCGAAGGCGGCCGAAACCCTGCGCCTGGCCTCGGAGACTGATCCGAGAGATCCGCAGATCAAGCTCGAGCTGGCGAAAGCATTGCGCCAGACAAAGAAGTACCCGGAGGCGATGGAGATTCTCGGCGAGCTGGTCAAGGGTGAGACTGACGCCGAGTTTGACGCGACCGTTGAGATGGCCCAGATCCAAGCCGTGACGGGCCGTCGGCAGGAGGCCATCGAAAACTTCCGCAAAGCCCTCGAGATGAAGGAATCGGAGGAGTTCCGACCCCTGATCCTCGGAAATCTGGGCCTGGTGTACCAGGATTCCGGACAGCACGAGAAGGCGATTGAATCCTATCGCCAGGCAGTCGACCTCCAGCCGGAGAGCGTCGAGAACCGGTTACGGCTGGTTTACGCTCTGAAGGAGGCGGGAAAAACTCAGGAAGCAGTGGATCAGGCAGGCGAAATGATGAGGGCCAAGGGAGACCAGGACGACGTTATCATCGCCTATAGCCAGGTCCTCGCGGCCAACGGCCAGCTCGAGAAGGGTGTCGCTGTCCTGACCGAAAACGCAACCAAGAAGAGCGATGCGGAGCGTTTCGCCCTTGCGGCCAGTCAGATCTACATCGAGCACAAGAAGTACGACGAGGCGGAGAAGGCGATCAGGCGTGCGCTCGAGCAAAAGCCCGACAGCCTCAATCTTTTGTTTCAGCTGGGCGCCGTTCTTGAGCGACAGGAGGAGTACACCGACGCTGAGACGAATTTCAAGAAGGTGCTCGAGAAGGAACCGGGGCACGCAGGGGTGCTCAATTACCTCGGCTACATGCTGGCCGATCGCGGAATCCGACTGGAAGAGGCACTCGGCTACATCAAGAAGGCCGTTGAAATAGAACCTTACAACGGAGCTTATCTGGACAGCCTCGGTTGGGCGTACTTCAAGCTGAATCAGTTCGAGCCGGCCGAGCTGCACCTTAAACAGGCTGCTCAGATCGTTGTCGACGATGCGACAATCTTCGAGCATCTCGGGGACCTGTACCGCAAACTCGAACGTTACGGCGAAGCCGGTGCGTATTACGAAAAATCCGTGAGCAACGCCAAGGAAACGGACGAGCGCAAAAGAGTCCAATCGAAGCTGAACGGCGTCAAGAAACTGCTGGCTCAGCAACGCCAATAAACAGGCCAAGGCCGGCGTGAACCAAGTCTCGCTCCTGTCCTACGCCAAGATCAACTGGGTGCTCAGGGTTCTGGGACGTCGGCCAGATGGCTTTCACGAAATCGACACCGTCTTCCAGACAATCGACCTGGCCGATGAGCTTGAGTTCGAGGCGGCTCCCGGCCACCGGATCGAGCTCTCCGTAACCGGCCGAACGACCGGCCCCCTTCACGCCAACCTGGTGTACCGCGCGTGCCGTCTGCTCCAGTCCCGTCTACAATCCCCTTGCGGCATGAAGGTGCACCTGGACAAGCGGATCCCTGTGGGCGGCGGGTTAGGCGGAGGCTCATCGAACGCTGCAGTCACGCTGCTGGCGGCCAATCACCTGTGGAAAGCGGGACTCAGCAGAGCGGAACTGGCAGAGCTCGGCGCGGAGCTGGGCTCCGATGTTCCCTTCTTTCTGTTTGGCGGCACCGCCCGCGCTGCTGGTCGCGGCGAGCGGCTGACGCTCCTGCCCGACTCACCGCGTCGATATCCACTGGTCCTGCTGTTCCCCGGATTCCATGTCTCCACCCGGGAAGCCTACGAACTGGGTGGGTGGAAGCGGATTGAGCCGGGCTCGGTCGTATTGACAACACAGCGTTTGGATACTAAAATTCAACGTTTCCACGAGGCCCTGGCTCAAGGTGAGGACGTAGGGCCTTTGCTCGAGAACGATTTCGAGGGGCCAGTGTTCTCACACTACCCCGCATTCGCCGAGGCATTTACCCGGCTGAAGAACGCCGGGTGTGATTCGGTGCTCTTGAGTGGCAGCGGCTCGACGCTCTTCGGTGTTTTGGGTTCGGAACAGGAGGCGGAGAGCGCCGCCGCGTCGCTCTCGCGAGAGGCGACAGGAGAGGTGTTTCGCTGCCATAGCCTTTCCCGGCAAGAATACACACAGGTCCTGATGCGTGCCGGTCTTGAGTGAGGCACTGACGACGAAAGCGATGTCAAATCTGCGGCTGTTTTCAGGAAGTGCAAACAAGGAGTTGGCCAACGAGATTGCCACCTGCATGGGGGAAACGCTGGGCGACGTAAAGCTCAAGCGCTTCTCGGATGGCGAAGTCAACTTCCAGATTCTCGAGAATGTCCGGGGCAAGGATGTCTTCATCATCCAGCCGACCTGCCCGCCGGGCAACGAGAACATCATGGAACTGCTCGTGATGATCGACGCCTTCAAGCGTTCCTCTGCGCGCAGAATAACGGCGGTCATTCCGTATTACGGCTATGCCCGCCAGGACCGAAAAGAAAAGCCGAGAGTGCCGATATCGGCCAAGCTGGTTGGCGACCTGCTGATGACGGCCGGAGCTGATCGGCTGGTGACGTTGGATCTTCACGCCGGTCAGATTCAAGGTTTTTTCAATATCCCGGTTGACCACCTTTACGCGCGCCCGGTTATCCTTGAATATCTCGCATCTCAACCTCAGATGGATCGGTTGACGGTTGTTTCTCCAGATGCGGGCGGCGTGGAACGCGCCCGGGCATATGCCAAGCGACTAAATGCGCCTCTGGCGATCATCGACAAGCGGCGCGTGGACGACAACGTGGCCGAGGTGATGCACATCGTCGGAGACGTGCGAGACCGGAACACGGTCGTTGTCGATGACCTGATTGACACAGCCGGCAGCATCGTCAGAGCCGGCGAGGCTTTACGCCGGGAAGGCGCCAACCGTATCCTCGTGGCTGCAACCCATGCCGTCTTGTCAGGTCCGGCCATTGAACGAATAGCCAGTTCCGAAATCGAATCGGTCATCGTGACCAACACGATCCCGCTGAGGCCGGAGAAGGCAATCCCGAAAATCCAGGTCCTCAGCGTGGCGAAGCTCCTCGGGGAGGCGATCAAGTCGGTCCACAAGGAGACGTCCGTTAGCCGATTGTTTGAAATCTGATATTGCTCGAGAGAGCGAGAAACCAAGCAGGAGTTAGACCAAAATGCCTACTACAGTTGTTGTCGAAGCGACCAGGAGAGACGAATTCGGAAAGAATTCGAACCGCAGATTGCGCACTTCCGGCCGCATCCCGGCGGTGATTTATGGACGCGGGCTGGATCCGGTTCCGGTCACCGTCGACCCGCGCGATGTTTCAAAAATCCTCCACTCCGATACGGGTCGTAACACGATCTTCAAACTTAATATCGAGGGGACGGCCAGAGACGTTCTCATTCGCGACTTCCAGCTTGATCCGGTTCGCGACAGCTTGGTGCACGCTGACTTCCAGGCGATTGCAATGGATCAGACGATGACCTTCCAGGTCCCTGTCGAAACGGTCGGCGAGGCCAAGGGAGTCAAGGCGGCGGGTGGGACGCTCGATCTGGTCATGAGGACTATCGAAGTCGAATGTCTTCCCGGCGACGTTCCGCAGAGCCTCACGATCCAGGTTGACGAGCTGCAAATCGGGGATGCCGTCCGCGTTCGTCAACTGAAAGTGGACGAGACCAAGGTCAAAATCCTCTCCGAGCCTGATCTTGTGGTTCTGACGGTCAGCGCGCCGGTTGTTGAAGAGGCGCCGCCTGCCCCTGTTGCTGAGGGCGAGGCTGTCGAGCCCGAGGTTATTAAGAAGGGCAAGGGTGAAGAGGAAGAAGCAGAGAAGGAGTAGCGCCTGGTGTATCTGCTCGCCGGGCTTGGCAACCCTGGAACCCAATACCAGCACCATCGGCATAACGTTGGCTTTATGCTGGTGGATCGGCTGGCGGCTGGGTCTGGCGAGGCCTTCACCCGGACGCTCAAGCGTTCTCTGACCTGCCAGCTGCGCCGGCGCAACGAGGCGCTGGTGCTGGCAAAGCCTCTGACATTCATGAACTTAAGCGGTGGAGCGGTTCTCGAACTGCTCCACTACTTTTCGCTGGATCTGGATCACCTGCTGGTTGCGTACGACGATTTTGCCCTCCCACTCGGGAAAATACGTCTGAGGGCATCCGGCAGCTCCGGCGGCCACCGGGGAATGGAGTCCATCATCTCCGCCCTGGGCACCGAGCAGGTGCCGCGTCTCAGGCTTGGCGTCGGAGACGATCGAGCCCCTGGCGATTACCGCGACTACGTTCTGAGTGATTTCCCCAAGCGCCAGCGTGAGGAGGTCGAGACGATGCTCGACAACGCCGTAGCCGCGGTGGATACCTGGCTGACGCAAGGAATTGGCATCGCAATGTCCCGACACAACGGGTAGGAACGAAATGGCAACTTTCCTTTTGGTCCTTCCCCTGGTCGGGTTCGCCGCAATTGTTGCGGCCGGGCTGACGTACTGGTTCCTCGATCGTTCGCAACCTGTACCCGAAACGGTTCGAGCAGCGTCGTCGGAGATCGGTCGCGCGGCATTTGCCTTCCTTTGCCGCAGCCATCTCGTCTTGGGCGTCGTTGCGCTTGCTGCATTTCTGGCGCTATCCCGGTGGCTGTCGATCTGGACAGGATGGGCCTTCGTCACCGGGTGCCTGCTGGCCGTGGGGACCAACCTCCTGGCCATCCGGGCAGGTGCCAGAGCCAATGGCTGGACAGTGCAAGCCGCGGCTTTCGGTCACAGTCAGGCGTTCAGCACTGCCCTGTCCGCCGCATCGATTCCAGGCTTGATCCTCCCCTCGATCAGCCTGATTACTGTCTCGTTGTGGTATGTGCTCTATCTCAAGGGAATCATCGAGCCGATCGATCTCGTTGGGCTTGTTCTCGGGGCTAGCTGCCTGTCGGTTTTCTCCCGGCTGGCCGGCGGGGTTTTCCACAAGGCGGCCGATCTGGCTGCACATGTGGTCGCCGGACTGAGTGACGGGGCAGGAGAAGACGATCCGGCCAATCCGGCCGGCTTGCTCGAAAAGGCCGGCGACTACGTGGGGAATCTTGCTGGAAGCGCAGCCGAGGCCTTTGAGCTGCACTTGGGGTCCATGGTTGCCACTATGCTGATCGCGTCCTCTGGTATCACAACCATCGTCAACATCACGCCGGAGACGTTGAGCGCCTATATGTCGTTTCCTTTGTATCTCATGGCGATCGGGCTGATCGCCTCGACGATAACGCTGCTGATACGGTACCTGTTTCCACGTCTGGAGCCAGCGATGGTCCTACGCCTGTCCGGCGTGTTGGGCAACATTATCCTGCTCGTTGGTGCATTCCTGCTCGTCAACGCCATGCAGATGGAGCTGGGTGTTTTTTATTCAGTGTTGTTCGGGGCCGTCTGCGGGACTGTGCTATCCCTCCTCACCGAGTGGTACACGTCTGGTCCGCCGGTTCGACGCGTCATCGAGGCATCCGAACTCGGAAGTCCAACCAACATCCTCGCGGGATTCACTGCAGGGATGCAGTCGACCGTCCTGCCGATCCTAACGATCTGCGGCGTGGTCCTGGTGGCCTACAACTACGCCGGGATCTACGGCATCGGAGTGGCGGCCCTGTCTTTGTTGGCGACGTCTGCGACCGGCCTCTCGTTTTCATCGCTGAGCGCCATCGCCGACGCGTCGTCGGGAGTCGCTCGGATGACATTCCAATCGCAATCGGCGATCTCGGTTACCGATCGACTGGACATCTTCGGGAATACGGTTTCGGCGATCGGCAAGTCTTTCGCTGTCGGGGCCTCGGCTCTCGTGGCTCTTGCGCTCTTCTCAGCTTACAACCGAGTCGCCGGCTTGCCGGCGCTTGATCTGGTCAACCCAACTGTCGTGGTGGGCCTCCTTCTCGGCGGGGTACTGCCGTTCCTGATAACCGACACCGGGGTCTCGTCCACGGGAAAGGTCGCTTTCAGACTGATCGACGAGAGTCGTCGAGAGTTGAGGCGACGACGGGAAGGAGCGGCGAAGGCAGACTTGTCGGTCGTGATTACAGCTTCGTGGCTGACGCTCCGCGAGATGATGTTCCCGCTGGCCGTATGTCTCGGCTCACCGATCGCGGTCGGCCTGATTCTGGGGCGCGCCGCACTGGGCGGGCTGTTGGCGGGGGCCCTGCTCACGGGCGTCTTTTTGGCCCTTTTCATGATCCATTCCGGCTCGGCGTGGAACAACGCGCGGCGGCTGGTGGAGACTGGCGAGACGGCCGCCAGTCCGGTCGCTGCTGCGGCGGCCGCGACCGGAGATCTTGTAGGTGATCCGCTGAAGGACGTTTCCGGTCCCTCAATCAACATGCTGGTGCGATTGATAGCGGTGTTGGCGCTCATCTGTGCGCGTCTGGTTACCTGAGCGCCAGAAAGAAATTTCACGTGGCCGCCCGCAAGTGCTAGAATAGACCTTTTTTCAACGAGGAGAAGAATAAGTCCATGAGACGATACGAAGTCGTGTTCGTTCTCGCTCCCACATTGACCGAAGACGAAGTCGAAACCCTGACCGAGGGCTTTGTCAAAACGGCCAAGGATAAGGGGGCCGAAGTAGTTGAAGTCGACAAATGGGGGAAACGCCGGTTGGCCTTCCGAGTTGGCAAACATCACGAAGGTTATTACGTCGTGGTCACGCTCGAAGAAGAGAGCGCAACGGCTGTAACCGAAATGGAACGCCGATTCAAGGTCACCGACGCGGTCATCCGATTCTTGACCGTCCGCACCGACCTCGATCTGAAGCGGGCAGAGAAGTTCCGAGAACGCCGGGAGGCAAAACGGAAGAAGCGACCCGCTCAGGCGCCGGCCGAAGCCTCTGAACAGCGAATGGAAATGGAAGAGCTGGGAGCGGCTGAACCGGTTCTCGAAAAAGGGGAGGAGGAGTAGGCATGGTCAGAAGAAGGAAGTTCTGCAAGTTTTGCGCTGAAAAAATCGACTACATAGATTTCAAGGATACAAAGATCCTCTCTCAGTTCGTTCCGGAAAGAGCCAGGATCCTGCCGCGGCGGATTTCGGGGGTCTGTGCCACCCACCAACGGAAGTTGGCCCGAGCGATCAAGCGCGCCCGCCATCTGGCGCTGCTGCCTTATGTCGCGGACTAAGCATCAGTCCAGACTCCAAGACGAGGATAAAGACAATGGAAGTGATTCTTACGGATGACGTTTTTGATCTGGGCAAACGCGGCGACGTCGTTAGAGTGGCCGACGGGTATGGTCGCAATTACCTGATCCCCAGACGTTTAGCTGTGCCCGTCACGCCCGGTAACCTGAAAATGGTGGAGCAGCAGCGCATCGCAATGGCCAAGAAAGAGGCCAAATTCCGGGAAGAAGCGGAACTGCTGGCCGGAGAACTCAATCAGCTGCATTTCCTGATCAGCCGCAAGGCGGGCGAAACCGGCGCACTGTTCGGTTCGGTAACGACCAAGGACCTGACCGACCTTCTCGAGTCACAGGGCGTTCAGCTCGATCGGCGAAAGATCCTCATGGAACAGCCGATCAAGGCCATCGGGAATTACACCGTCCCGGTCCGGCCGCATAGCGATGTGGAAGCGAACCTCACGGTCTCAATCGTTGCCGAAGGGGACTCCGAAATCGCGCGAGTCACCAAGAAGAGCGAAGAGACAGACCGGATCATTGCCGACCTGGATGCCAAGGTGAGGGAAATAGCACAGCTCACCGGTGCCAAGAAGCCCGAAGAACCTGTCGCCGCCGGCGAGGAAGCTCCGAAGCGCAGACATCCCCGGCGCGAGCGGGAAGCCAAGGAACCCAAAGAGGCCAAGCAGGTCGAGGAAAAGGCCAGCGAATAACAAGCAGGGGCAAAGGGACAAAGGGGCAGAGGGACAAAGGGAAAAGCGGGAACGAGCCTTTCCCTTTGCCCCTCTGCCCCTTTTCCCCTTTGCCCCTCCCTTGGAATTTCTTTCCTCCGCCTCCCTTCCGCTCGTTTACAATCTCACTCCATGCCTCTTGATGTGACTCTCCAGAAGGGTTTACCTCACAGCCCGGACGCCGAGCGCGCGGTCCTGGGTGCGATCCTGATCGATAATCGCACCTTCGACCAGGCGGGCCAGATGCTGACTGAGGAGGACTTCTTCGTCGACCGGCATGCGAAAATCTTCGCTAAGATGATGGCGCTCGCCGCCCGATCGCGTCCGATTGACTCGATCACCCTGGCAGAGGAAATCCAGAGGGATAACCAACTGGAAGCGGTAGGCGGGCTTTCATTCATCGCCTCGTTACTTGATGGCGTTCCCCGCGTTTCCAATGTCGAACACTACGCGCGAATCATCAAGGAGAAATCGAGTGTCCGCCGGTTGATTTACGCAGCAAATGAGATCCTGGACCGCGGTTTCTCCAACGAGGAGGACGCCTCGACGTTGATTGAATCGGCCGAGAAGTCCATCTTCGAGATCAGCCAGCGGAATATGGCCGGAGGCTTCCAGAGCCTCCAGGAATTGCTGCACACCACCTACTCGCAGATTCAGACTTTGTACCAGCGCCAGGAGCTCGTTACCGGGTTGGCGTCCGGTTTTGTCGATCTGGATCGCATGACCTGTGGCTTTCAGAACTCCGATCTGGTCATTGTTGCTGCACGCCCCGGTCTTGGGAAAACCAGCTTCGGGCTGAACGTGGCTCAACATGTCGCGCTGCTCTCAAAAACCGTTGGCGTTTTCAGCTTGGAAATGAGCGCCTCGCAGCTTGTCACTCGTCTATTGTGCGCCGAAGCCCGGGTCGATTCTCAGGGAGTCCGCACCGGCCGGCTTGCCAAAGAAGACTGGCAGGCGCTTGCCCGCGCCGTCAGCCGGCTCGAAAAGGCAAGCATCTTCATTGACGACACGCCGGGGATCACGATTGCCGAGATGAGATCCAAGGCGCGGCGACTGAAGGCGGAGCACGGGCTCGACCTGCTGGTGGTCGATTATCTGCAGCTGATGGCGGCGGGTTCCTCCTCCAGAATGCGGTATGAAAACCGGCAGCAGGAGATTTCGGCGATCAGTCGGAGCCTGAAGGGTTTGGCTAAAGAACTGCACATTCCACTGATCGCGATCTCCCAGCTCAGTCGGGCGCCCGAGCAACGCCGGGGCGACCACAAGCCGCAGTTGTCAGATCTTCGGGAGTCCGGTTCGATTGAACAGGACGCGGATGTCGTCCTGTTCATTTATCGGGAAGACAAGTACAGTAAGGAAGAAGAAGAGGCGAGAAAAGGCGTCGCCGAAATCATCATTGGCAAGCAACGTAACGGGCCGACGGGCACTGTCGAGCTCGCCTTCATAGAACAGTGGACCAAATTCGAGAACCTGCTGCACGACGAGCGACGGCACGAGCCTGGGCAGAAATCTCACTAAAACGCCTTTCGGCGAACGTTCGCGCCATCCGAAGGAGAATCGGCAGCCGGACCGGAATTATAGCGGTCATCAAAGCGAACGCATACGGTCACGGCGCCGAGGCGATCGCCGCCCAGCTCTGGTCAGACGACGTGCGCGAGTTCGCGGTGGCGACCCTGCCCGAGGCGATCGCGGTTCGGGAAGCGCTACCCGAAGCTGGGATCCTCGTCCTCATGGGCTGCAGCCCGGGACAGGAAAGCAGTTTTCTCGCACATCGTCTGACTGCTTCCATATTTGACTCGCGACAGAGAAGCGCAGTTGTCCCCAGTGAAGTGAAGATCGATACCGGGATGACACGGGTCGGAATCCCCTGGGATGAAGCCCGGGAGTTCATTACAGCTTTCAGGGGGAAACTGGTCGGCGTCTTCTCCCACTTCTCGAGTGCAGACGAGGATGACGAAGTTACTCGCATCCAGCTCGAACGTTTCCAGGAGGCGACTCGGGGGCTCAATCTCCGCTCTCATATCAGCAACAGCGCGGGGTTGCGATTCCCGGACGCCCACCTTGACGCGGTGCGGCCGGGACTAGCGCTCTACGGCATTGCCCCGTGTCCCGAGGTAGCCGATGTGGAGCCGATCCTGGAATGGAAAACCCGCATTCTCACTGTCCGCCCGATACCGCCGGGCACCCCGATTGGGTATAACGGGACCTTTGTCAGCCGTCGGGACAGCCGGATCGCCGTGCTTCCGGTCGGATATGCTGACGGATACAGTCGTGCCCTGTCCAACCGCGGATCCGTGCGGATCGGCGGCAAGCTCGCCCCGGTCGTTGGCCGCGTCAGCATGGATTTGACTACCGTCGATGTTTCGGACATACGATCGGTCTCCCCCGGCGACGAAGCGGTTTTGCTCGAGGCCGATACTGCGTCACCGATCTCCGCGGCCGGCCTCGCGGAAATGCTGGGGACGATCCCCTACGAAGTGCTCACCTCGATCGGGCCGCGGGTCGAACGCGTCTACACGACAGAGTAGCCCGCATTTCTCACGCGGTGCTCGGGCACCGCCGTCATTGAAGAGCGCTGCGTGGACCGGTTGGCAAGCGTTACAGAACCGTCAGCGCCACGCAGTAGAATCCCCGCGTGAAGAAAACGGCAAAAGTGGTCTACGTCTGCCAGTCCTGCGGCTTCAATAGTCCCAAGTGGCTGGGCCGTTGTCCTACCTGCGAATCCTGGAACACATTCGCCGAAGAGAGGGCGGAAGCGGCGCCTGCGCAGACGCTGGGGAGGGCCCCGTCCGTGGCCTACGGGCAGATCGAAATGGCGGATTTCCCCCGCCTGTCCTCGGGAACGCTCGAATTCGACCGAGTGCTCGGAGGTGGCATTGTCCCCGGTTCGCTCGTCCTGCTGGGTGGTGAACCTGGTGTCGGGAAGTCCACTTTGCTGCTGCAGGTCGCCGAGGCCCTCTCTGCGCGCGGCCTGAAAGTGCTGTATGTCGCGGGCGAGGAATCACTGCAGCAGATCAAGCTGCGGGGAGAGCGCCTCGGAGTTTCGGGATCCGGGCTCTTTCTTTCGTGCGAGACCTGCATTGAGCGGGCGGTTCAGGAGGCGAGTGCACTCTCACCCGCACTGCTGATTGTTGATTCGATCCAGACAGTCTACGCGGAACGGCTGGGCGCGGTGCCGGGCAGCGTCGGCCAGATCCGCGAATGTTGCGCCGAGCTCCTCGAATATGCCAAAAGGAAGAACGTCCCGACCTTCCTGATCGGGCACATCACTAAAGATGGTTCGATCGCCGGCCCCAAGCTTCTGGAGCACATTGTGGATACGGTGCTTTACTTCGAGGGCGACAGGAACCAGAACCACAAAATCGTCCGCGCTGTTAAGAACCGTTTCGGACCGGCGAATGAATTGGGCATCTTTCAGATGTCGTCCTCCGGACTCTCCCCGGTTGAGAACGCCTCAAGGATGTTCCTTTCGGACAACGCCAGCCGCGTGCCCGGTTCAGTGGCCCTTTGTTCACTCGAAGGCACTCGGCCGGTCCTGGTGGAGGTCCAGGCGCTGGTCTGCCGGACGAACTACGGGAACCCGAGACGGGTGGCGAACGGCATCGACCCCAACCGGGTTTCCCTCCTCCTGGCGGTGATCGAGAAGCGTCTGGGCCTCCCCATGATGTCCTCGGATGTCTTCGTCAACCTGGCCGGAGGGCTCAACTTGAGCGAGCCCGCCCTGGATCTGGCACTCGTGGTTGCCCTCTTGTCGAGCGTGAAGGATAAGCCGTTGCTCGGACGGACCGCCGTCTTTGGAGAAGTGGGACTGGGTGGCGAGGTGCGGCCTGTTCGCCTCCCTGACGCCCGAGTCAAGGAGGCATCGGGACTCGGTTTCGAACGTGTAATCCTTCCCGCCGGGAACCTCCCGTTGAATCAGGTGGGCATTGAACTTGCAGGCTGGTCTTCTCTTTCCGACTGGCCTGGCTGTCTGGACACCCGGGCGATCATGGGCTTAGAATGAAAGTGAATAACTGTCCGCGTTCCTTTCAGTTTGCGTCTTTTTTCATCAAAGGAAAGAGAGATTTCATATGGGCTTGTGGCTGATCCGTCTCTTGTTTGCAGCCGTTTTTACCGCAGCCACTTATTACTTGCGACCCTTTGATCTTAACCAGTGGGGGGCCCTGACGCTTGGGGCCGGGTTTGCTGGTGCCATTATCATCTTCGAGATCAATGTTAGGCATAGCTCCCTCAAGACACTGATTGGGGCGGCTTTGGGTTCAACGCTCGGAATCGTTGGCGCGGTTCTGGTCAGCTCCATTGTGGAGAACATGACTTTCCTGCCACCCAACACCGCCACTTTCATGCAGGTGCTCATCCTCGGCGTGATGGGTTATGTCGGCCTGATCATGGGTCTCACTAAGGGCGACCTTCTTAATTTGAATTTCGGCGGTCTTTTCGCCGAACGACCGGCTCGCAAATCGGCCAAGCTGCTCGATACGAGCGTGATCATCGATGGCCGCGTGGCCGACATCGTTGAAACCGGGTTTCTGGAGGGCCAGTTGCTCGTGCCTGAGTTCGTGCTGAGGGAGCTTCAGATGGTGGCCGATTCAGCCGACTCGATCAAGCGAAACCGTGGCCGGCGCGGACTCGATATCCTCCAACGGATTCAGAAGGATCCAAGCATCAAAGTGCAGATCGTCGAGGAGGATTACCCGGAAATCAAAGGCGTCGACATGAAGTTGATAGAGCTCGCCAAGGAGACGGGTGCCAAGATCGTCACCAATGACTTCAACCTCAACAAGGTCGCTCAGTTGCGTGGCGTCGATGTCCTGAACATCAACGAACTGGCCAACTGTCTGAAGCCCGTGGTGCTCCCTGGCGAAACCATGCGAGTCTTTATTCTCAAAGAGGGTAAGGAATACAACCAGGGCGTCGCGTACCTCGACGACGGAACTATGGTGGTCGTGGATAACGCCCGCAAGATGATCGGAAAGACCATCGATGTCCAGGTCACGAGCGTGCTTCAGACCACTGCGGGAAAGATGATCTTCGGCAAGTTCCACGGCAACGGAGAGTTTCATTCCAAACCCGACTTGGATCAACGTGAACGGATGAGTCGCGCGTGATCGGTCTGATTCTCGCAGCTGCCGGCTCCGGGGCGCGTTTTGGCGCCCCGATCCCCAAGCAGTTCCTGCCTTGGGAAGGTACTCCCTTTATTGTTCGGGCGTTGCGGGCCTTCGAACCTTATTGTGAGCAGGCGGTGGTTCTGGTGCCCGCGGGCTGGGAGACCAGAGCCGATGCCTTGGTTCGCGATTGCCCGTTTGCCGGCAAGGTGACGATCCACCCGGGCGGCGAGCATCGTCAGGAAACTGTCAAGCGAGGGCTTGAGCAGCTTGGCCCGGATGTCGAGCTCGTTCTGGTGCATGACGCAGCCCGGCCGTTCGTCTCCGCCCACCTGATCGAGTCCGTCATCGACGGCACTCGCCTCCATTCAGCCTGTATCCCCGGTTTGCCGGTCGCCGATACCGTGAAGGAAGTGCAATCCGGCTTCATCCTGCGGACGCTCGACCGGAGACGCCTCGTCCTTGTCCAAACTCCGCAGGGTTTCAGTAAGGATCTGCTAGAATCAGCCTTTGATCAGGCGATCAAAGAGGGGTACCACGGGACCGACGAAGCGGTTCTGGTCGAGCGCCTTGGCATCCCGGTCTTTGTTGTCCCCGGAGAACCGGGGAACCGAAAGATCACCTGGAAGACTGATCTGGCAAATCTCCCATGAAAATGAGGGTCGGCAGCGGCTTCGATTTTCACCCGTTCCAGGAGGGCAGGCGCCTGGTTCTGGGAGGAGTCGATATCCCACACATCAGGGGCCTCGAGGGGCATTCCGACGCGGACGCTCTTCTGCATGCGGTGATCGACGCGCTGCTTGGCGCCGCCGGAATGAGTGACATCGGAAGCTACTTCCCGAACACCGATAGCCAATACAAGAACATTTCCAGCCTCCTTCTCCTCGAGAAAGCCTACCGTTTGATCAGAGGCAAAGGATACAAACCGGTCAACCTGGATGTGACCGTCATCGCCGAAGAGCCGAAAATCCGTCCGCACGTGGATGCCATGAAGGCGAACATCGGACGCGTAATCTTCTTGAAGCCCGACGAAATCGGCATCAAGGCGACAACCATGGAAGGAAAGGGAGCCGTGGGGCGGGGCGAAGGGATCGCGGTGCAGGCCGTGGTCCTGCTTGAGGCGGAGGGCGCTTAACGAAGGAAAGGACCCCAGGGACCTCAAGGACGACAAGGACAACAACGACAAAAGACAGGGTCTGGCAGAAAGCTGACTCGTTGAGGTCCTTGTGGTCCTTAAGGTCCCTGGGGTCCTTTCCTTATCCACTGAGGCAAGGATGGACATCACTCGCATACTTTCAGTAGCCCGCGAAGCTGCGGTGGAAGCGGGAGCGGTTCTGTTGGCCGAGCAGAAGAGCGACTTCAAGATCTACAAGAAGGGCATCGTCAACCTGGTGACTGACGTTGACCTCAAGGCGGAAGCCGTGATCCTCCGCCGAATCGCCCAGGAGTTTCCCGACCACCGCATCCTGTGCGAGGAGCAGGGTGAGCTTGGCGGGGCGAGCGACTATCGCTGGATTATCGATCCGCTTGACGGAACCACCAACTACGCTCACCGTTACCCCGTCTTCTGCGTATCGATCGGTGTGGAAGCGGCCGGCGAGCTGATCGCCGGTGTCGTTTATAACCCCGTGAACAGTGAGATGTACACGGCGCAGCGGAACGGCGGGGCATTCCTGAACGGGGAAAAGCTCCAGGTGTCGGTTTGTGACTCGCTCATCGACAGCCTGTTGTGCACCGGCTTTTCGTACCACCGGGAGGAACTGGCCGAGAACCTGTCACTCTTTCAAACGGCCAGCATGAATGCTCAAGCCGTCCGCCGCGACGGGTCGGCCGCCCTCGATCTCTGCGCGGTTGCGGCCGGGCGATTCGACGGTTTTTGGGAACTGACCCTCCACCCGTGGGACGTAGCAGCCGGGATACTGATCATTCGGGAAGCCGGGGGCATCGTCACCGCATTGGATGGAAGTCCTTGCACACACTATGACCCGGGGATCCTGGCGAGCAACGGGCGAATCCACTCCAACCTCGTTGATCTCCTGTCCAAAACGTCAGATTCAGCGACTAGAATACGCCCGTCATGAGAATCGCGATCGGCAGCACCCGCGAGGCCAAAGTTGAGGCCGTCAAAGAGGCATGGCACGTCTTCGGGGCCCGAATCGTTCCTCATGAAGACGAGCCGCTTACTTTCCTTCCTTACGACGTGAGGAAAACCACCCGGGAACTGCCCCTGAGCACCAGCGAACTGATGGAGGGTGCGCGGGCGCGTGTCGAAAACCTGATATTGCAGTTAAAACGCGAGAAGCAGGAGGCCGACTTTTATGTCGGACTGGAGAGCGGCCTGAACGTCGTCGATTGGAAAGGCGCGCGCCGGCAGGTTTTCCTCGAGAGTTGGGTCTATGTATCGGACGGGCATGCAGGTTACTTCGGTCACGGGGCGGGGCCGTATGTGCCTGGGAAGATCAGCGATCCGGTCATCGACCGCGGGATCGAGATGGCGATTGTCATTGACCGGGTCGGTGGTCCCCAAAGCAGCCTCAGCCCACAGGGTGTCTCCGGTCTGCTGACGTGCGAGTTGCTTGATCGCAAGCGCTCGTTCGTGATCGCCCTCATTTGCGCGTTTGCGCCCTTCTATAACCCCGAAGCATACCGGTAACGACGAGAAACTCAGCCAACCGGGCCGAAAAGCGGCGGATTCTGAACAGCGAATCCGCCCTACGACCGCTCGGCGTGCGAAGGCGGTCAGTCGTAGGGCGGATTCGCTGTTCAGAATCCGCCGCTTTTCGGCCCGGTTGGCAAATCCCTGCTCCGGGGCACTACAGCCGGTCTTTGATCGTCCGGGCGAGCTTCTCGCCTACGATCGGGACAAGCTCGTCAATGCCTGCTTCTTTGATCCTTTTTACACTGCCGAAGGTTTTCAGGAGCAAGCGTCGGCGCCTCTCGCCCACACCAGGAATCTCGTCCAGTTCCGACGCGAAATCCCGAATCGAGCGCCTTTTCCGGTGGTAGGTCACGGCGAACCTATGGGCCTCGTCACGGACTTCCTGCAATAAGTGCAAAACGGCGGAGCTTCCGTCGAAGCGGATTGGCTCCTCCTGGCCCTCGACGAAGATTAATTCTTCGCGTTTTGCGATGCTGGCCAGTCCCCGGTCGTCGATTCCAAGTTCGCCTAGTGCCTGGTAAGCGCTGTGGAGCTGGCCTTTGCCGCCATCGATCAGGATCAGGCTGGGGAGCGGGCCGCCTTCGTCGATGACCCTGGTATAACGGCGCCTGACTGCCTCATAAATGGAGGCGAAGTCGTTAGAGCCTGCAACCGTTCGGATGCGGAACTTGCGATATTCGGAGGGCTGCATCATCCCTCCGACGCAGACCACCATGGAGGCAACCGTCTCGGCGCCCTGGATGTTGGAAATGTCAAAGGCCTCAATGCGGTCCGGTAGCTCGCTCAGTCGCAGTTCCTTCTGAAGACGTTCGAGAACCAGTTGCTTCTCCGGCTTGTGTACGCGAAAACGCGTTTCAAAGGCAGCTTTGGCGTTGTCCTCGACCAGGCGCACCAGCTTGGCTTTCTCGCCTCGCTGCGGGGTGAGGATGCGCACCCGGCGCCGGCCGGCTGGCCGCCGGCCGCTGAGCCATTCGCTGATCAGATCCTCGTCCTCTGGCAGCACGGGCACGTAGATCTCCGACGGGATGAAGGGGGCCGACAGGTAGTATTGTTGGAGCGCGTCGCTCAGGAACTGTGCCGGGTGGAAGAACTCGAGGTCTTCCCAGAAAAATTCCCGCTTGCCCACGACACTGCCCTGGCGCAAGGTGAAGAGCTGCAGCGCGACGAACCCGCCTTGCCGGTGGAAAGCAAAAATGTCCACATCGGCCACGCCGCTCATGATCATCTTCTGTTTTTCCGCCAGGTCCTTGACCATCTGGATGCGATCCCGGTAGAACGCCGCCGCCTCGAACATCTGGTGCTCGGCGGCGTCCCTCATCTTCCCGGACAGGCTTTGGATGAGCTCTTCGTTTTTCCCCTCCAGCAGCAGGATAACGTCCTGAACGGCCCTGCGGTATTCCTCGGCGCCACACAGGCCTTCGACGCACGGGCCCAGGCACCTCTTGATGTAGTACTCGAGGCACGGACGGTCACGTTTTCCGTCGATCTTGATGTCGCACGTTCGCAGCAGGAAATGCCGGTTGATGATCTTTACCGTGTTGCGAGCCAGCGAGGCAGGGAGGTAAGGGCCAAAATAGAGAGCCCCGTCGTTCAGGATCCGGCGGGTCAGAAGGACGCGCGGGAACGGCTCCTGCACCGTCAGCTTGATGTGCAGGAACGCCTTGTCGTCTTTCAGGTTAACGTTGAAGCGCGGTTTGTGCTTTTTGACAAGCGTGCTTTCCAGGATCAGCGCCTCAACTTCACTGTCCGTGGTTGCGTAATCGAGGTCGCTGATGTGCTGCCTCAAGACCTGGGTCTTTGTGTCAACTGTCCGGCTGCTCTGGAAGTACGAGCGCACGCGGTTTCGCAGATTCTTCGCCTTGCCGATGTAGATGGTTTTGCCCGCCCCGTCCTTGAACAGGTAAACGCCCGGCTTGTCCGGCACCAGTTGCAGCTTGGCGTTGAGTACCTCGGAACCCATCGGGGCGATTATATCAAGGCGGAGGGTAGGGGAGGGTTGGACGGTTCAGGGTTGGACGGTTCAGGGTTACACGGTTCAGGGTTACACGGTCCAGGGTTAAAGGGTTCGGGGTTGAACGGTTACACGGTTCAGGGTGGTCCGTTCGGCTTAACCCTCTGACATTCAAGGTCGCTATGAACCGCCTAACCCTGAACCGTTTAACCCTGAACCGTTTAGCCGATTCTTGCCGTCGAGAGCGGCTGCAGCGAACTGCTCGTGTCCCAGCCGAATCGGAGCACCCGCAAACGGACTTTGCGTCGGCCGAACTCAAGGGCGTCCGGCTTTTCGGGAATGTAAATGTCGATCTCTCGCCCTTTGACCGCCGAACCGGTGTCGAGCACGGTGTAGATGCCGCTATGGCGTCCCGCCGAAACATCGATGACGGATCCGATCGGCAGGACCTCGGGATCGGCGGCTACGATTCCGGTGTTAACCTGAACACCCGAGGCGGTGGTCCCGCTCAGGCTGTACGCCGTCGCCTCAAAATGCATGACTGGACCAGAAGATGAGAAGCCCTCTTCCGGCTGACTGTCATCAAAGTTCTGGTCGCTGAATTCCAGATCATAGTTCTCCACACTCGCGACCTCGGCTGCTGGCTTCGGCGACGGTACCGGAGCGGTAAAACTAAAAATGGCGATAGAGAATCCGAGCAGAGCGATAAAAAGCCAGAACAGCGCGTCGCTTCGGAAAGTCTGGTGTCTCATCGAGTGGACCTCCTGTCTGGTTCTCGGTTCCGGGGAAGAACCGTCAGTTTCTTCTTGAGGCCAGGGGGTCGCCCTGAAAAAGCGTGGACGTCATTAGGGCCCCGTAAGACCCATATTATAAGCGAAAGGGAAAGGCACGTCTACTCAGAACCATGCGCGGGGCCGATTCCAAGCACTGCGGTCCAACAAAAGCCTTATACGGCAGGCATTTGAGACGGTATCGTTTAGGTAATTTCGTTCCGATTGGGTGGTAAAGTTCACGAAGCGATCAGTGCGGGACTTGAGCGGACGGATCGGTCCGATCGGTTCGCAATCCGTTAGCTGGAAGGTGACACGTTCTCTTCAACGAGCCGCCAGGCGACTTTAGATCCGGGAGTGGCTGGTCAGACAGGATTTATCGCCCAGTATGTTGCCGGCGTGGATGCTTGCTCCTTCTCCGACCATGCATGCCCGGCCTACTATGCTGCCCGAAACCTGTGCGTTGCGCTGGATTGTGGAACCAGGCCAGATGACCGAGTTGCGGATGGCGGCCCCCTCCTCGATCCTGCAGTTGCAGCCGATAACCGAACGCTCGATCTGGACTCCCGGTTTGATCATGCAACTTTCATCGATGAGGCTTGATTCGTCAACTTCCACCAGCGGGTTGTCCGGGCGATGGTTGCGTTTCTGAAGCGCCACGAACTGGGGAGTGGCGACTTTGCTGTCGAGAAAGTCCATGTTGGACTGGAGGTAGCCGTACGGCCGCGTGATCTCCCGCCAGTACTCCTCCACATGAGTCGCCACGAAGGGGACCTTCCGTTCGAGCAGGATAGGAAACAAATCCCGCTCAAAAAAGAACGGCGTGTTGCGGGGAATCCACTGAAGGACTTCGGGTTCCAGGACATAGACCCCGGCGTTGATCGTGTTGGCACGAACCTGCTTGCCGCGAGGCCGCTCTATGAACCGGGTGACGGTGCCCTTGGAGTTCACCTCGACGACGCCATAGGCGGTTGGATTCGCAACGCTGCAGGTGGCGATCGTAACCACGGCTTTCCGAGCGCGGTGAGCCTCAACGCATTGCTTGAACGGCACCTCGGTCAGAACGTCCCCGTTTATGACCAACGTGGTGTCGTCGAGCAGGTGTTCGGCCACTTTGAATGCTCCGGCAGTGCCGACAGGGGTGCTCTCGACATGGTAGCGAAGGATGACGCCGAAATTGGACCCGTCGTCGAAGATCTGCCGAATCGCTCTGGGCTGGTAGGAGAGACTGAGGATGATCTCGGTAATGCCCGCTTTCTTCAGTTGGTAGAGCTGAAAAAGCAGCAGCGGATAATTCCCGATCGGCAAGAGGGGCTTGGGTGTGTTTAGGGTCAACGGCACCAACCCGCTGCTTAGCCCGCCTGCCAAGATCAAAGCTCTCATGATCGGCAATTTAGCACAAACTGTGTTATAAGTTGGTTCGTGAATTTGCCCAATGGCCTGACGGTTTCCCGCATATTTCTGGCGCCTTTGCTGGTCGTGCTTTTGCTGACCGGCAACCGGAATCGGGAACTGTGGGCTTTTGCCGTCCTGGTTGCCGCCTCGGCAACCGACTATTTGGACGGGTACTTTGCCCGGAAGCGGCTCCAAGTTACTACTCTCGGCAAATTGCTTGATCCGATCGCTGACAAGCTGTTGATATCGGCTGCCTTCATCTCGCTGGTCGAGCTCAACATAGCGCCGGCCTGGATGGTGGTTATCATCGTTGGCCGTGAATTCGCAGTGACGGGTCTTCGCAGCATCGCCTCGGCCGAAGGCTTCACGATCTCTGCCTCACGCCTTGGTAAGTACAAGATGGCAGGGCAGGTCATCTGTGTCGGCTTCCTGGTTTTGGGGGTCCGGTTTCCTCAAGGCCTGCTTTCCCGCACCGGGCGGGCACTGCTGTGGGTTGTTGTAGTTCTGGCTCTCGTATCCATGGTCCAGTACTTCTATCGTTTTTGGAACAAGATCGATGCCAGTTATAAAACACGGAGGAAGCTGAGAAACCGCAAGCGAATGCGTCTTTTGCGGAAGCAGCGCAGAAACCCGGATGCGATCCCTGAAGCCTGACGAAGCCGAAGAACTGCTCGTGATTGCCCGGGACGCCCTGTACCAACAAGCGTTGTCCACCAGCGTCCGCTACGAGTTTCCGGTTCACGCTATTCTGCTCGAGCCAGCCGGTGCTTTCGTTACTCTGAAGAAGGAAGGGCTTCTACGCGGTTGCATGGGCCGGCTGTTGCCCAACGAGCCTTTGTTTCGCGTCGTTTCGGATTGCGCAGTTGCCGCCGGCCTGCGAGATCCACGCTTCGAGCCTGTGACGGCGGACGAACTCGGCCTGCTTCACATCGATGTGTCGGTTCTTGGCGAACTGCAGGCGATCCAATCGCCCGATGATGTGGAAATTGGCAAACATGGGCTGGTGATCCGCAAAGGCATATTCCATGGCCTTTTGCTGCCGCAAGTCGCCACCGAAATGCGATTGGACCGGGAAAGATTTCTCGAACTGACCTGCCGTAAAGCCGGTCTACCTTCGGACGCCTGGAAGGACGGCGCGGTCATCGAAGTCTTCACCGCCGATGTTTACTGTTCAAATCCCGACCAATGTCACGCCTCTGCCTGATTCTCGCCGAAAAGGACCTGGGGGCCCTGGAGCGGAAACTCGACGCCTGCCGTAGCTCCTCCCCATATGTCGAAGTGCGCTTCGATTACCTCGAGCACCCGCAGATTCCCAGGGTCCCGTCGAAGCCCCGGCCAGCGCTCATCGCCACTTGCCGGCGGCCGGAGGACGGTGGGCGGTTCCAGGGAAGCGAAACAGATCGGCTGCAGTTGCTCGGGCAGGCAGCCCGGTCAGGATTTGACTGGGTGGATCTCGAGCAAGACGCAGCCGAACCGCCGGATCTCCCGGCGGACGTTCGCATTGTCCGCTCTCATCACGATTTCGGCCGGTTTCCGTCGGACCTCGACGCCGCGTGGTCGCGGCTGATGGTTGCCAAACGAGTCGACGTTCGCAAGATGGCCGTCCGGGTGGAAAGCACCGATCAGCTGGCCCGTTTACTCTCTTGGATGGAAAAGGGCGGGGAAGGCGGACGGATTGTCATCGGAATGGGGCCCTTTGGCCAGCCCTCTCGTTCACTCGGTTTCTTCCTCGGCAACGAATGGACGTACGCAAGCGAGCAGGACCAGGTGGCTCCAGGTCTATTCACGCTTCGACAGGCGCATGGCGAGTGGGGGCTGGTTCCGCGGACGACAAAGCCCACGATCTACGGCGTTTTGGGCAATCCGGTCGCTCACTCGATGTCGCCGGCGCTGCACAATCGATTGTTCAATTTCTATGGCGTGAACGCCGTTTACCTCCCGTTTCATTTGGACAACGTTGACCCTTGGTTTGACTATCTAGCAAAATCGCGGGTCGAATTTGGCGGCTTCAGTGTTACTTTGCCGTTCAAGAAGGACGTGGTAAAGTACGCAGGTTTCGGCGCGGCCGAAGATCGGGCTTTAAACACTCTCGTGAAAACCGAGAGCGGCTGGCGCGGCCTGAATACAGACTATTTCGGTTTTCTCAATCCGCTGCTACCGATTCCTCGAGCGCGGACGACCGCTTTGGTCCTCGGAACCGGCGGAGTTGCGCACACTGTAGTCAAGGCGTTGACCGACCATGGGGTTCGTGTCACCGTCGTCGGGCGCGCCCGGGAAAAGGCCGGGGAGTTTGCCGAGCGATACGGGTGCGCGACGGCGGTTCTTGACGACCTCCCCCTGGCGGCGGACTGGTGTATCAACTGCACGTCAGTCGGGCAGCAGCCGGACATCGGGGACTCGCCGCTCGAGGACGAGGATGTGCGTTTCGAGCTGGTCTACGACCTCGTGTACCGGCCGGAGAGGACTAAACTGATCAGGCAGGCTGAGAGCAAAGGCATACGCACGATCACCGGGACTCGAATGTTTATTGAGCAGGCGGCTCTTCAATTTCAGGCATGGACGGGGGTTGATCCCGATCGGGCGCTGGTTCGTCAATTCATGGCCGAACTGGGCCCTGGAATGGAGGCGGAATCCCGATGACGGAGTCATTCACCGTTCGGGTGCCGGCAAGTACGAGCAACGTGGGTTCTGGTTTCGATACTCTTTCTGCCGCCATGTCGCTGCACCTTCGAATCAGGGTGACACCAACCGAAGATCGACGGATCACCTGGGTCGAAGGGTGGGACGGTCCGCCCGAAGACAACGTCGTCGATCTGGCCCTTCGCAAGGCTCTGAAGTTCATCGATTTTCGGCCGCGGGGACTCGCCTTGGCAATGGACAACCCGATTCCGCTGTGCCGGGGGCTCGGCAGCAGTGGAGCGGCAATCATTGCGGGAATCAAAATCGCCGAGAAAGTCAGCGGTTGTGCATTGACCCAGGAGCAGGTATTCAAGTTGGCATATCCGCTCGAAGGCCATCCCGACAACCTGGCCGCAAGTTTTCTTGGTGGTTGGGCGATATCCTGGGTCGAGAGTGGAGTGATGAAGGCCGAGAGGCTGCCCGCGACTCTGGCCTGCCGTTTTGTGGTTGGGATTCCCGACGACCCAGTCTCAACGCGCGACGCGAGGGGGATTCTCCCCGCTCACTATTCTCGAGAAGATGCCGTTTTTAATCTGCAGCGATGCGCTTTGCTGGTCCACGCGCTTCATGCCGGGAAAAAGCAACTGCTCCGCGAGGCGATCAGGGACAGGCTCCACCAGCCGTACCGTTCAGAATTGGTGCCGGGCATCGAGGCTTTACTCCAGCTCGACGGGATCGGAAGGCAAATCGAAGGTCACATCCTCGGGATAGCGATCAGCGGATCCGGGTCAGCCGTCCTGGCATACGCGGACGGGTGCTGCGATGCCGTAGGCACCTGGATTGTCGATACTTTTAGAAAGCACGGCGTCTCGTCTCGCTATGTGGTGCTCGATCTTGATCCGAGCGGTGCCACTGTTTTGCTGCCATGAATTCCTCATGTTCGAAAATCTTTTCATCGTTTTAACACTGGTCGTTCTGGAAGGACTGTTGTCGGCTGACAACGCCCTGGTGCTCGCCATTCTCGTTAAGCATCTCCCCAAAACCCAGCGCAAAAAGGCCTTGCGTTACGGCATCTGGGGCGCCTTCATATTTCGTGCGATCGCTATTCTGCTGGCCAAGGAACTCAGACGATTCTGGTATTTCAGGCTGGCCGGTGGCCTTTACCTGATTTATGTTGCAGCGAGTCATTTCTTCCTGAAGCGCGAAGAGAACCCGAGCTCCGTCCAGATCTCAAGAAAGGGATTCTGGTCTACTGTGGTAGCTGTGGAGTTGACGGATATCGCTTTTTCAGTCGATTCCATTCTTGCCGCCGTTGCCATGTCGAACAAGATTTGGGTTGTCTATCTGGGAGGAGTTCTCGGCATTATTACCATGCGATTTGTCGCGGGAGGATTTCTTCGACTGCTCGATATCTTCCCCAGGCTGGAGACATCCGCCTATCTGCTGGTCGCCTGGATTGGTCTCAAACTAACCTTGGAGGCTTTCGAGGTCCATTTCCCCGTCTGGTTGTTTTGGTCCATCATGGCAGTACTGCTCATCAGCGGGTTCCTTGAGCCAGGCAAGCGGCGAAAGGCGAAGAAAGAACGCCTGTTTACCGATGTGGCCGGCCAGGCAGGCAGGAAATAGCGGGCAGCGGGCAGCAGGCAGCGGGCAGCAGGCAGCAGGCAGTGGGCAGTGCGCAGTTGGCAGTGCGCAGTGGTCAGTGGTCAGTAGGTTCGGCATGGCACTCGAACGATACTCGCGCCAGGTTCTTTTTTCGCCGATCGGCCAGGAGGGCCAGGCGAGGATTCGCGCCGGTGTCGTTACAATCGTGGGATGCGGTGCGCTGGGCAGCGCCAGCGCCGAAATGTTGGCCCGGGCCGGGGTGGGAACCATTCGCATCGTCGACCGGGATTTCGTCGATCTGACGAATCTCCAGAGGCAAACGCTTTTCAACGAGACCCACGCCAGGGAAGGCGTCCCCAAGGCCGTTGCCGCAGCCCGGGTTCTCTCCGAAATCAACTCGGAAGTCAGAGTAGAAGAAAGGGTCGATGACCTGACTTTTGCCAATGTCCAAGAACTCTGCGGCGGTTCCAACGTGGTCGTCGACGGCACCGACAATTTCGAGACACGATTTCTCCTGAACGATTTCTCCGTCGAAAGCGGAACACCTTGGATCTACGGAGCTTGCGTTGGGAGCGTGGGAGCGGCGTTTGCTTTTGTGCCCGGCCAGACCGCCTGTTTCCGTTGTCTTTTCCCGGTCCCTCCGGAAACAGGAACGGCCGAAACCTGCGATACGGCTGGCATTCTGAGCTCGGTTGTTCATGTAGTGGCTGCTTACCAGGTGACGCAAACGCTGCGTATCCTCTGCGGGCATTCGCCAAACGCCGGACTGTTGCAGGTGGACGTTTGGACGAATTCCTGGCGGACGGCACCGCTAGGCGAAAAGCCTGATCCGAGTTGCGAGTGCTGCGGGCTGCGCCGGATGGCGTACCTCACGCCGGGAGCAGCTTCCCGAACAACCCGCCTGTGTGGCCGGAATGCCGTTCAGATTTCGCCGCCGAGCCGCCTGGGCGTCAGTTTTGAGGCACTTGCCGAACGGCTTTCAGGGATCGGGTCAGTCCAGTTCAATTCGTATATGATGAGAATCACGGTCGATACCTTCGAAATTGCCCTGTTTCCCGATGGCCGGGCAATCATCCGGGGGACCGATGACCCGGCGCAGGCCAAGTCAGTCTATGCCCGTTACATCGGAGGGTGAGAGATTCTTGCGATCAGTTGAATCAACTAGCCTCAGGGAATCATCTATGACAGGGATGAAGCGAATCGTAATTGTTTCAGTACTCGCTCTTACGCCCTTTCTTGGGCATGCCGAAGAAACGAAGGGAACCAAGGCCAAGGAAGTGATTGCCCAGGCAGTGAAGGCCATGGGTGGTCAGGACTATCTGAACGTCAAGAACACGTATTCAACGGGCCGGTATTTTAGTTTCGACCGGGAGGGGCGCAAAGGATACGCAGCTTACATGGATTGGACCGTCTACAAGCCGGTTAAGTCTCGTTTCCAGATGGGCGAAGGCAAACGCCGTTCGGTGACCATCTACAACCTGGAGCTCGGAAAAGGGTGGACTCTCGAAGGCAAGGAGACCATCGAGGATGCCAAACCGGAGGACATCGAAAACTTCAAGAAACTGGTCAACCGTGACTGGAACATCCTGCTCCGGAATCGAATCGACGAAGACGGGATGAACCTCTATTATTACGGGTCAGACGAGGTTTCGGGGTCAGGTGAGGCAGAAGCGGTTGAGTTCTTGGATTCCACCAATCAATCTGTAATAATATATTTTGATACCAAAAGTCACCTCCCCGTCAAAACGGAGACTCACGTAACAGACAAGATGGGAATCCGTCACAAGGAGGAGTCTGAGTTCTTCACCTGGCACACGATCCAGAACGTCCACACGCCCCTCAGGATCGACACCAGGGTCGACGGACAGATTACTCAACAGAATTTTGTCGAAAAAACCGAGTACAACGTTTCGATTCCGGAAGATTATTTTCTGGAACCCAAGCCGGAAAAGAAGGACTAGCCAGCGCCGCGGTCACATCGTTGACAGAACTGATCCGATAAGTATAATACCCCAGTTGTCCAGGCATTTTTGGGCAAGTGTGGTAGGGCCTTTCACACCATCTAGCTGACACTGTTATGGACTTCTTCGGGCCTGAAGCTACACCGTTCCAGAAATTCCTGGAAACGGATAACCTCTCGTATCTCTACGAGTACAGCACTTTTGACTGGTTCATCCTGACGGTTTACTTCGGCGTCCTCTGCGTGCTCGCCGTTTACGGCCTCCACCGGTACCATCTGGTCTACTTGTATTACAAGTATCGGGACAACATTCCGAAGCCGGTCGCCCGACTGGACACTCTGCCCGTCGTCACCATTCAGCTGCCGATTTACAACGAACTGTACGTGGTCGAGCGCCTGGTCGACGCGATTTGCCGGTTGGATTACCCCAAGGAACTGCTGGAAATACAGGTTCTTGACGACTCGACGGATGAAACGCAGCGCCTGGCTCAGAGGAAGGTGTCGGAGTACGCTCAACAAGGTTTCGATATTCAATACCTGCGCCGTGGCAACCGGGACGGGTACAAAGCTGGAGCGCTCGAGTTTGGTCTCAGTCAGGCCCGCGGCGAATTTGTCGCGATCTTTGACGCGGATTTCGTGCCCAATCCAGACACGATTCACAACACGATCGATTTCTTCTCCGACCCGAAGATCGCCATGGTGCAGATCCGCTGGGAGCACATCAATCGCGATTACTCGCTGTTGACCAAGGTCCAGTCGATCATGCTCGACGGGCACTTCATGATGGAGAGCGCAACCCGTAACCGGGCCGGCCGATTCTTCAATTTCAACGGAACCGCGGGGATCTGGCGGCGTGAAGCAATCGAAGACGCGGGTGGTTGGGAGCATGACACCCTGACCGAGGATCTGGACCTCAGCTATCGGGCGCAGATACGTGGTTGGAAGTTCGTCTTTCTGCCTCAGTTCACCGCGCCGGCAGAAATCCCGGTCGACATCAATGCGTTCAAATCCCAGCAATCAAGGTGGGCCAAAGGGTCGATCCAGACCTGCAAGAAGATCCTCCCGCGTGTGCTGGCGAGCGACCTTCCCACGCCCGTCAAAGTCGAAGCCTTCTTTCACCTGACCGCCAACATCGCCTATCCGCTGATGATCGTTCTGGCTCTCGCGCTTTTCCCCGCGCTGATCATCCGGTTCCACCAGGGATGGTTTGAATTGATGCTCCTCGACCTCCCGCTGTTCATGGCGGCGACGTTTTCGGTCAGCTCTTTCTACATTGTCTCCCAAAAAGAGATCTACCCGGACTGGAAGTCCAGGATCAAGTACCTGCCCTTCCTCATGAGCCTGGGCATCGGCCTCTCGGTGAGCAATGCGAAGGCGGTCATCGAGGCGATCATCGGGATGGATTCTTCCTTCGTTCGGACGCCCAAGTTCTCGGTTTGCGGCCAATCGGACCAGTGGCGGGAGAAGCGTTACCGCATTTCGTCCGGGATTCTCCCGTTTATCGAGCTTGCCCTCGGTTCGTACTTCTTCCTGCTGGTGCTGTACGCCGCGCAGATCGGAATCTATGGGACGATTCCCTTCCTGATCCTTTTCATGAACGGCTATCTGTACGTCGGCTTCATGTCCGTTTTCCAACGCTGGTATCTGGCCCGCCCGGTACCGGTGTATCGCTAAAACAACAGCCGCTGTAACGTTCCAGCTACATACTTCCCGGCAGACTGCTCCGAAACCCCGGTTTTTCGGGCCTCTCGTTCTGGTGCGATTCGTGCTTGCGCTCTGCGAAGCGGAGCTGCGTCGGTCTCACCGGGTCAGAGACAGGGGGAGCGGAACAGGGCTATGCAGACTACCATACGCAATGCAGTCGGGGTATCGGGTATCGGTCTCCACACAGGCTGCAAAGTCAACATCCAGCTGCATCCGGCGCCGGAGGACACTGGGATCGTCTTTCGGCGGGTTGATCTGCACGGCTTCCGAATCGAAGCCCTGCGAAAGCATGTGTCCCGCGTGGTCTTAGCGACGACCTTGATGAAGAAGGGAGTCATGCTGTCGACCGTAGAGCACCTGCTCTCCGCGGTTTACGGTTGTGGGATCGACAACCTCTTCGTCGATATCGACTCCCTGGAATTGCCTATCCTCGACGGGTCCGCCCTTCCTTACGTCCATCTCATCACCGAGGCGGGAATCCAGGAACAGCAAAAGGAACGGGTTTACCTCCGGATCGAACGCGAGTTCACCCTGTCCAGCGGCGACAAGTTCATCACCGGTCGCCCGTGGAGCAGGTTTCGCGTCTCCTACGTCATCCAGTTTGATCATCCGGCGATCGGATCGCAGGACGTTGACCTGGATCTGAGCCCCGAATCTTACGCGGGCCAGGTGGCCTTTGCCCGCACCTTTGGGTTCTATTCCGAGGTCGAAGAGCTGCTACAGAAGGGACTTATCCGGGGTGGCTCATTGGACAACGCCGTAGTCCTCAGCGATACCGGAATCATGAACGGAGAGCTCCGGGCGCCCGACGAATTCGTGCGCCACAAAACCCTTGACCTCATCGGAGACGTGGCTCTCTGTGGCTATCCTGTCCTCGGACACATCCACGCCCATCGCGCCGGGCATGCGCTTCACACGGATCTTGCGACGTTTCTTGCACGGGATACCCGGGTGTGCTCGCGGGTCCGGGAGTCCGATCTTGATGCGCGCCAGCGTGCCGCCGCCCGCTGAATCGAATTCGGATTGCAGATTTCGGATTGCGGATTAAGGTGGTTGCTGCTTCATCACCAGACGGTAGCCGATAGACGATCTGGGGACCTCACGTCCTTCTGGTCAGTCGCCTTCGCAGTAGACCTACTGGCAATCCTAGTCCGCAATCCGCAGTCCCAAATCCGCAATCCGAAATCGTGTTGACACCGAAATCCTCACTGGTTATAGTCCGCACCGTATTTTTTTGCCGGACACGCGGCTATACTTGGCAGTGAGCATTCGGGAGCGTAAAGCCCAAGAGGATCGCGATACCGTCGAAATCCCGTCTGGGCGTGTCCAGGTGCAATCCACTTCATCTGAAACGAGGAAGGACTTGTGAGCAAAGTACCCGTCGGCATATTGGGCGCAACAGGGACGGTGGGACAGAAGTTCATTCTGTTGCTCGCCGATCATCCCTGGTTCGAAATCACCGAATTGGCCGCATCGGAGCGCTCGGCCGGGAAGGTTTATGAGGAGATCGTCTCCTGGAAGCAGAGTGTGGCGATTCCCGACAAAGTGCGCAAGATGGTGGTCAAACCTTGCGAGCCTAACCTCGACTGCAAGTTTGCCTTCTCGGGCTTGGATGCGTCCGTGGCTGGTGATATCGAGAAAGCCTTCGCCGAAAAGGGTTACTGGGTCTTCTCGAACGCACGCAATTACCGCATGGATTCCGATGTGCCACTGGTGATCGCGGAGATTAACGGGTCACACTTGGGAATCCTCCCATTTCAGCAGAAACAGAGAGGGTGGCCGGGCGCAATCATCACCAACGCGAACTGCTCCGCGATTGTGCTCGCCTTGTCACTCGGCCCGCTGCATCGGGCATTCGGCCTGAGCCTGGTCAACGTGGTTACTTTCCAGGCGATATCCGGAGCCGGATATCCTGGTGTTCCCTCACTTGATATTCTCGGTAACGTGATTCCGTTCATCGGCGGCGAAGAACCGAAAATCGAGAGCGAGACGCAGAAGATCCTCGGTACGTATTCGAATAACCAGATTCAGCACGCGGACTTCACGGTGAGCGCCCAAGCCAATCGGGTTCCGGTCGAGGAAGGTCACCTCGAGTGCGTTTCAGTCAAGCTCAATACTCCCGCCTCGGCCGACGATCTGATCGACTGCTGGCGGCAGTTCAAGGGAGAGACGGAGGGTTTGGAGCTTCCATCCTCGCCCGAAAACCCGGTCGTGGTCTTTGCCGAAAAGGACCGCCCGCAGCCTCGATTGGATGTCTGGAAATACAAGGGAATGAGCTCCATAGTCGGGAGGGTGCGTCCGTGCCCGGTACTCGATTTCAAGTACGTAGTGCTCGGCCACAACACGGTGCGAGGTGCGGCCGGCGCCTCGGTGCAAAACGCCGAGTTGGCGGTGAAGAAAGGCTTGGTTTAATCCCGACTCACCTGGCCCGGGTCGAGTTGTGCCCGGATGTTCAAAGGAGTACGACCGGAATTTCGGGGACATAATACTTAATTCCCAATACTTTTCCGCCCGAGGGGTGCTGGCGGAGGAATTAAGTTTTGTGTCCCCGAAATTCCAAGAGCTAAGGAGTACGACCGGAAATGATAGTCATGAAGTACGGCGGCACCTCAGTTCAGGACGATGTCGCCATTCTCCGATCGATCGAGGCCATATCCCGCCAGAGAGATCTCCAGCCGGTGATAGTGCTGTCTGCCATGGCGGGCGCGACCAACGGGTTGTTGAAAATTGGGGATCTGGCCCACCAGGGAGACGCTGAGGGTGCCAAAGCCGTCAGCGCAAAACTCCGCGATCACCACATCGCCGTTGCGCGCAGGCTCCTCACCGGGGAGAGGCTGTCGAAAGCCGAGGTCTTCGTTAACGACTGCTTCTGCCACATCTCGAACATTATTCAGGGTCTCTTCCTTCTCGGCGAGTGTTCCCCTCGGACCAAGGACGCCATCGCCTCCTTCGGAGAGCGAATGAGTAGTTTCATCTTTGCAGAAACCTTGAAGGAAAGGGGCTTCCCTGGTGCCCTCGTCGACTCTCGAGAGGTCGTGAAGACCGACAAGAACTTCACGCAGGCGGTCGTGAATCAGGATGTTTCTTTTCCCTTGATCCGTGAGCGCCTCAACCCTCTCCTCGCCGCAGGACAGATCCCGGTCATGCAGGGATTCATCGGCTCAACGGCTGACGGAGTGACGACAACCATTGGTCGAGGCGGTTCGGATTTTTCCGCCTCCCTCGTCGGGGCCGCTTTGGGAGTGGAAGACATTCAGATCTGGACGGACGTTCCAGGTATTCTGACGGCCGACCCACGAATCGTGCCTAAGGTGTTCAAGATAAAAGCGATCTCTTTTGCCGAAGCGTCCGAGCTTGCTTACTTCGGTGCCAAAGTTCTTCACCCCAGCACGCTCCTTCCCGCCGTCGAGCGTAACATCCCCGTCCACGTCTGCAACTCGATGGCGATCGACCAGGAGGGGACCTTCATTTCGGCCGAGCGAATTCCCTCGAGTACGCCGATCAAGTCGATCGCGTGCAAAAAAGGAATCACCATCGTTAACATCTACTCGACACGAATGCTTCTGGCGCACGGCTTCCTCAGCCGGATTTTCGAGGCTTTCGAGAAGTATCGGACGGTGGTGGACGTCGTTTCGACGTCGGAAGTAAACGTCTCCCTGACGATTGACTCAACCGGGAAGCTGGACGCGATCCTAGCCGAGCTTAAGGCCTTTGCCGACGTTGAAGTGGAAACGGATGCGGCAGTGATTTGCGTCGTTGGGGATAACCTCCGATCAACACCTGGAATTGCCGGGAAGATCTTCGGAGCAATCGACAACGTCAATGTCCGGATGATCTCGCAGGGCGCATCTCGGATCAACGTGACTTTCCTGGTACGCGGGGCTAGGATGGAGGAAGTCGTCAGGCGTCTGCACGATGAGTTCTTCGCATCGCCCGACCCAGAGCTTTTCGAACCCTGCTGAGCGAAATAACGATGCGCATAGCACTGATCGGCTACGGCAAGATGGGCAAGACTGTCGAGCGGATTGCCCGCGACGAAGGACACGAGATCACCCAGAAGATGGACATCGCCGAAAACCCGGGAGATTCCGGATTCTCGGGCGACTGGGTAGCCAGAACCGACGTCCTGATCGACTTCTCCCTTGGCGCCGCCGTCCCCACCAATGTACGCATCGCTACCGTTGCCAGGATTCCGATCGTGGTAGGTGCTACAGGCTGGTACGACCGGATCGAGGAAGTGCGGACAACCGTCGCGCGCAATGGCGGTGCCTGCCTGTACGCCACCAACTTCAGCCTTGGCGTGCAGATTTTCTTTCACGTTGTCCGGAAGGCGTCGAAAGTGCTTTCCAGGTTTCAGGAGTTTCAACCCTATATCCTCGAGACACATCACGTCCAGAAACTGGACGCCCCGTCGGGCACAGCGCTGACGACTCAGAAGGTCATGTCGGAATCGTATGGCGAGAAACAGGTGCCCATTTCCCACGTTCGCGCAGGATTCTTCCCGGGAACGCACGTTGTCGGCTTTGATTCCCCCGTCGACACCCTCACAATCGAGCATACGGCACGCAGCCGCGACGGATTCGCCCGGGGAGCCCTGCTCGGCGCGCAGTGGATCATTGGCAAAACCGGCTTTTATACTTTCGAACAAGTGATCTTCGGAGAACACCATGATTAAGATCGAGGGTTGTGGCACGGCGCTCGTGACGCCTTTTGCCGAGGACGGAAGTGTCGACCTCGAGTCATACCGGCGTTTCGTCGACTGGCAGATCGTATCCGGAATTGACTTCCTGGTTCCATGTGGAACGACCGGCGAGAGCGTCACGCTGGACGAGGACGAGTATCGGGCCGTTATTCGTGCATGCGTTGAGGAGACCCGTGGACGCGTCCCGGTCGTTGCCGGTGCCGGGACCAATAACACCGCACACGCGGTGCATCTGTCCCGGATTGCCGAGAAGGCGGGAGCAGACGCGGTTCTCTCCGTGACTCCGTACTACAACAAACCCACGCAGGAAGGGCTCGTTCTTCATTTTCGCAAAATTGCGGAAGCGATCTCCATACCGGTCGTGCTCTACAACGTCCCCGGCCGGACGGGATGCAACATCCTGGCAGACACGGCTATCCGGCTGGCTCAGATACCGGGGATTATCGCGGTCAAGGAAGCAAGTGGCAATCTTGGGCAGATCATGGATATCATCGCCGGCAGGCCTGCCGGTTTTTCCGTGCTCTCGGGCGACGACGCCGTGGCCTTCGCGATCGTGGCGCTGGGTGGGCAGGGGTTGATCTCGGTGGCGAGCAATATCATTCCGGCGGAGATGTCCCGCCTCATAGCTCTGGTGCGGGCCGGCGCATTACAGGAAGCCAGGGAAATCCAGTACAGGTACTTGAGTTTGATGAACTTGAATTTCGTGGAATCGAACCCAATCCCTGTCAAATACGCTGTTTCCCGGCTGGGACGGATCAAGGAAGTTTACCGGCTCCCCATGTGCCCGATGGCAGACGCGAACAAAAAGAAAATGGATCGCGAGCTGGAGAAACTTGAGTTGGTGACCAGCCGAGTTTGAGGCTACA
Organism: uncultured Acidobacteriota bacterium; assembly: GCA_964421755.1. Taxonomy (GTDB): domain Bacteria; phylum Acidobacteriota; class UBA6911; order RPQK01; family RPQK01; genus CAVUUN01. Next base: position 44,521 of record CAYQYP010000140.1, read on the forward strand.
TGATTTTGGCGAAACGTTGCCCCGCTTCTTCGATGTTGGCGCGGCTGTTGAAGGCGCTCAGGCGGAGATAGCCCTCCCCGCAAGAGCCAAAACCGCTCCCTGGAGTTCCGACCAGGTGAGCTTCGCCGAGCAGCTTGTCGAAGAAGTCCCAACTGCCCAGATCGCCGGGAGTCTTTAGCCACAGGTAGGGCGCGTTGACCCCGCCGTAAACCTGGATCCCGAGCTTCACGAGCGCTTCTCGCAACAACCTGGCGTTGGTCAGGTAAAACTCAATCGTTTTTCGCACCTGGTGCTTGCCTTCCGGCGAGTAAATGGCGGCCGCGCCTCGTTGCACGGGATAGGAGACACCGTTGAACTTGGTGGAATGCCGTCGACTCCAGAGCGGTTGAATGGCTGCCTGGCGGCCGTCCCGCGTGTTCCCTTTGAGGCCCCTCGGGATCACGGTGAAGGCACACCGGACACCGGTAAAGCCCGACGTCTTGCTGAAACTACGGAATTCGATCGCCACTTCCCTGGCCCCGTCAATTTCGTAGATGGAGTGGGGGATCGACGGGTCGGTGATGTACGCCTCGTAGGCCGCGTCAAACAAGATGATCGAACCGTTCTGCTGCGCGTATTCGACCCAGCGTTTCAGCATCTCCCTGGTCGCCACAACGCCGGTCGGATTGTTGGGGTAGCACAGGTAAATCAAATCGACCCGCTGCCTGGGAAGTTCGGGGACGAAATCGTTGTCGGCTGTGACCGGAAGATAGACCAACCCGCCGTAGCGCCCACTGGCATCCACGGGACCCGTGTGCCCGGCCATCACATTGGTATCTACATACACCGGGTAGACAGGATCCAGAACCGCAATGACGTTATTGTCTCCGAAGACATCCAGGATATTTCCCGCATCACACTTCGAGCCGTCCGAGACGAAAATCTCATCCGCGCCGACTTCGGCGCCGCGAGCCTGGAAATCATTTTTGGCAATGGCTTCGCGCAGAAAATCGTAGCCCTGCTCGGGCCCATAGCCACGGAACGATGAGCGGACGGCCAACTCATCGACGGCCGTATGCATGGCCTGAATCACGGCGGGAGCAAGGGGTTCGGTGACATCGCCGATGCCCAGCCGAATAACCTTTGCCGAAGGGTTGTCTTCGCAGAACTTCTTGACCCGCCGGCCAATTTCGGGAAACAGGTAACCGGCGGGTAGTTTGAGATAGTTATCGTTGATGTAGGTCATGTTTCTAAATCGGCGGCTTTGCTCGCTGCGCCTGGCCAAACAACATCACGCGCTCGAGGATCTCATTATGTTCATCGAATCGCACCGGCGCAACCCCTCCCGGCATCCTGACGTTTACCGTCTCCCCAGTAACAAGCTCCAGTTTCCGGGCGGCGCTTGCGACGGCTGTGGCGCTCGACCCGGAAGACAGGGTGGGTCCTTCGCCACGCTCAAAAACGCGCGCCTCAATGCTATCCGGCTGATCGCTGACTGCGGCCCATTGCAGATTGACTCCCCTCCTGCACGGACGCCCCGCGCCTCGGAAGCCGTCACTTTCGGTGCTGTTTGCGACTGCACTAAGACGAGAAAGCCACTTCTCGGACCCCAGCTGCTCCATGGAAGGCAACAGGTCCGGGCTTTTCAGGAACGTGACACAGTGCGGATTCCCAACATTGACAAACTGGCTGCACGTCCACGATGGTTCAATCTTCTCGAGTTCGAAAACGCGGGAAACAATGCGGCCTTCAAACTCAGAATCTCCAACGTATCCAGGAGACGCGCCAACTGCTGAAGGTCCAAACGTCGGGAGGCCCATGTCGATCCAAAACCCTGTCTGCCCATCGCGTTCACACGCTTCTATTCGCGCTTCGATAAAGGGGGAAGAAGGCCTGCCATGATAGACGCGCAAAAAGAATGGATCCGAGCGATTGGCTTGTCCGGTATCAACGAGGAACTGGGAGAAAATCGTCAGGCCGTTCCCGCTGCGCTCGGCAAGCGTACCGTCCGTATTGACGATCAACAAGCCGAAAGCGTGCTGCTCAGGGAACGGTCCGACTAACAGACCGTCCGAGAGGTATTTCTTGGCGCCACCGGTTCCGACGGCTTCAGAAGCGTCAGGGCGACGACAGATGCGCTCAATCGCGCGAACTGCCCATCGCTCAGGTGCCTTGGAAGCTTCGGCAGCGATTCGCGGAAGGTCGGCGAAGTCCCCAATCTCATCCGGCGAGGCCACAAAGTACGTATTGCCACGCGCATCATAGAAGTAGGCCATGCTCACCTGTATTTTACACGTTGCCACCCATGCCGCCGCGAGCTAAACTCACTCGCCGGTAACGACTTTTCGACACAAACAAACCATCATGCTATCAAGGACTGATAAGAGACTCCCGTTTGACAAAGCTCGAATCACCGAGATCATTCGTGATCATCCAACACCCTTTTACGTTTACGACGAGCGCGGGATTCGCGAGAACGCTCGGCGGTTAAACGCCGCGTTCGGCTGGTGCGATGGATTCAAAGAGTATTTTGCCGTCAAGGCGACGCCCAACCCGCACATCCTGAAGATCTTGAGAGAGGAGGGCTTAGGGGCGGACTGCTCCAGCCTGGCGGAACTGGTATTGGCCGAGCGGGTCGGGATCGTTGGCGAGGAGATCATGTTCACGTCGAACGACACACCTGCCGTGGAGTTCGAACGGGCGAAAGCCCTGCGAGCGATCATCAACCTCGACGACATCACGCATTTGGTCTACTTGGAGAAGCTGGCGGGCGGACTGCCGGAGCTGCTCTGTTTTCGCTACAATCCGGGCCCGCTACGCACGGGGAACGCAATCATCGGCCAGCCGGCGGAGGCTAAGTTCGGGATGACGCGCCCCCAGTTGTTCCAGGCATACGAGGCCGCTAAGAAAAAGGGAGTCCGGCGGTTCGGGTTGCATACGATGCTGGCCTCGAACGAGCTGAACATGGATTTTTTCATCGAAACAGCCCGCATGCTGTTCGATCTGGCCGTCGATCTGGCCGAGAAGCTCGACGTGCGACTGGAGTTTGTGAACCTCGGCGGAGGAGTCGGCATTCCTTACCGACCGGAGGATGTGGCAATCGACCTCCAGGCGCTCGGCCAGGCCGTTAAAGTTTACTATGACGAACGGATCCGGCCAGCGGGGTTGCATCCTCTGAGCGTTTGTATGGAGAACGGCCGTGTTATCACGGGACCGTACGGGTTCCTTGTGACCCGGGCCATCCACGAGAAGCACACATACAAGGAATACGTGGGGGTCGATGCCTGCATGGCGAATCTGATGCGGCCGGGGATGTATGGGGCGTACCACCACATCACGGTGCTTGGCAGGGAAGAGGTCCCCCGGAACAGGAAAGTCGACGTCGTCGGGTCACTGTGCGAGAACAACGACAAGTTTGCCGTCGACCGGCTGCTGCCGAAAGTTGAGACGGGAGACCTCCTCGTGATTCACGATGCCGGCGCGCACGGCCATTCCATGGGTTTCCAGTACAACGGCAAGCTGCGGTCCGCGGAGTTTTTGCTGCGCGAAGATGGCAGTGTGCAGCAGATTCGCCGGGCAGAGTCTCTTGACGACTATTTCGCGACGGTGGATTTCTCGAGGGTCTGAGACCTCAGTTCTCCGTCAGGAATTCTGCAACACTACCGCCCGCGCGCTTCGCTTGCGGTTCTCATGTCTGTCAGCACATGAACTGCTGCCTGCAAACTGCTGACTGCTGACCGCTGGTCATGCTACCCTTGCGTCATGCCGCCCAGCCCAGTTATCACGTTCACAAGCGATTTCGGTTCCCGGGAGCCTTACGTCGGCGCAGTCAAAGGAGCGATCCTTTCGGCGTGTCCCGGTGTTCCAATCATCGACATCACTCACGACATCGGACCGCACGATCTGCTGGAGGCGTCCTATGTCGTGGCGAGCACGTACGCTTACTTCCCGACTCGTACCGTCCATCTCGTGGTCGTAGACCCGACGGTCGGATCGGGGAGGCGCGCAATCATCGCCTCGAACGAGACGCACTTTTTCGTCGCTCCCGACAACGGAGTCCTTTCGCTCGTGTTCGCGAAAGAACCGCCCACAATCGTCGTATCGATCGAGGCCGATCACTACTTTCGCAAGCCGGTTTCGCCGACTTTCCATGGACGTGACGTTTTCGGCCCGGTAGTCGGGTGGCTGGCGAAGGGAACCGACATTGAGCATTTCGGACCGGTCATCCAGGATTACGCGCGGTTTGCCTTGCCCGCACTGAAGCTGCTGGCGAGCAACCGTGTGGAAGGAGTCATCCTGCACATCGACCGCTTCGGAAACGTCATAACGAATATCTCGCCGCAGGATGTGCGAAAACTGGCAGGGCGAGATTTTCGGCCGGCCGTTTTCCGGTTGGGTGAAAAGGAAATCAAAGCCCATAGAGCCTTCTATTCCGAGTCCTCGGTCGATGAACTGTTCTCAATCATCGGCGGCAATGGATATTATGAGCTGGCGGCGCGTGGCAAGCCCGCTGCCAGGATCCTTGAGGCGCGAAGGGGTGCGAAGATTGAGTTGGAGATTCAATGATTCGCATCGGTCCGGCCGGGTGGAGCTACAAGGACTGGGAGGGCGTGGTTTATCCCAAGGGTCGTAAGACCGATCAGCTCACTTACCTTACGCAGTTCTTCACTACGATAGAAATAAATAATAGCTTCTACCGCCCGATTGCTCCGAAGGTTGCTGAAGGATGGGTGCGGCGTGCCGGGACCAATCCCGATTTCCGGTTTACGGCTAAGCTTCTCCAGGACTTTACTCACAGCCGTGACAAGCTGACCAAGGCGGCGGTTCAGGAATGGACGGACGGTGTCCGGCCGATTCTGGAAGCCGGACGCTTGGGTGTGGCACTCATCCAGTTCCCCTGGTCGTTTAAGAATGAGCAGGACGAGCGGGATTACCTCGTCCGGCTCGTTGAGGCATTTTCCAGCTTACCGCTCGTCGTGGAGTTTCGCCACGCCTCGTGGGACCAGGACGCCGTCCGTGATTTTCTCCGCGGAATGAAAGTCGGCATCTGCAATATCGACCAGCCGATTTTCGGTCGAAGCATCCGCCCACGCTCTTACGCCACCTCGACCATCGGGTACTTCCGCTGCCACGGGCGGAACTATAAGGACTGGTTTCGGGAGGAAGCCGGGCGCGACGCCCGCTACAATTACCTGTATTCCGAAGAAGAAGTTGAAGAGCAGTCGGGGCTCGTGATCGACCTCGAACAGCAGACCGAAGACGTGTACGCGGTTTACAACAATCACTTCCGGGGGCAGGCCGTCGTAAACGCGCTGCAGCTGAAGAAGAAGCTGCATGGGACCGTCGAAATCCCCGAGGTTCTTGCCGCGGCCTACCCCGACGTAGCACTGTAAAACAAGGGAGGCAGTCCCTACACGGTTGGCCGGCGATGGGGTCGACGAACCGTTCAGAACCGCAAACGTAGCGCTTTCCAGCGGAGTGCGCGGATTCTCACCGCATGCATTACGCAGCCTCTGTGACGATTGGCCGGTTGCTCCCGGTGACAATCCGCGCACTCCGCTGGAAAGCGCTGCGTTTGCGGTTCTGAAATGCTCGACAGTGCCGCGTAAGCTGGCTAGGGCACGGCCGCGCACGCCCTACCCCTCCCGATACAGCGGCGACATTTCGCGGATTCGGGCTACCGTCGGAGGCAGGATTTCAAGCACGTAGTCGATATCCTGCTCCGTCGTCATCCGGCTGAGGCTGAAACGGATCGAGCCACGAATCAGGTCCTGGCTCTGACCGAGCGCCTTGAGGACGTGCGATGGCTCAAGTGACCCCGAGGAACAGGCTGACCCGGTCGATACGGCGACGCCCTGAAAATCGAGCGAAATCAGGAGCGCTTCTCCCTCGACTCCCCTGAAACTAATGTTGGCGACGTGGGGCGCCCGCTCGGTCCGGCTTCCGTTCACCGCGCTTTGGGGAATCTCATCGAGTATTCTCTGCTCTAATCGGTCACGAAGCGCCCGCACCCGGGTATTCATATCGCTGAGCGCCTCCCGGGCGAGCTCGCAAGCCTTTCCGACTCCGATGATTCCAGGAACGTTCTCGGTGCCCGCCCTGCGCCCCCTTTCATGAGAGCCACCTACAAGGAGAGGTTTGAATCGCACCCCGCGCCTGACGAAAAGGACGCCCACTCCTTTGGGACCGTGCAGCTTGTGAGCGGAAAACGAAGCCAGATCGACGCCCAGATCTCTGAGATCAACCGGTATCTTCCCGGCGGACTGAACCGCGTCGGTATGGAAAACGATTCTGCGCTCGCGTGTTAACTCGGCGATCTCGTGCAGCGGCTGGATTGTGCCCGTCTCATTGTTGACGTGCATGACCGAAACGAGAATGGTCTGGTCAGTCAGGGCCTTAGCCAGTTCGTCCATTCGGACAATTCCGTCGCGGCCCACCGGCACGTACGTGACGACGAAGCCTTGCTTGCTCAGTTGCTCGCAGGTCCGAAGGACGGCCGGGTGTTCAATCGAAGTCGTAACGACGTGGCGTCCCTTGTCAGCCAGAGCCGTCGCTACACCACTCAGCGCGGTGTTGTCCGACTCGGTGCCGCCGCTGGTAAAGACTATTTCCTGCGGCTGAGCGCCGAGTAAATCGGCTACCTGGCGGCGAGCGTCCTCGACCGCCGCACGGGCTCTCTGCCCGTATGTGTGAATCGAGGAGGCGTTGCCGAAAGTCTCGACGAAGTAAGGGGTCATGGCTTCGAGAACGCGAGGGTCCAGCCCCGTCGTCGCATTGTTATCCAGATAGACGTTACGCATTTGATCAATGCTAACACCCGCTAACTTGACACGGCAACCGACCGATCTTATTTACAGATTCGTCGCCGGGAAGGGTCAGGAAAACCGAACCGGCGGCCACGAAATTTGAAAATAACCACTACACGAAAAAGAGGAGGAACCATTATGAGTCTGATGAGAATTAACCCCTTGCGTGACCTTCAGGAAGTTCAGAACGCGATGAATCGCGTGTTTGGTGACAACCTTTCGCGCTGGTTCAGCGATACCGAACGGTCCTTCGCTGGTGGTACCTGGGTGCCCGCTGCTGACGTTTACGAAACCCAGAACGAGCTGGTGTTCCAGTTCGAAGTCCCCGGTTTTGAGAAGGATCAGATCCGCATCACGATTGATGCCGGTCAGCTGTTCGTCAGCGGCGAGCGAGCGGTTGAAGAGAAGAACGACGTGAAGTATCACCAGAGCGAGCGCTGGTACGGGAAGTTCCACCGGAGCTTCATGCTTCCGACCTCGATCCAGGCGGACGGTATCCAGGCGAACCTGAAAAACGGCATCCTGACCGTTGTGCTCCCGAAGAGGGAAGAAGCGAAGCCGCGTCAGATCACGGTTAACGTGCAATAAGCAAACGTAGGTCCAACTTCCGAGTCGGAGAAGGTCCCACTTGCGGGTGGGACCTTCCCCCGGCTGACCGGCTGATCAGCTGACCTTCCACCTGTTGACCTTTCGACCTGCTGCCATGGGGCGGACAGTTTGCGAAGATTCCTCGACCTGTTTCCCAGCTTGGCAGCTGTTCAGCTGGTCAGCCGGTCAGCTTTGCACCCTCCTAGCCCACTCCTAGCCCGCATTTTCACAACTCTGCGGCTGCTTTTTCCGTCAGAGCCGCGCACGCAGCGCTTTTCAGCCGAGTAAGCGGGTTCTTGACGCCAGCCACGATCGTGCTGAAGGCAAGAACCCGCTTACTCCGCTGAAAAGCGCTGCGTGGCTCTGACGGCGGTTGCCCGAGCGCGGCGTGAGAAATGCGGGCTAGTCGTGGGCTAGAGCGGGCTAGAGCAACGCAATCAGATCGATCTCCACGCCGGCGTTCTTCGGAAGGGCCGCCGCCTGGACGGTCGATCTTGCAGGCGGATCTTTGGGGAAGAAGGTCGCATACACCTCGTTCATAGCCCCGAAATCTCCCATATCGCTGAGAAAGACGGTTGTTTTGACCACCTTCTCCAGAGAGGAGCCGGCTGCCTCCAGCACGGCTTTCAGGTTTTCGAGGACGCGTCGCGTCTGGTCGCCGACGGGGCCCCTGGTCAGCTCCCCTGTTGAGGGATCCAGAGGGATCTGCCCGGAAGCGAAAACGAATCCATTGGCAATCACAGCCTGAGAGTACGGCCCGACGGGTTTCGGGGCGTTTGGGGCGTAGACCGTTTCTTTCATCTGGGTTATATTAGCGTGCTAATTTACGGGGTGTCCATTATATGAGCAGCGAAGTCATCTCCAGGCAGTTAGACAAATTAGGCATTGTACCGGTTATCGTGCTCGACAACGTAGACTCAGCCGTACCACTGGCCCGAGCCCTGTGTCAGGGCGGTTTGGCGTGTGCCGAAGTGACCTTCCGGACGGCGGCTGCGGAGGAGTCGATCCGTCGCATTAACGCCGAGTTCCCAAACATCCTTCTGGGGGCGGGAACCGTCCTGAAAGTGGATCAGGCGGAGAAGGCGATCAATGCGGGGGCGCGCTTCGTCGTTGCACCGGGTTTCAATCCGCGGGTCGTTGACTACTGCCAGAGCCGTGGCGTAGCGGTTTTCCCAGGCATCTGCACGCCGACCGAAATTGAGGCGGCGATGGAAGAAGGGCTGACAAACCTAAAGTTCTTCCCGGCAGAACCGATTGGAGGCCTCGACTACCTGAAGGCCATTTCAGCGCCGTATTCGCAGGTTCGCTTTATCCCGACCGGCGGAATAAGCCTGGATAACGTCCGAAAGTATCTGGCTTTTCAGAAGGTCATCGCCTGCGCGGGCACATGGATGGTCCACAAGGACTGGATCGCATCCGGCAACTTTGCTCAGATTGAAAAGACGGTGGCAGAGGCCGTCGCGATCGTACAGGAAGTGCGGAGCCAGAAGTAGGGCTGCGCGGCTGTTTCCCAGAACTTCCGGGTTGCTGTCCCCCTGGTTTCTCGATAGAATAAGCTTTCTTTCGTGCCGAGGTAGCTCAGTCGGTAGAGCAGCGGACTGAAAATCCGCGTGTCGGCGGTTCGATTCCGTCCCTCGGCACTTTCTTGTTTTCAAGCTGCCCCTCAATGATCCGCAGGCCCGAACGCCCCATTCGCAATCCGTTTGGCGGCGCGGATGCGTTCGTTAACAACGGGTCTTAGACGAGAATCTAGCTGGAGGCAGCGGTCGAGGTCCGTCTCGCCTTCCGCCTTCTTCCCTTGTATCAGGCGGAGGATTCCACGGTTCATGTAAGCGGTAGCATAATCGGGATTTGCTGCTATGGCCCTGTCGAGGTCGTCCAAAGCTCCCTCAGCATCTCCGCGCCGGAATCGTAAAGCGCCTCGATTGTTCAGGGCTTGGCATAAATGAGGATCGAGCGTGACCGCAATGTTGTAGTCCGCCATCGCGCCCTCGAGGTCCCCCTTTTCCTGCCGCGCCTCGCCACGGTTGTTGTAGGCTGGTGCGGATCTCGGATCGATCTCGATCGCCCGGTCATAATCGGCCACGGCGGCTTCCATATCTTCCTTGTCTCGATAGGCGTTTCCGCGGTTCGTGTAAGCCGCCGCATAATCCGGCTGGAGCTCGATTGCGCGGCTGAAGTCGGCAATCGCCGCGTCCACTTCGCCTTTCAGGCGCCGAACAAGCCCGCGGTTGTTGAAAGCCTCGGCAAGGTGGGGGTTGATGGCCAGAGCCCGGTTGAAATCACTGATCGCTTCCTCGAAGCGGCCTTGGCGGCGTTGGGCGTTTCCTCGATTGTTGTAAGCGACCGCCAGACAGGGGTCCCTCTTGATCGCCGAGGAGTATTGTCTGATAGCCCCGTCAAGATCCCCTTTGCGATAGCGGGCGCTGCCCTGGTTAAGGTACTTCACCGCTGCGGCCGCGGATTCCGGCCGGACCGCGGCCTTACAGGCCGCTATACTGACGACCGATGTCATGCCCTCCCGGATCTCCTCTGCCGCCTGAACTGCATCCGGCGTTTCATGTGTCGGGTATTGAGAGTGAGGCGGCTGATCTTGCTCGGGCACATCCTGAGCGTATGAAACAGAGTCAGAGAGGGTAAGCAGCAAGAATACGCCGAAAGCTGCACATTCCTTTTTCACAGTTGCCTCCTTGCCCGACTCGGAGGAGAGTCCAGTGGCGCCGTTTCTTGGTGGTTTCGCCACAGAGCAGATTCTCTTTGGCTTGAACGTTCACGTCGTCGGGCGTGGTTTGGGTGTTCTTGTCTTGCTCGCGAACTCTACGGGATAATGGGCAAGGAAGTCTTGAAACCCTTCTGAAACTCCTGCAAAAGTCTCTTGAAATCCTTTTGAGATTTCCTCTGGAGAGTGTTGGATGTCGGAGGAAAGCCCTTGCATTTACAGCTTTGGCCCCTTCAAGCTGGACCCCAAGGAACGTATTCTTCTGCTGCGCGATAAAGCCGTTTCGATAACTCCGAAGGCGTTGGACACCTTATCGGTTCTTCTCGAGCACGCGGGGCACGTCGTTACAAAGGACGAGCTCTTCGAGACGGTTTGGCCAAATGTTGTCGTTGAGGAAGCGACGCTTGCTCAGAATGTTTCCACGATACGAAAGATACTTTCGGAAGGGGGGTTAGCCAGAGAATTCTTAGAAACCGTCCCAAAGCATGGATACCGATTTGTAGGCCCTGTACTCAGCGAAATCGCGCCTGGGGTCCCCGGCGGATCGGACGTCCGGGTCGAATTGAAGGAGGCCAAGGAGAAACTGGAGTCATGGCGAGGTATCACTCAACCTCCACCTCGTGCGCGAAGGGTGCTCTGGATTGTACCGGCCGTCCTGGTGATGGCTCTTCTAGCCGCCACCGGTTGGTGGCTTCTGAGGCCTACGGGAGAGTCGAAGCCGGTTCTGATTTCCGTTCCCTTCACGACGTACCCTGGAGCCGAATTCGACCCGACCTTTTCTCCCGACGGCAATCAGGTGGCGTTTGCCGGTTTTCTTGACGAGAAGGATC